>NZ_CP102268.1:2664000-2983500 GCF_025148285.1 Marvinbryantia formatexigens DSM 14469 | reverse complement strand
CCCCCTGCAATGGCGATCAGCAGGGCCGGATCCGCCACGCCGCTGATCCCAAGCGACAGGCCCGCAATGCTGCTTAAAGCAAATATCAGATTGATTGATTTTTTACAGCGTTCATAAAAATCCTTTCCGGAAAGCTCCTGGATCTCCTGCGGCGTCAGAAGGGCATCCTCATAAAAATACAGGGCGTTTTCCCGGACAAGAAGCAGAAAATCCGCCGTCATATGACGGTATCCATGCCGGTGCAGCGCCTCCAGCGTGCTTTCCATATCTTCCTTGTGAAGGATTTCACGGATCAGCGCGTCATCGGAAGCGGTAGCGACCACTTCATTAATCAGGTCAAAATGCTCCCTGGTCGTTGTTATGCCATGCGCCTCCAGCTTTCTTCTGCAGCTATCGTAATCCCTGTCCCGGAACAGCTCCGAAAGAGCCTCCCAGTCCTGGGACAGTGCCAGGTTCTTATAGCTTTCCTCCAGCTCCTCCTCGCTGAATTCATAAATACCTCCCGCTTTCAGCAGTTGTCTCAGTTCTTCTTTGGAGGAAGCGTGCGCCACGGCTTCCACAAATTCTTTTCCTCCGCTGAATACCATTTTTGTTCCGTCTTCTGTTTCCCGAAGTATACTGTCTTTCATTTCTGTCTCCTTTCTCTTCTTCTCGTTTATTGTTCAGTCATCCCACATCTGATATATCCCTCTGCCATCAGCCACTCGGCTTCATCCTTCAGCGTCTCCTCATAAGGCCTTGTATGATAACCCAGTTCCTTCTCTGCCTTGGAATAATCAAACTCGTTGTTTCTTGCCAGGTTGTAAACCGCAAAATTAGTCATCAGCGGCTTTTCCCCTGTCTTTTTGGACTTCTTCTCCATCTGTGCCGCCAGCTTGTACGCCATTCCAATGGGTACATAGAAATATGGCGTCCTGCATCCGCTGGCGGCATGGAGCATCCGGCACATTTCCTTTAACGTTACCTCTTTGTTTCCCAGGATATAACACTCCCCGATCCTGCCCTTATCCGCTGCCGCCACGCAGCCATAAGCCAGGTCACGCACATCGCAGAGATTAAAAGAGCCGCCCATTCCCACAGGCATTTTGCCGTTCATGATCTTGATCACAGTCCCTGTCGTTTCTCCGATTGCGTAATCCTTCGGTCCCAGGATCCCGCTGGGATGGACCACGCATGCCTTCAGCCCCTTCTCCCTGCATGCATCCAGCACTGCCTGCGTAGCCATCGCCTTTGTCTGGCTGTAGCACCCTACCTGCCGTTCTTCATCAATCGGAGTAAATCTCTTCGTCTCACGGATAGGCGTCCCCTTGGACTGCTCCGGAATGGCTCCGGTAGAGCTTACATATACCATTTTTTTACATTCCGGATGCTTCAGGCACTGTTCGATCATGTTCCGGGTTCCGCCTACATTGACGTCCACCAGCTTCTGGTTAAATTCCGCGTTTGTAGTAACCATGCTCGCGCAGTGGATGACCACAGATGCGCTTCCCTTTGGTACCGTAAAAAAGTTTTCCAGGGATGCCATGTCGCACAGGTTTCCTTCCACGATTTCCACCTCATCCGGAATATATTTTACGGATTTATCGCCCGGCAGGACCAGAGCACGCACGCGGTCCCCCCTTGACAGAAGTTCATCACATACATGGCTTCCCAAAAATCCTGCCGCGCCTGTTACCAGATACATTGTCTTCTCCATTTCAAATACCTCTCTTTCTTTTTTGCTCTGTCTCAATTACTGAGCAAACTATAACAGGGGAATGTTTTCCTTCTGTTTGAGAACTGTTTCTGATTTATTAATCCGGATTTTTTTTCGGCAGGCCATTCGCCTCCGATGCCTGTTTTCTGGATTTCCATGGAAATGCCCAGCCGGGCGCAAAGCCCAAATACCGTCTCCTGCAGCTTTTCTTCCGCCAGATTGCTTGTCACGGTCAGCTCTATCGTATCCCGATAGGAGCAGACCGCTATCTTGACCGGTTCGCGCCCGGTGACAGGAAGCACACACCGGTATCCGATGATACAGGAAGCAAATTCCTTCCTGGGCTGCATTTTTCCGAGGTTCGAGAGAACCATCGTGCTGTACCCGTTGTACCGGTACATTGTTTTTAAAAACCAGTTCTTCAAAACAACCGGGGCATACCTGGAAACCAGGCTTTGCTGCCCTGTCACCTGTCCAGCCACCTGGCTGCGCAGGTAATTTTCACTGCATTTATCTGAAAACTGACGCTTTACTTCGCCGATCAGCCGCTCCAGCGTATAATATTCTTCCGGGTCAGCCTCAATGGGAATGCAGGTGAAAAAATTTTTTTCCGTCTTTTTCTGAAAAAAAGGCCGGAGGTTTACCGGTATGGCAACCCTGAACCGTCTCCTGCTCTGCACTGCTTTTTCCCGGTATTCCTGCCAGAGCGCATAAAGGCTTATAGCTGTAAGCAGCTCACAGACCGTCGCATGGTATTTCCGGCATGCCTCCTTTAATTCGGTTAAGGAAAGCTGCCCTGTATAGACAACCACATTGCCCTGCGGCTGTTTTTTCCCGCAGATCCGGAAGGCAGGGGATTTTTTCAGCAGCTTCCACGGTCTTCCGCTCTTTGTCCCAAAACTCTGATACGCATCCCGGATATTCTCCGCCCCTTCCAGACCGTATCTTTTTTCCAGGACATCCCGGGATAAAAGTCCCCGGTAAGCCAGCTGGCAGTACCGGTAGCATACCGCATGGAGAAAGTGTATGGCTCCCGTCCCGTCTGTCAGTGCATGGAATGTTTCAAGATGGATCCAGTTCTTCTCGTACAGGAACCGAAACTGAAGTCCTTTTTCCGGAAACGGCCGTATACCCTTATCCTTCTGTCGTGTGATTTCCGGCAGTTTATCCGAATTTTCCAGATAGTACCAGAACCGTTCCCGCTTCAGGCAGACATGAAAAGCCGGAAACGCCGGGAGAGTTTCCTTTACCGCCTGCTTCAAAAGCGCAGGGAGCACCGGCGTTACCAACGCAATGCTGATCCGGTAGATCTGCGGATATTCCCTGGTCGCGATAGCCGGATAAAGATTCCCGCTGCTGTCCAGTTTCATCATTTTCCTTCCCATTTGCTTTCATCCCTTTCCTTTTTTTGAAAAAGCCATTTCAGACGCCGCCGCGGTGTCTGAAATGGCTTGTCCATAAGTTTTTCCAGCATTTATTTTAAGCCCCTGGTAAGGGGGATCAGACACAGCAGCAGAACGATGCCGAGCAATCCGATCACGACTCCGGGAACCAGATTGGTCCACACCATGACCATACACATCCCGACGCCCAGAAACAGCGCTCCTGCGATTCCAAGCAGTACAGTCCCTATGGTCTTTCCCGACAAGCGGATGGGATTTTTATTTTCCATCTTTCTCCACACAAGTACCATGACCAGAAGCACCACTGCCCCGATCGTCCCCATCACAATCCCCGGCTGGAAAGCATCCCATTCCGGGATCAGCGCCATGCACATGCCAAGCGCAAACAAAATCCCTCCGATAGTTCCCAGGATCATTGCCACAAAATTACTTTTTTTCATTTTCTTACCTGCCTTTCTCTGCACCCTTCTGATACAGGCGCCTTGTTTGTTTTTTCTATATCCGGATTATGGCATTCTTTTGTTTCTGTTTTGTCCGGATTTGGTTTCTGAATTATTATTTATCAGCCCGTCCGGTACATCCAGACGCCGCATTCATAATGGTGCGCAAGGGAGCGGTAATCCAGATTAATTGTCCCGCATACTGCAAACCGGTCGTCACACACAAAGTTTTTGGCATGAATAAACCCCGACGTATATTCATAGATTTTTACTCCTGCCCGGTTCTGTAATAGGTTACCTGCGTATTCCCGCAGCATGGCATTCCCGCTGCCCGCTGAAGGTAAGCTGCCTGCAGCCTGGTTTCTTTCACCGGCTGCTACCATTAATAATCAAACCTGTCTTCCGGCAGGCATACTGATGTGATCGTGATTCCTGCAATTTTTCTGGCTGCCTCCATGATCCTGTCATAATCCGCCGTCATGTAGAATGACGCAACCAACATCACGATCACCTTTACCACCAGAGCAGGGATACCCGTCACAAATTCAGACAGACCGGTCAGTATATTCATGGACAGCGATGAAAGGTTCTCTCATTTTCTGCTTTGCCGCATCGTCCGCAGGCTGCGCATCCGCCATGAGATTCCTCCCAGAGACGGTTCGCTACCGGAGCCCATTTTTCAGCCGTATCCACACATTTATCGGAAAACTCCTTCGCGCTTTCCAGATTTTGATAATCCGTACTTTTTGCATGGCTTTCTTCCACGATTCTGGTCAGGCTTCCGGGATTGTCCAGCACCGGGCAGGGACGCAGCATATTTTCATTCCACGGCTGGTTGTCGTGGTAGCCCATGAACAGCGGGGAACGGTATGCCTCCAGCAGGGACTTCTCCCGGATATTGGAATCCGAATAATGGATAAATGCGCACGGCTCAATATCGCCGTTGGCATTGATATGGCAGTAGCAGCGTCCTCCGGCGATGCAGCCTCCCACGTACTCCCCATCGTTCCAGAAATCCACCGTAAAGATTGGTTTTGTCTGGCGGAACTCCCGTATTTTATGGTACATCATTTCTCTCTGTGCGGCGTCCGCCATCAGTTCCTTCACCGCCCCTTTTCCCACCGGCATATAGGTGAAAAACCAGGCGAATTTCGCGCCCATATTGATCATCTGGTCAAAATATTCTTCACTGCCGATG
The DNA here is from genome assembly GCF_025148285.1 of Marvinbryantia formatexigens DSM 14469. NCBI lineage: Bacteria > Bacillati > Bacillota > Clostridia > Lachnospirales > Lachnospiraceae > Marvinbryantia > Marvinbryantia formatexigens. Next base: position 2,978,763 of record NZ_CP102268.1, on the reverse strand, counting down.
ACCTCCGCATTGGCGGAAGTGTAACAGCAGGAAATTCCAAAGGGCAGCCTGTTTTCCTTTAAAATATTCATGGCACGGATGATCTTCTGATAAGTGCCGTTCCCCCTCCTGGAATCCGTAGCATCCTCAAAGCCTTCAATACTGATCGCCGGCACAAAATTCTTTACCCGGAGCATTTCCTTTGCAAACGCCTCATCAATCAGGGTGCCATTGGTAAAAGTCGAAAATACACAGTCCGGATGCTCTTCGCAGAGACGGATGATATCTTTTTTCCGCACAAGCGGCTCCCCGCCGGTAAATAAGTAGACATATGTACCAAGTTCCACGCCCTGATTTACAATGTCGTCCATCTCCTCATAAGTCAGGTTCATATGGTTTCCGTACTCCGCTGCCCAGCAGCCGGTACATTTCAGATTGCAGGCGCTGGTAGGATCCAGAAGAATCGCCCACGGGATGTTGCAGTTATATTTTTCCTTATATTCCTTCTGCCGCTGGTAACCTAAAAGACAGCCGTTGATAATAAAGTTTTCAAAAAAACGGTTTCTCACACCCGGATCGATGTCCTCCCAGAGACTCATGACCAGCTTATGCCAGTTGTTATCCGGATCCATGACCACGCTGCGGATCATCTCCCTCTGGGTTTTCAGCGTGTCCTTCCGGTCGAAACGGTCAAACCAGTCCAAAAGCTTCGGCAGGTTCTTCTCCGGATCCTTATCCAGATAAGATAGCGCCTGTTTCACTGCAAATACTTCTACATTTTCTTTTATCGCCATTGTTTTTTATCCCTTTCGCTTATGTATTTCTCCCTAAGTGGGGAGTTTCATTAAAAACTGTAAACTTCCAATTTCTCTTTTGTTTTATTTTTTTATACGGATACGATTCGGTATCCTCCTTCCTCCTTTCTCATTGATGCCATTACTTTACCATCTGTATTTTTATGTATTGTTTTATTTACGTTTCTGTTTTATTAGTTTTTAACCATTGTTTAGCCCTTCGTAATTAATAAAGCATCTGGTCAAGACAGTCCTCAAAATTCCTCTGCAGCCTTGTCAGCTCTGATAACTGATCCCGATACCCAAAATAATCAAGCTGACCACCGCCCCTGTAACGTCATTCATCTTCAACGGAAAATTTCTGTCATCTACTGCAAATGCTGCAAACATAGCGGTCTGCAATGTCAGAACAGACATCAGTGCATCTACCAGTCCGATATCCCGTATAATCAACCAGGTTCTCACCTCCTGTTTTCTTTCCCTGATCATATTGGAAACGGCCAAAACAACCTTTATAAATGAATATCCTGCTGCCACATAAATCATATATCCCGGATATTCCTTTCCTCCTTCCAGATTGACTAAAAGGATCACTGCCCCGCCAAGAATAATTGACAAGACAATAAACTGTACCCCGTATATTCTCCTCAGCTTTTTCTCAGAAATCTTTTGCAGACGCCTGCTTTTTTCCGGGGCTAACTTCATGAAATTTTTTGTAAGCCAGTAAACCTTCATAATTCCAAGGAGCAGATAGCATGTGGGACAAAAGTATTTTCAGACAAACCTGCTTTCCTGATTACTTTTTCCGTAATCTGTTGAAAGCAATATAACAATCTTTTATTTTTCTCATGTTGCTCTTTTGTTTTCAAAATATTAATTGTCAACATTCAAAAGATTTTTTTACATACAAAACGAGGGCATCGCTCCATCATCTTATTTGATGATTTTGCGATGCCCTCATCGTACACTGCACCTTAAATCTGCCTTATACAGCAGCTTCTGACGCTGTCATTCCTTATCCGCAGGCAGATACCTGCTTTTCTCTTACGCTTCTGTTTCTGTTTCTGTTTCGGTCTCAGTCTCAGATTCGCTTTCTGTCTCTGTCTCTGTTTCCGTTTCCGTCTCAGTGTCTGTTTCCTCTGCTGTATCCGCCTCTGTCTCGTCCTCTGCCTCAGCTGCGGTCTCGCTCTCTGCTTCCGTCTCAGTTTCCTCAGCGTCTGCGCTTTCCTCAACAAAGGTGTTGTTCTCTACCAGGAACTCCATCACCTTATCCAGCAGCAGAGATTTGCTGAGGTAATTCACGCCGTACTCTTCTTCCAGCTCTTCCGCGGTAACGGTCACGCCCTGCTCTTCCAGTGAAGCGATAAGCTCAGCAAGTCCGTCCGTATATTCCTCGTCGCTCAGCTCGATATCCTCGGTTTCTGCGATTGCCAGCAGTACCATTTCCTGCGGGAGAACGGTCTTGAGCTGTTCCTCCATCTCTGCCGTGAAGGTCTCTTCCGTCATCCCATAAGCTTCAATCAGCTCTTCATACGTCATGCCGTACATTTCCGCCATCGACGTATAGTTTCTCCTGGTCATTTCCATATTGTACTCAAGGTACTCGGTCGGATAGCCGTTTACTGTCGCGTTGTCGATAACCGCTGTCAGAAGATCCTGTCTTGCAAGGTTATCCTGCTGTACGGCTGCGGATTCCTCAAGCTCCTCGCGCACGCTTGCTTTGTACTCTTCCGCTGTCATACCGTCCGCTACCTCTGCCGCTACTTCGTCGGTCAGCTCCGGAACACGCTGCAGGGAATTTACCGTTACATGGAATACCACTTCCTTGCCTGCCAGGTCCTCACTGTGATAATTCTCCGGGAAGGTCAGGTCCAGATCTGTCGTCTCGCCTACCGCTACGCCGATAAGACCATCCTCAAAGCCGTCGATAAAGGTGCCGGAACCGATTTCCAGAGAATAGCCTTCAGCGGAACCGCCGTCAAATTCTTCGCCGTCCAGTTCTCCGACATAATCAATGTTTACTGTATCGCCCTCTTCTACCGTGCCTTCTGTCAGTGTCTGAACGGTTTCGGTATCAATCATAGCCTGTACTTCTTCGTCGCTGACTTCTACCGGATCCTTCGGAATCTCCAGACCGGTGTACTCGCCAAGCGTGATGTAATCCAGCGCTACATATTCCGGCATTTCCAGGAAAGCTTCTGTCTCGCTCTCTGTGGTCTCCTCAGATGCATCCTCAGAGGATTCCTCGCCTGCCTCTGTCGTTTCTTCTTCCGATGCCGCTTCGGTGGTTTCTTCCTCGGTTGCTGCTTCCGTGGTTTCCTCCTCAGTTTCTGCTTCGGTGGTCGCTTCTTCGGTTACTGCTTCCGTGATTTCCTCCTCGGTTTCTGCCTCGGTGGTCTCTTCTTCGGTTGTTGCTTCTTCCGTTGTCTCTTCCTCGGTTGTTGCTTCTTCCGTTGTCTCTTCCTCGGTTGTTGCTTCTTCCGTTGTCTCTTCCTCGGTTGTCGCTTCTTCCGTTGTTTCTTCCTCGGTTGTCGCTTCTTCCGTTGTCTCTTCCTCAGTTTCTGCCTCGGTGGTTTCTTCCTCGGTTGTCGCTTCTTCCGTGGTTGCTTCTTCCGTTGTCTCTTCCTCAGTTGCTGCTTCCGTCGTCTCTTCCTCGGTTGCTGCTTCTGTTGTCTCTTCTTCTGCTGCTTCGGTAGTCTCCTCCTCAGATGCTGCTTCGGTGGTTTCTTCTTCCGCTGCTTCCGTCGTCTCCTCTTCTGCTGCTTCGGTAGTCTCCTCCTCAGATGCCGCCTCGGTGGTTTCTTCCTCTGCCGCTTCCGTCTCCGCAACCGCCTCGGTAGTCTGTGCTTCCGTCGGAGCCTCCGTCTCGTTCTGCGTAGAACCGCATCCAGCTGCGACCAGTGCTACACTGGCTAAAAGTGCTACTACTGCTTTCCTTTTCATAATAATTACCTATCCTCTCTTTTTATTCCACACATTGTTTTCCCCCGACAGGCATTTCTGTCTGCCTATATGAACGGTCAGACCGTATCATATCATAATTCTATCCGGCGTCTGTACCCGCACGCCTTCCGCGTGCTTTGTGCCCCTCCGGAATTTTTTAAAACCCATCCGGGATGCAGGACTTTATAAATCCGGTACCGGTCCCGGACGCTCCGGGTCAAGTACCTCTGACGCATCAAACAAATCCGCCGTCATTGGATTATCCGAAATCGTATCCTGGTAAATCCGGTAGCCATCCAGATTTCTTCTTCCCTGATGGAAGTATTCGGAGGTCACCGCAGTTGTGTACTGCGAAGAATCCACGTTGCAGTAAACGTCAAATCCCTGGCTCTTCAGATACACGTATTTCGCGTTTGATGAATCGTAGGTTCCGGTAGGAGAAAGGTCCTCCCCGTGCGCAAAGATAATAGCGTCGGTCCCGCCAATCAGCGGCGATACATACTGCATCCAGCGCTCCGTATCCAGAACCAGCCGGTCATATTCCACTTCGCCCACCTTCTTATGCCCCCAGGTGTGGCTGGCGAATGTCCAGCCGTCCGCTTTCATCGCCTCCGCGACCTTCTTCGCCTCTTCACATTCCTGCTCCCAGTCGAAGTCGGGATGCTCCTCCAGCCATTTAAGCTGCAATTCATCCGCATAGTAAATATCGCTGTTGGTATTATGCTCCGCGCTGTAAACGCCATCCGTGCGATAGCCCAGAATCCCGTTGTAACCCGTCAGGGCAATAATGCCGCGCGCACCGCGGTAGCAGGCATCCGGATGCTCCTCAATAAACGCATCCAGCCTCGGAACCGCATCGTAATCGCCGTATACGACTGTACCGTCATCCTGGATATATTCACAGGTCGGCTTTCCTTCCTCATCCAGCACCACCTTCGACGCAATCCCATGATTATCATACGTATGATAATAGCTGAGGTCATCCAGCGACAGCACATACGCCTTTTTCCCCTCCGGCAGATAAATCTGGTTCGGGGAAATCGTAACAGTGCCGTCCTCCGCCGTCGTCTTCGTGAACAGATCGTAAATACTTACCAGCACATATCCGCGGTCATACATCGACTGCGTGATTTTATCAAACTCCGAAATGGTCGTCATCCACTGCATCATGCCCGCATACGCCGGGTCCCCCTCGACAAATGCTTTCGACGGGTCCACGATCAGGGAATGATAGAAGATATGGGTGACTTCCTCCGGATTGATTGCCACGCACGCCGCCTTCGCCGTCTCATACTCCTGCACCTTTTCCTGGAGAACCTGATTCGTCTGGTAAGCGTTCATCCCTTTCAGGAGCTCAATCGCCCCGTCATAATCGTACATCGCCGCCAGCGTCTCCGCCTCCGCAAGAGTCCCTTCATCAATATCATTTTTATGCTTTTCCGATTCCTCATACTGCGCCGCCAGAGACTGCAGCACACTGCTCGCGCTGTAATACGGGCTTGCTTTTATAAGGTCGGCGCCACCCTGATAATCATATGACGCCGCAAGCTCCTCCGCGGATGCAATCACCCCGTCTATCGCCGTCTCCATCGCAGACTTTGCGCTTTCGTACTCTGCCGCCGCCTCCTGAAGCTGCGTGCTTGTACTGTACTTTTCATTGCTCTGCAGCGTCGCAATAGCTCCGTCGTAATCGTATGATGCCGCAAGCTCCTCCGCCTGCTCCAGCGTCTGATTTACTCCCGCCTTTAAAAACGGAATTTCAAATCCAAGCCAGTCGGACGCCACTAATATAATACCTGCTGCCACGATGAAAATCAACAGGATTAAAATAACAGTTGCCGCCGCTCCGCCTCTTTTTTTCTTCCGGCGTCTGCCGCGCTCTGTTCTTTCCGGTCTGCCATCATCGCGCTTTGCTCTTCTTCGTCCGGTATCACCGTAGTCTGTTCTTCCCTGGCTGGCGTCACCGTAGTCTGTCCTTCTCTGGCTGGCGTCACCGTAGTCTGTTCTTCCCTGGCCGGCATCACCATATCCGTCTCTTCCCTGGCCTGTTCTTTCCGGGCCAGCTTCTACGCCTCTTTCCCGGCGCCTGGTCCGCCTTTCGCCAGAATCTCCCCTTTCGTACCTGTTTCTGCTCATAGCTCCTCCACAAAATGCACAACTGTACAACTCCCTATCTGCCACTCTAACATAAATTTCCCCGAAAATCAATTACTATCACAGATTTTTCACAGGATTGCGAAAGATTATTGCACTTTTAAAAAAAGGATGCTAAAATAAAAAAAGCAAACTTTTGAGGAGGAGAAAAATGTCAGTATTTAACATTCTTTTGATCATTCTGCTGGTATTAGTCGTCATTCTCGGCGTACTATATTTCTTCGGCAGAAAAGCACAGAAAAAACAGGCAGCGCAACAGGAACAGATGGAGGCAATGAAACAGACCGTCTCCATGCTGATTATAGATAAAAAGATGATGAAAATCAAAGAATCCGGTCTTCCCCAGATGGTCATTGACCAGACGCCGAAGCTGATGCGCCGGACAAAGCTTCCGATCGTAAAGGCAAAGGTCGGTCCCCGTGTGATGACGCTGGTGGCAGACGCCAAGATTTTTGATCTGATTCCGGTGAAAAAAGAAGTAAAAGCCACCGTAAGCGGTATTTACATAACCGAGGTGCGCGGCGTGCGCGGTCCGCTGGAGACCCCGCCGAAAAAGAAAAAGGGACTGTTCGCCCGCTTCAGGAAAGACAAAACAGAAGAGAAAACTGCAGCTCCGGCAAAATCCGGCAAGGCTGCAAAATCCAAAAAATAAAACGCGGCTGCCGCACGAAAATGCGGCAGCCTTTTTATATTCTGCGGCTTTTTATATGCTATGGACCGCCTGGAAAATCATCACCGCCCAGCCATCAGATCACTGTTCCTGTTATTTTTCCGCATCCGAAAAATCTGACCGGACAGCCTGAAACGAAAAAACGATATCACAGGCATCTGCCCCTTCTTCCGCCGGGAAGGAGTCAAAAGAAAAATTGTAGCAGATTCCGCTGTTCATATAAAAGCTTTTCCTTTTATTAACCGGTTTTGCAAAATCCGGCGCCTTCTCTGCGCGGAAAGCGCTTCCGGATATCCCCAACTCATCTTTCCATTTTTCCTCCAGCAATTCCACCGTTTCCGCAGCCACGCGCCACAGCTCTTCTTTATCGTCGCTGTAGCCCTCCTCGGCAGAGAAAATACAGTTAATCTGTGTCAATGTTTCATCCGGCCTGTAATAAAACTGCATTTTGCACGGCTGACCGCTTACCATGACATCTGCTTCCAGATTTTCTATAAAGCTGCCCTCTGCAGGCTTATCATAAGGTATTATCTGCTCTTCTGTAATTTCCGTGCTCTCATAAACGGCTTCCCGTGTCTTCAACAGTAAATCACTCAAATCAGCGGCACTAAATTCCCGGACGCTTTCTTCTTCCATGTTTTCCGTTTCCGGCTGCCCGGACGCGCAGACATTGCCGCCGGACAGGACGCCGCATATTGCACAGAAACAAAAAATTTTTATCATTCTTTTCATAACAGCCCCGCTCCCCGGTACGTTCCCGTATAATATTCTGTTTCAGACCGCCCTACAGAATCCCCCGGATTTCCTCCACGCTCTCATAGCCGTTTTCTTCCAGATAGCGCTCCATGCCATCGATGATGTCCATGCTGATGTCCGGCTTCATGAAGGTGGCGGTGCCGACCTGCACGACGGCTGCACCCGCCATGATAAATTCGATGGCGTCCTCCCAGGTGGTGATGCCGCCCAGCCCCATCACCGGGATGGAGACGGCTTTCGACACCTGATGGACCATCCGCAGCGCGATCGGCTTGATAGCCGGACCGGAGAGCCCGGCGTATACATTATTAAAAACAGGCTGTTTCTTTTTTAAATCAATCGCCATGCCGAGGAAGGTATTGACAAGAGAAACGCCGTCCGCTCCCTCCTCCTCACACATCTGCGCCAGCGACACGATATCCTCCGCGTTCGGGGAGAGCTTGACCACCAGCTTATGACGGCAGGCGGCGCGGATCTTTCGCACGATCTCGCGGGCAACCTCCGTCTTTGTGCCGAAATTCATGCCGCCGCTCTTCACGTTCGGGCAGGAAATATTCAGCTCCAGAATATCCAGGTCAACCTGATTAAGCTTTTCCATTCCTCTCAGATAACCGTCCAGCGAATGCCCGCCCAGATTTACGATGTTCACCAGATTTTTGGAATTTACCCAGTCCAGGTCGTTCTCGATAAAGGCGTCGACGCCCGGATTTTCCAGTCCGACGCTGTTCATGATGCCGCTCGCCGTCTCCCAGATACGGATACCCTCGTTGCCGCCGTGCGGATGGTCGAGCAGCCCCTTCGAGCAGAGTCCGCCAAGGCGTTCAATATCGAAATACTCATTTAATTCTCTGCCGAAGCCGCAGGTGCCAGAGGCAAGTACCACCGGATTTTTAAACTCCACGCCGGCAAAGGTCGTTTTTAATCTACTGCTCAATGCCAAACACCTCGCTTCCTGAGAATACCGGACCGTCCTTGCAGACCTTGCGGTTTCCGTTTTTCGTCTTACAACTGCACACCAGACAGGCGCCGATGCCGCATGCCATGCGGTTTTCCATCGAAACATAGAGCGGCGCAGATGCCTGGCATTTCACACATTTGTTATAGAGTACCTTCATCATCACCGTCGGTCCGCAGGTAACGATGGCATCGTAGGCTGTCGGATCAATGTCGTCCGTCACGAAGCCGCCCACATTCACTGTCAGCCGGTCGCAGACCGTCTCAAATTCCTCCGTCAGCACCGGTGTGCCGCTGAAACCAAGATAAATGTCAACGCTGCATTCCGGATTTTCTTTTTTATAGGTCTTTGCCGCCAGATAAAGCGGCGCGATTCCCACACCGCCGCCCACCAGTGCAATGCGCTTTTTATCTGTCAGAGACGGAAAACCGTTTCCGTGCGCCCCGTCCAGCGTAATTTCATCGCCCGCCTGCAGACGCGCAAAAAGCTCCGTTCCTTTTCCCACCACTTTATATAAGAAGCTGACGCTCTCATCGTCCGCGTCGTACACGCTGATTGGACGGCTGAGAACCGGATACGTCTCCCAGGAGCGCAGCATATAAAACTGCCCCATCCGCGCATCATTCTTCTGCTCCACGCGCATCAGATAGAAATCCTCACCGAGCGCCCTGTTGCTCATCACTTTTCCCATTTTTCTCTTCCTTTCCCGCATATTTTATAACTACTCAGCCATGCGGCAAATATCAGAAAAAAATGCTGAGTAGTTACCATTCGCTCCATCCCTGCTCAGAACGCCGTCTGCCCGTCCCGGTAGACCGTTTTTCCGCCGCAGATGGTGTACTTCACTCTGCCGGTGAGCGTCTGCCCGATAAATGGCGAGTTGTTGGATTTGGAGCGGAAATTATCCGTCACCGTCCAGCTTTCGTTTTCATCGAAAATAACCAGATCCGCCGGAGCGCCCTCTGCGAGCGCACCTGCATTCAGCCTGTAAAGTCGTGCCGGATTGACCGTCATTTTCTCCAGAAGGTCCATCAAGGAGAGATGCCCCTGTTTCACAAGATTTGTGATGCCGAGCGCCAGGGAAGTCTCCAGCCCTATCATCCCGCTGGGAGCCGCCTTGATGTCGCGCGCCTTTTCCTCGCGGCTGTGCGGCGCGTGGTCCGTGGCGATAATATCCAGCGTGCCGTCCTTTAAGCCCTCAATCAGCGCCTGCCGGTCCTCTTCCGTGCGGATGGGCGGATTTACCCGCGCAAGACTGCCCTTCTCCAGCACGATATCCTCCGTCAGTGAAAAATGCTGCGGCGTCACTTCCCCGTGTATCCGCGCGCCACGGCGCCAGTAACTGCGCACCGCCTCCACCGATTTCTTCGCGCTGATATGCTGGATAACCACGGAAGCGCGCGTCTTCAGGGCAAGCGCACAGTCGCGCTCCACCATCGTGCTCTCCGACGCCGCCGGAGCACCGCCATACTGAAGTGCCTCCGCCACTTTTCCGGCATTGACGCCCGGACGGAGAATCATGGAGGAATCCTCCTCGTGCAGACTGATGGGCACATCCAGCCGCGCCGCCTGCATCATCGCCTCCTCCAGAAGCGCCGCATCCTGCAGCGGTATACCGTCATCAGTAAAGCCGACTGCGCCGCAGCGATACAGCGCCTCAAAATCCGTCAGCTCTTTCCCCTTTAAGCCCTTCGTGACCGCCGCCGCTGTCCGCACATGAACGCACGCCTTTCCAGCCTTTTTTACAATGTACGAAACCGTTTCCTCATTATCCGCCACCGGCTTTGTATTCGCCATGCATACCACCGTCGTAAATCCGCCGGCTGCCGCCGCATGAGCTCCTGTGTAAATATCCTCTTTGTACGTATAGCCGGGGTCGCGGAAGTGCACATGCGTATCAATCAGACCGGGTGCAACCACAAGCCCCTGCGCTTCTATCACCTCATCGGAAGCGCCCGCCTGCCCGGCAAAGCTGCCGCCAAGCTGCACAATTTTTCCATCCTCCACTACCACGTCGCCTGTCTGCTCCATGCCGGAAGCCGGGTCCACAATCTTTCCGTTTTTGATAATCAGCATATTTCATCCTCCACTGTTTTCCGTCTGCGCATCTGCCATCCAAAGCGCAGGTGAATTTTTTCCAGTATAGCATGTTTTACCCGAAAAGGAAAGAGCGAAGCAAATCGGCGTACCAGTCTATGACATTCTGTATCTGTGAAAGCCCGGATTCCCGGCTGACGCTCCGCCAGAGCTTCTTATAATAATAGAACCAGTTTTCCAGTCTCTCTGCCAGCGCCGCCATTTTCCCGGCATCTGGCTCCTCCCTGCGGTAATATGCCGCCAGAGACGCGCCGGTCTCATTGAAAATCCGGATTCCATCCGTTGCCAGTACACAGGCGGCTGCCGTCTCCCGCCCTCCGGCGTCCATTGCCGGAAGATTTTTCTTTAATTGCTTCTGAAGGTCGTGGAGCTTTTCATTATCCTCCCGCACCTGTCCGCGCGACAGCTTTGTGGCGTCCGTATATTCCCGGAAAACCTGCTCCCTCTCCTCCTCCTTGCATTCAAGGAAGGAGACCGCCGCCTCCCAGGTGAAATCGCAGTACCGGTCCGCCTCCGCCATAACGGCGACAAACTCTCCCGTGACGTCGCCGTATTCCATCCGTGAAATCTGCCGGTTAATTTCCTCAAAGGGCGGAATCTGCGGATTCCACGAAAACGCCGCCCCGTAAATCATGCCGGGGATGGAAAACTCCGGATGATTGATGTGCCCGAAATCGCCCCAGTCGGTGTTTAAAACCCCCAGCGCATGATATTGCTGCGCATAGCCGCACATTCTTCGGATATTTTCATAAGAATCTTCTATTTTATTTATCCACTGATTCCAGCCCGCCACACCCGGACAAAGATACTGGATAGCGCCCGCTTCATAAAGCTTTTCGGTGCTCTCCGCGCTCTGCTGCGGCGCATAACCCCAGTTCAGACAGATAGTCCCTTCGGGGAGCTTCCGGTATTCCTGCGGAAAGCCGCAGATAATATCGCCCCAGAACATCGGCGTTCTTCCACGCTCTTTCACAAATTCGCACAGCTTCCGCACAAATTCCGTATACATGCCGGAGACGCCCTCCTCTTCGGCGCGCGCCCTGTTTTTGCCCTTCCCCAGGTCAAAAGTCTCGTCCGCACAGATGTTGAAGCGGCGCGAAGAAAACAGCTCCATATATTCGCCAATCAGCTTTTTCATCAGCTCCAGGCTCTCTGAATCTGACACATTAATGGTGTGATGATCCATCCGCGCCCTGAAGGAAAACGGCTCCGCCGCCGGATTATCCAGCTCGCACAGATGCGCGTACTGTCTGGTGCGCAGCAGCTTATAAAGATGTCCGAAGCTTGCCAGGGACGGCACCAGCTCGATGCCGAGCTTCCCGCAAAATGCGTCCAGCTCCAGAATCTCCTCCGCCGTCAGCGGCGTGTCGTCGCGCCAGACTTCGCTTAAATCGCGGAACAGAAAGCTGTGTTCAATATAGATCTGCATCTGGTTGAGCTTGTAAAACGCCATCCGGGATGCCAGTTTTTTCAGAGAATCCAGCGTCGGAATGCGTCCGCGCGTCACATCGTGATAAAATCCCCGCTCCGGTATCGCCGGATAATCGTGGATATGCAGGCACGGCAGAAGCGCGCCGCACTGACGGATAAGCTGCCGGAGCGTCTGCACCGCGTACAAAAGCCCCGCCCTGCCGCCTGCCTGCGCCAGAATCCCTTCGCTGCCAATTTCCAGCGTGTACTCCTGCTCCCGCAATTCTTCTGTCTGCCGCAGTACCATATCCCCGGCGCGGCTGCTTCCGCGCCGCACCTGCAGGGTAAACCCAAGGAAACGCTGCATATCCTCCTTTAAATCCTCCAGGCTCTCCGGCGCCAGCGGGGCAGTCCCCTCCGCCAGCACCAGATACTGGTCATACCTCATTTCAAAGAATCCTTCTCTCTGCTCCCATTCCCGCGGCTGCGGGAGAATGAAAAGCTCCGCTCCATGTCCGTCCATGTCTTCTCCTTTCTTCTGCCGTCAGGCAGCCTCCTCTGCAAGCGGATATCCGTATTCCCTCAAAAGCGTGATTGTATCGGCAAATCCCCCGTTCAGGTTCTGGGACTGTCCGTAGACCCTGCCGTCCTGTCCGCGATAGATTATCTGCAGATTCCAGTCCGCGTACGTAAGCGCCTCCGCCAGCGTCTCCTCTCTCAAATCCTGGAAAACGGTCTTTGTCAGCGTCTCCATCTGCGCATTAGTAAGCGGCTTATCCGGGGTGAGCAGCCCTGCGTCCGTCATTGCTTCTTCTGCGTATTCCGCTATATTCTCCGTCTGCGCGCTTTCTGCTTTTTCGCTCTCCGCTGTGGTTTCCGTCCGCGCATTTCCCGCTTCTTCGTCATCTGCCGCAGCGTCGTCCGCCGCCGGACTCTTCAATGATATCGCATCCAGCAGAGAAACATCTGACGGGGCGACAAAAATCGCCAGCACATCCTCCGGCTCTACGCTTAAAGCAGGATTGCTCTGCAGGCGGTATTCTTCCGTCTCCCAGAGTGGAGCCATATACTCCTGCAGATTTTCCCGCGTGAACTCATAGCCGCGCACCTTCTGCGTGCCGTCCTTTAAATGCCAGGTTACAGAAATACTGTAGGAATAGTCCCAGTAATCCCCCATCTCCGACGCCATTTCCCCGGAAAAAGACGTACTGTGCTCCACCAGTTGGAATACCGTATCCAGATCCGTGATTCCATATCCGATGGTCACCCTGGTTCCATAATCTTCCGGCTTTCTCATGCTGAGTACCACGGTTCCGTCCCCTGTCACAAGCTGCTCATACTCCATCTTCTCTTTATCTGCCAGCATATAGCCGGTTCTGATATCCGCGCTCTCCACCTCTGTCTTTTCGGGCATCCAGCTGTCAAAACCCGTCAGGTCAAACTGAAAGACCGCCAGAATCGCCAGCGTCACCACACCGGACAGCGCAATCTGTTTTTTATCCCGGAACATTTCCCGGATATCCATACGATAAATAAATTCAATGATTCCGCTGATTAGCAGCAGGCTGAATATCAATCCGAAAATCTCCCACAATATGTTGTTTCCGGTAACGAAATAGAAGCACACCGTGCAGATAAGTGTCACCGGCACCACCAGCAGAAATTTTACCACTCTGGCAATGCCATGAAACGCCATCGGTCTTCCGGCTTTTTCTGAGGCGCGCATACGGTAGAGATACAGACACAGCCCGCAGATAAGCGCCGATATCAGCACTATCGCTATCAGAAGGTCCAGCGGAAATACCTGGTTCATCAGGTCGCCGCATACCCTAATATAAGCATACACCGGCGTGCACTGAATAGCAAGACTGTTTCCCAGATCCGGACTTCCGTAATAGGTGGCAAAGTAAAAATCCATCAGCACCTCCTGCAGAATCTTAATCGCAGGCACATATCCGCAGAATACAAACATGGCAGCGATTGCGGCAAATATCTTTCCTGTCACCATCATCGCCAGAATCGTCAGACTGTAAACCAGCAGGAAGCACACAATATGTGCAATCAGCCCTTTTGCCAGCAGCGCCGGCAGGGAGGCTCCCGGCATCGTGCCCTCCGTCACGGCAAAGCCTTTCACTGCGCAGATACATACAAACAGCATCAGATTCACTGCAAACGGCACCAGCCACACCAGAACGCCCGCCGCATAACGGATACCGAAAATCTTCTCTCTTCTTACCGGGATACTGTGATAAAAATCCACCTTTTCCGCAGAATGAAGGTAGGAAAATTGCATAATTCCAAGAAGCAGCGCCGCTCCAAAGGTCACACAGAATAATATAGGATTCGCAACGCCATACGCATTCAGTTCATTAATATACTGCTTTGTATCCTTTACAGCATGGAACCATCTTTCGTTCATGAACATCATTCCGATAACCGGATAGTAACAGAAAAAACCAATCAGCAGAAAAATGCCGGGCGCCGCGCTGCGCTTCATCGCTTCTTTTAAAAGCTTAACCGATGATATCTTTGATGTCATAACCGATCACCTCCGTTTCACTGATAAAGATTTCCTCCAGGGACAGCGGGAGGATTTCATAGAACAGCGGCTCCTTCGCCTCGATAGCCGCCGTAATTTTCTCCTGGCTTCCGCGCACCGTGATGCAGGAAAGATTTCCGCGCGTGTCTTTTTTGATAATATCCAGCTCTTCCGACAGCTCCTGCTCCTTTACCGGATTCATAATCACATACTGTACCTTGTGAATATCCATTTTCATATCCTCCAGGTCACGCGAAAACAGGATGCCGCCCTTGTGCAGCAGCCCTACATGGTCGCAGATGTCCTCCATTTCTCGCAGATTGTGCGACGCAATAATCGGCGTAAACTGCCTGTTCATCACCTCATCGATAAAAATGCTCTTTACCGCCTGGCGCACCACCGGGTCGAGTCCGTCAAATGTCTCATCACACAGCAGGTAACGTGTACCCGCACAGATACCAAGCAGCACAAATACCTGCTTTTTCATTCCCTTGGAAAAAGTGGACAGCTTGCGGTTCAGATCAAGCTCAAATTTTCCACACAAATCCTTAAACCTTGCGCGCTGAAATCCGGGATAAATTATCTCATAATAATCCAGCATATCCTTCACGCGCGCATTGGTAAAATAATGCGGCGTGTCCGGAATGAAGCACAGGCGCTCCTTCGCCGGTACATTTTCAAACACCTCCATATCATCAATCCGCACAGAGCCGCTGTCCGCCTTCAGAATCCCCGCAAGTACGCGCAGCAGCGTGCTTTTTCCCGCGCCGTTCGTTCCCACGATTCCATAAACGCTCCCCTCTCTGATTTGCGCCGACACATTGTCCAGCGCCCGGATGCCGTCAAAGCTTTTGCTTACTCCCGTCATTTCTATCATGTCAGTCCTCCTTGTATACCTCGTCCAGCTTCTCCAGCAGGCGCTCTCTTGAAATTCCCATTTCCTTTGCCTGCCGTAAAACATCGCGGACATTTTCCAGATGGGCTTCCTGCTTCTGCTCTATCAGCTTCGCCCCTCCGGTCACAAAATTTCCCTTTCCTTTTACCGGATAGATAAAACCATTCTGTTCCAATATCGCATACGCTTTTTGTATCGTGTTGGGGTTAATTGCCAGATCCGTTGCAAGCTTGCGCACCGACGGCATCTGGCTGTCCGGCTCCAGAACGCCTTTGACGATCAGCATCTGGAACCGCTCCACAATCTGCTCATATATCGGGCGCCGGTCCTTGTAATCTATGATAATCATGCATTACCCCCCCCCTTCCGTCTCAAGTGTATTATTCATGTTAGTACACCTATAGGATAATACAGACCGGATTGTCTGTCAACCCGGTCTGCATTAAAATCAGATTAAATTGTAAAATCCCTTACGGACTCTGCAGCAAGCCAAAAGTTCCGGACCGGACAATCAGTTTATATTTCCCTTCAGTCCGATTGCTTCCGCGTTTTCCCGCATTCCCGCAATGGTTTCGCGGATAACGTCATCCAGCGGCATTTCCAGCATTTCGCAGCCCTTCAGGATAACCTCCCGGTCTACGCCGGCGGCAAAGCGCTTGTCCTTAAATTTCTTTTTAATGGATTTCACTTCCACGTCGAGCACGCTCTTCGACGGGCGCATCAGACAGGCTGCGTTGATCAGTCCCGTCAGCTCGTCGATGGTATAGAGCACCTTCTCCATCCTGCTCTGCGGCTCCGTCTCCGTGCAGATGCCGTATCCGTGCGCGCTCATTGCACGGATGTACACCTCGTCGATTCCCCGGCCGCGCATGATCTCCTCCGCCTTTTTGCAGTGCTCCTTAGGATATTTCTCATAATCCAGGTCGTGCAGAAGCCCGGCAACGCCCCATACCTCCGCATCTTCGCCCGACAGATCAGCAAAATGGCGCATCACCGCCTCCACTGCCAGCGCGTGCTTTAAAAGCGCCGGTGTCTCATTATATTCTCGCAGTAATTCCCATGCCTCTTCCCGCGACAGTTTCTTCTCCATAGCAAAAGCCTCCTTCTGATAATGCTTGCTTTTCTTTCTGTGATTTTTTATAATCATATCATAAGCTAGGGGATAACCGGACCTGAAACATGTTTACATATTTTCATGTCTATAGAACCCGCGCGAAAGCGGGCATCCCCGGAACTATTAATTATCCTACCACATCCGTAGGAAATTGAAAACTACTTTTTTGATATGTCTTTTTCATCGGCTTTATGGCAGATGCAACTGACAGAGGCTCGTATTTCACGCAAACGAAAATCACGTTTTATCATGGTTTCCCGCCCGGACGGAAACAGAAAGGAGTTACTGTTCACACCGCTCACAGTAACAGAAAGGACACTTATGAAATTTGTATTAATTCCCGATTCTTTTAAAGGCACTTTAAGCTCCACACAAATTTGTGCGATATGTCACGAAAAAATCAAAGCGCGTTTTCCCGGTGCAGAGATTGTCTCTGTTCCGGTGGCAGACGGCGGCGAGGGCTCCGTCGATGCTTTTCTGACGGCTGTCGGCGGAACACGCGAAACCGTTACCGTAAAGGGGCCTTATTTCGAAGATATGCCTGCCAGCTACGGTCTGATTGACAACGGGCAGACCGCCGTCATTGAAATGGCTGCCTGCGCCGGTCTTCCTCTTGTGGAAAACCGGAAAAATCCCCTAATGACGACAACTTATGGCGTCGGGCAGCTCATTCTTGCCGCCGCCCAAAAAGGCGTGCAGAAAATCATTCTCGGTCTTGGCGGCTCCGCCACCAACGACGGAGGCTGCGGCGCCGCTGCCGCCGCCGGCATACGGTTTTATGATAAAAACGGAAAGGATTTCGTCCCGACCGGAGGAACACTGTGTGACATTGCCGGCATTGATTTTTCCGGAATGTCTCCGCTGCTTAAAGATATTGAAATGATAGCAATGTGTGATATTGATAATCCGATGTACGGTCCCGCCGGCGCTTCGTTCGTTTTCGGTCCGCAAAAGGGCGCCGATTTCCGGATGGTAGAAGAGCTTGATTTTGGCGTACATCATCTGAGTGATGTACTCGCACGGGAAACCGGAAATGACATCAGCCGGATTCCCGGAACCGGAGCGGCAGGCGCAATGGGCGCCGGAATGATCGCCTTTTTCCATGCCCGGCTCCAGATGGGCATCCAGACTGTGCTGGATACGGTAAAATTTGACGATCTCATCCGCGATGCCGACTATATTATCACGGGGGAGGGCAAGCTGGATTCCCAGAGCCTGCGCGGAAAGGTTGTTATCGGCATCGCACAGCGCGCCGCCAGACAGCAAAAGCCCGTTATCGCCATTGTCGGCGGCGCGGAGGACGCCGAGATCCAGTCCGCCTATGAAATGGGCGTCACCGCCGTATTCCCCATCAACCGGCTGCCGCAGGATTTCTCCGTCAGCAGACAATACAGCGCCGAAAACCTGGGCTATACAGTGGACAGCATCCTGCGGCTGCTGCAGGCGGCAACCTGACCGGCGCGGCAGACGCTTCTTCCCGTGGACGGAGCCGCGCCCGGCAGATGTTCTTCCGCGGACGGAGCCGCGCCCGACAGACATTCTTCCCGCAGACGGAATCAAGCCCGGCAGACGCTTCTTCCGCAGGCAAAGCCGCGCCCGGCGCGCTCCGCCGTTTTCTTTACGCTTACTCTCCCGCAAGCGCTACCGGGACAATCAGCGTTCCAAAGTACAGCAACGCTGTCATCACCTGCAGGATTTCCATGCCGGGCAGCTCCGGGAAGATGCTCATTCCCGCATACAGAAGCGGCAGCGCCAGCAGACTTCCCACTGCCCATCTGCGCGCCGCTTTTACCATGCTGCGCCAGCTTTTCTTTGTAATGCTCTTCCCGAACATAAAATAACGCGGAAACGGCATTGTGAGCCTGTCACATCGCATATTATATTCGCTGTAAAAATACGGAAGGCTGTCGTCTGTAAGCAGCCACAGAAAAACACCCGCCATCAGAGATAGCAGAAAAAACAGCAGAAAAACCGGCGGCGCCTGCAAAACGGAACGCCCACAGAGCTGCAAGAGAAAAACCTCCAGAAATCCCAGCAGCACGCTCACTGCAAAAATAACCGCGTTTCTTTTTTTCTTATCTCTGCGCATTTCCGGCGTATCCTCTGTGATGGTCACTGCTTTTTTCAGTAACATTTCCAGATGACTATCATCCGCCATCCTGCTCTCTTCTGTCTTTTCCATTTCTTTTCCTTCCAGAAGTTCCGTCACCGTCACGCCCAACGCCTCCGCCAGCGGCGTCAGCAGGGCAATATCCGGCATACTGCTGCCGCGCTCCCACTTGCTCACCGCCTTGTCCGACACATAAAGCTTTTGTGCCAGCTCCTTCTGCGTCAGCTTCTTTTTCTTCCTCTGCTGCGCCACAAATCTTCCAAACTGCTCTTTTCCAGTCTCATCCATACGTCATCCCTCCCGGTTGTACTGCAAATCTGCGCCGCGCCCTGCACTGCTTTCCCATCTCACATAAGGGACCGTCCCCAGTCGGACGTGTCCGCATATGTACATCCGGTCCGTTGCCCGTGGGAATACCTTCTGCAGCTCCGGCGCAGCACTGTTGCAGCACATTATTTCTGTGATATCCGGGCATATTATAGCCCGACATCACAAAAAACGCAATCTACCGGCGGTAGAATCCGCTCTACCTAACGGCAGAATCCGCTCTGCTTCATTCTGAAATTCCTCCGGCATGGACACCGGAGCTATTTTCTACGGTCAAAGTTTTTTTGAAAAAATTCAGTATCAAAATTGCTTTAACGTATGTTGAAGTAGCTTATCAGCAAAATTCACAACTTCATCAATCGGTTCCACCATGCCGGAAATAATCCACTGGTCTAAAATTCCGCTGCAGCCTTGTGCAATAAAGTAATAAACCCATTTTTGTTGTGCCGGAGAAAAATTCGGAAATCTTTTTTCTATATGTACAGCCAGATTGTTATAACATAATGTGAAAATACGGTTAGGAAAATGTCTGTCTCCATTTTCAGAAGCGATCGTTTGATATACTTCGGCATTTGCTTTTATGCTTACCATAATAAGAGTAAGCGTATCTTTAAAGTCATGCTGAACAGGGGGACATATATTTTGGAACAATTCATCTAAAAATTCCTGCTCCATTTTTTCCAGTAAATCGTATGCGTCGCAATAGTATTTATAAAATGTGGTCCGATTTATTTCCGATAACTCACAAATTTCTTTTACGGTTATTTTATTTATCGTTTTTTTCTTTAGCAGTTCTATAAAACTGTTTTTAATGACCATTTTTGTATACCGAACCCGTGCGTCTGTACTCATATCTAACTCCCCTTAAACATCAATTTTTATGATTTTGATAATTTCTAAACATTTGGCGAATTTCTGTTTATTAAATTGCGTTTACTCTCATATTGCTGATTGAACCTCTTTCACAACGTTATTATACTGTAAGCAAGGCAGAAAAACAACATCTGTCTATAAAACAACTTTGTGAAATTGAAGCAATAAGGGAGGGAAATTCACTATGAGTTTTTTGATTGAGCAGTTACGGCAGTTGGGAATGGTTGCCGTTGTAATGGTTTGTGCCTTTGGTGGTACTGTGGGAATTTTGAAGCTAATTAAACACTTTACACCAGGTAAAGATTTTCCGAAAAATCCGCTTTCCCAAAAGTTAGAAGAAAACATGAAAAAGCAGAACAAGGAGAATTAACTATACTGCGAATATGACAACGTATTTCACTGAAGCACTATACGGAACGAAGGAATTATATACAGGGTGAGTCTGTAAGAAATATGTTATGCAAAGAATTACTCAAACGCCTATGCGGTTTTGTTCCGCATAGGCGTTTGTTGTAATAGCCTCCTGCATTTATTCCACCCGCACCTGGTTTCTTCTCCATCTCCGGAAGCCGCGGAAGATGAACCATGCCAGCAGCAGGAGAAGAACAACGCCTACTGCATTGACTGCGATAACGATTTTCTCGGCAACGGTCAGCGGAGTGACAAATCTGGCGCCCGGCATCAGACCATTCATAAGCTTGGAGTTTGCCACAGTATACAAAATGTGATGTACTGCTTCCCTGCCGTAATGATAATCGGCTGCGCTGTCCTTGTCGAACTCCCAGACTGCATATTCCGTAGTTGTCAGAGCGCCGTCGCCTCCCGCCTCAATCATCTGTTCCGCATTCATGTAAGTTGGAGAGCCGGTATTGGCATTATCCGTGATGACGAAACCGTCAAAGCCCCACTCGCTGCGCAGCAGTTCCGTGATAAGCGGATAGCAGCCGCCTGTCCAGGTATAGCCCAGACGGTTGAAAGCGGTCATGACCGCAGTAACCGGCGGATATTCTCTGGAAGTATTCTGATAACCGCCGTTTCCGTCCTCCTCCAGATAGTTGAGTGTAATCGCATCATTCTGTACGCACATCTGGAACGGTTTCAGATAGATTTCGCGGATAGCCTGCTCGTTGGACCATGTACACACGCCGAAGTTTCCTTCCCGGTCGCCCCGGTGATTTTCCTGGTCGTTCAGTGCAAAATGCTTAATAAACGTATACATGCCCTTTGATGCCGCCCCGCGGCTGGTCGCTGCAGCAATCACGCCAGAAAGGAAGCCGTCCTCGGAATAATACTCATTGTTGCGCCCGGAATACGGCAGACGGTGAATATTCATGGCAGGCGCATACCAGCCCACGCATCCTCCGATAAGAGCCTGGTTTCCGATTATCTCTCCGTAATATTCCGCCAGCTCCTGGTTCCAGGTCTGGGCAAGTACAAGCGTTCCGCAATAATTTACGCCGGTTCCGCCGCCCGTCAGACCGGTCGCCGCATCCTGGTCCAGTGCAAAGGGCTTGCCTACGCTGTCGATCGCAGCCGTTCCATACCCGGAAGCCGTAATCAGCGTCTGGTAATCCTCCGGATTCAGCTCATCCAGCAGTGCGTCCCATGCGGAATCCTCATAATCCAGGCCGCGCATGTCAATCAGCCGGAGGTCATTATCCGCCCCATAGACCGGGGTATCTGTAAGCGCATCTGCATCCTCCGGATTCAGTGAATCAAAGGAATCCAGCTTCGCAAGTTCTTCCGCACTGATTGCCTTGGTATAGGTATAGGAAACGCCGTCGTCCCCGTTAATTTCATTGCCCCAGGTAGAAACCTGCGTGCTGACCTCTCCGTCATGCTCCGGCCAGGTGCCCTGCCAGTCAGAGCGGCTCAGATAGGTGCAGCCGCTGTCCGCAAAATCGAACAGATTTGTTACTTCCACGCCCGTTTTTTCATTCACTGCATAAGTAGTCGTATCAAGCGCATCGTTGCTCCAGATAGCGGTCATGTCCGCGTTGCCTGCCGCCGTCATTCCATCCGCTGCCGTCATACCCTTTGCCGCCAGAATATTGTTCAGCGCGTCATGCGCGTCCGTTCCGGCAGCGATATAATAGTCGCCTTCATCCAGAATATAGGTCTTTGCTCCTTTATAATCATAAGAAGCGAGCTGTTCCTTATCAAACGTAACCGCAACCGTCTCGGAAGCGCCCGGCGCAAGCTCCCCGGTCTTTCCAAAACCAACCAGCACCACGGAGGATTTTTCCACGTTATTCTCTTTATCATAATCGGTATACGGCGCCTGTGCATAAACCTGTACTACATCTTTGCCCACCGTATCTCCGGTGTTTTTCACATCCACTGTGACCGTGCAGATGTCGCCCTCCCAGGACGTCCGGAAATTGCTCTGTTCAAAGCTCGTGTAGCTGAGACCGTAGCCGAGCGGATAGATTACCTCGGACGCATAATCGTAGTCTCCGGCATTCCCCTGCTCCAGAACAACATCCTCGTAGCGCGTCTCATAGTAACGGTAGCCCACGTAAATGCCTTCCTGGTAATTGACGTAGTTATACTTCGTCATTTCCCCGTTCTCGTCCACATACTGATAATCGCCGTAATTCTGCGCCGCCGGAGCGCTGGATGCATCCGCCGCAAAGGTATCGACCGTTTTTCCGGAAGGGTTCGCCGCTCCGGAGAAAACGTCCGCCAGACCGTTCAGTCCGTAATTTCCTACGCTCGGAATGTATACAATGGATTTAATGCTCGGAAACTGCTCTGTCCATCCAAGCTCCATTGCAGCGGAAGCGTTCACCAGCAGGACAACCTCATCGAAATTGTCATTCAGATACTGCAGAATCTCCAGCTCTGTGCTGTCCGGCTCCAGATAGCTCTTCGCCTGGTCCTCCGGATTGTCCGCGTGGTTATACATGGAACGCGGCATATCGCGTCCCTCGCCGACCTTGCGGCTCCATACAAACACCGGAACCGTTCCCTCTGCGCTTTCCAGCAGCCCCGCTTCGCTCTCCAGCACCTCCAGCGGACACTCATTGATGGAAAAGTCCTCTCCGTCCCCGTAATTGAGCGAGCCAGAACCAAGACCGTAGCCGCTGCCATTGCCGCTGTCATAAAACTTCCACAGAGTTTCGTTTACCTGAAACCCTTCTTCTGTGAAAGCCGAATCCAGCCTGAGTCCCGGATCCGCCGGAATTCCCATCTGCGCCATCAGATCATACCAGTTATTTCCCATCAGCTTTACCGACGATTTCCCGAAAAAGCTGAAGCTGGTTCCCGCCGCAAACGGCATCAGATTGCCGTCATTTTTTAAAAGAACCGTTCCTTCCTCCACGATTTCCTCGTTCAGCGCCTGCTCCAGCGTTTTCATTTCGTCCGCCGTATAATCCGCCTCGTTATAATTCAGATTAAGCCCTTCGTTATACGTTTTGGGCAGTTTAATCTCAGTCGTTCCCGCATCTCCGAAGAATCCGTTAATTGCATTCATGTTCGGCGGAATCATCGCGTTTGCCACCGCCATTGCCGCCAGCGTCCCCGCCATCAGCACACAGCCGACTGCAGTACGGGCAATCGGTCTGCCCGCTTTTTTTGTTTTCTTTTCACTCATGCCAGTTCCTCCCTCTAAAATGTAACATTATGCTTTCGGCAGCGCTGTCGGCGGGCCCCTCCGGCAGCTCTCCGTTTGTTATTTTTATTATAATCATTCTGCCAGAAAAAGGAGAAATCCGGCGTACTTTGCAAAAAAACGGGCGTACTTTACCGCACGCCCGCCATTCTTCCCTGCTCTTTCTCTCCCGCCGTATCACAGGACGGTTTTCTTATACCATTGCCTGCTCCCGCAGCACCACAATGCAGTCCTCTTATTCCATCGCCTGCTCCTGCAGCATCGCAGTGCAATCTTCTTATTCCATCGCCTGCTCCTGCAGCACCACATCCAGACTGAAAATCCCCTCTTCTGTCTGAACCGAAAGAGCGCCTCCATATTGTTCCGCCACGGTTTTCATACTGAGCATCCCGTATCCGTGATAGTTGTGGTCATCCTTTGTGGTGACCGGCAGCCCGTCCCGCAGAGGAACCGTCCCCTCGCAGGGATTCTCCACATGAAGATATACCAGCGCTCCCTGGCGGCGGATATAAACGCTGATGATCCGCTCCTCCTCCGGAAGCTTCTGCACCGCCTCAATGGCATTGTCCAGCGCGTTTCCCAGTAGCGCATAGAGGTGATGCGGCTTTACAAAATCCAGTTCTGCCCCGTCCGCCATACATAAAAGCTGAATCTTCCTGTCCTTGCAGAGCATATTTTTCTCTGTCAGAATCACATCCAGCGTCCCGCAGTCCGTATAAACCTGCACATCATAATCGGAAAGCACACTCTCCAGCTCGTCCTGCTCCTCCCGGCTGGCTGCGCGCAGGCGCATCTGTTCCTGCTGATGGCGCAGGTCGTGATATTTGATGTTCACCAGCTCCCGCGATTTCTTTGCCAGATCATACTGCTGCCTTCCCTGCTGCAGTATATACTGCACTACGCGCAGCTCATCGCGCATCTCCCGCTGAGAAAGCTGGAAATACATAAGTCCGAGAATCAGAAGGCACAGAACAATATTGTATCCCCGCTCCAGCAGCAGCGACACAATGTTGTCCGTCGTATAATAATTGGTAATCATATTAAAAACCACATCCGCCCCTATCAGCAGCGCGGAAAGAAAAATCATATGAATACGCCCCAGATAGAGATTGCGGTTTTTGCGCAGCAGCCTGTCAAATATTTCAAAAGCGCCGGTATACACCAGAAAGTAAAAGTCAATATAAAATACGATTTCCAGAAAGGCAAGGTCGTTCGTCTCCACCGCCCCGGTGCTGTACGGGTTAATCACCGTTCCGTAAATCCGTCCCAGCCCGGTGCCGTCAATGAAGCTCATATAAAGGAGATAGCCCAGATGCTGCACCGTATAACCGCCTATACCGCAAAATACCAGGTTCCAGAAAGGCTCCTCAAAGCAGAATGCCAGACCTGCCAGCGTAAGCGCAAACAGGCTGAGATACAGGAAAGACATATACCAGACTCCGTCTGACGGCACCGGAAATACAGCCGCCGCCAGCACCATCACCAGCACAAAAATACTGCAGCGCAGATAAAAATCCTTTCTTCTCGAAAGGCGTACCAGAAACAGCCCCTCGCCTGCCAGAAGCTGTATCATAAACATCACTTTATAAACACTCAGCCCTGTGAGCATGGTTCAGCCTCCCTTGCCCATATAGACAGCCAGCGCTGCGGCAAGCTCTTTTCGTTTTGCACGGCTTACCTTTATCTCATCCCCCACCACGATCACACTTCCGCTGTTCATCATCGTCACATACCGCAGATTTATCAGATAAGAAATGCTGCACCGGAAAAACGCATCTGCGGGAAGCTGCTGCTCCACATCGCTCAGCTTTCCCCGCACGGTAAAGCAGCCCTGGTCTGTGTGATAAATCACCTGATGATTTATCACTTCCACATAATAAACGGAATTGGAGGGAATGATGCGGCTGCCGCCGTCTGTGCTGATTGCAATGCTCTTGCCCTGTCTCTGCTGCATTGCCCGGAGCACTCTTTTCATCCGCATGGAAAAAGCCGCATACTGCACTGGCTTGACAATAAAATCCGTAGCGTCCACCGCATAACCTTTGATCGCGTACTGCACCATGCTGGTGACAAATACCAGCGTCGTCACCGTGTCTTTTTCCCGCAGCTTTTCCGCCGCCGTCATGCCGTCTATGCCCGGCATTCTGATATCCATGAAAATCAAATCAAACACCGGTTCATACTGCCAGAGGAATACCTTTGCATCTGAATAATGTGTGATTTGAAACTCCTGCCCCATCTGGGCGCCAAGCCGTTCCAGACAGCTCTTCAAATCCTGAGCCGCCTTCTCCTCATCTTCTACGATTGCAACGCGGAACCGCACCTTTTCTCCCTCCTCTCATGCTTCTTTCCCGGACAAATCCGTCATTTTTATATTTTCCAGCTCCCACAGATGCCAGTCATGCCGGAAATACAGGCACACCCCGATTCCGGCGAACGCAATAACACAAAACAGAAACGCCGCCCCGGAACCCTTGCCGCTTCCAAACAGCTTCACCAGAATGCTCCCGGCGTCCTGCGCCGCCATCAGCGGCTCAAAGACCGCATCCACCAGCACGCCGCCAAGAAAATATCCCAGCGGGATCGTAAAATACTGCAGGGAATTGCGCACGGAATACACACGCCCCTGCATCGGCTCCGGCACGTGCAGCCGCATAATGGCGTCCAGATTCGTACTCATAAGCGGTATGGGAATCCAGCCCAGAAATCCGCCGATATACCATACAAGCGGCGTTCTTCCGAATGCCAGCAGAAAGTTTTCCGTGCTCATGGAGAGCAGCAGGCAGTTGCAGATTACGCGCACCCGGCTCTTTGGCGCTTTTATAAACGAAGCGAGAATACTCCCGGCAAGCATGGTGATGCCGATCACGGCATTCGCTATGCCCAGCACCCTTGCGCTTCCGCCGTTTCTTGAGAGCATCATCGCCGGAAACGCCGCGTCGTAAATGGACGCCACCAGGTTGATCGCCGCCAGAAATAAAATCAGATGAAAGATTCCCTTCTCCTGCTTTAAATAGCCGATTCCTTTTTTCACGGAGGACAGCAGCTTTTCGCCGCTCTTTGCCGTCTCCTTTTTTTCCGGAATCCGGATGGCGAATGCCAGCGTCAGAAATGCCACGCCAAAGGAAAATAAATCAAACGCCACGACCGCTTCCATGCCTGCGATTCCAAGCACCGCCGTCGCAATAACCGGCGACAGGATGGAGTTTAAGGAATTGGAAAAATAGCGCAGCCCGCCGACCTTCTGATAGTATTTCTCTGGCAGGAGGCGCGTCGTCGCCACCTCCGCCGCCGGCTGCTGGACCGTGTTCATCAGCCCGTTTACCGCGTTGAGCAGGTACAGATGCCAGAGCCGTAGCGCATCGGCGCGCAGCAGAAGCAGCATCGTCACAGTCGTCAGCGCCGCCACGGTATCACACGCCAGCATGGTGATTTTCTTATTCCATCTATCGCTGAGCGCCCCCGCAAAGATACTGAGCAGCACATACGGCGCGTATGAGCTTACCATCAGAAGCGCTGTCATCAGCGCCGACCCCTGCTGCGTGTACGACCAGACAACCAGCGCGTAGCTCGTCATGGCGCTCCCCAGCCCGGAGAACGCCTGCGTGCTCCAGAGCAGCAGAAAAAATTTCATTTCCTGTAATGTGTTAAAACAATTTTTTATATAATTTTTCATAAGACTTTGCTCCTTTTCAAATTCAAATGGTGACTGTATCTGAAATTTGCAAAGTCTTTGGGCAGATGGCAGCTGCCCGTGCCTGCACAGCAACCCATACCGGCTGTCCTGTAATCCCTGCAAAACCTGCCGCTGGCAGATTTCTCCGGATGCTCAACAACGTAAAAGCCAGACAACGGCAGATTCTCCGTTGCCACAGTTCAGACAAACTGCCCTGTCATACTTCGCTCCATGCAGTCCTGCCCTGAAAGACTTTGCATGGAGCTTCTGCGCTGCAGATAACCATTGGCATTTTTCCTTCCTCCTTCATTAAAAATCATCTGCGATATTCTGCTCGAATATCGTCTCCTCTATCACCTTCACACACTCATCGGTGTGCTTTTTGATATCGTCGCCCCAGAACCGGATGACCGTCCAGCCTTCAAAGAGCAGCTTTTTATTAATCTCGTCGTCCCGCTCCCGGTTGCGCGATATTTTACTGATCCAGAATTCGCTGCGCTCACTTTTTTCCAGCCTCGGCTTTAATACCTCCCAGTCCTTGCCGTGAAAAAACTCTCCGTCGCAGAAAATTGCGATTTTGTATTTTGTCAGTACGATATCCGGGCTTCCGGGAAGCTTTTTATAGTTTTTGCGGTACCGGTAGCCCCGGCTCCACAGCGCCTTCCGCAGTATCACCTCTATTTTGGTGTCCTTTCCGCGGATATTCTTCATGTTTTTATGACGCTGTTCTTTCGTCAAAACATCGGTCACATTATCACCCCGCGTCTCCTGCACGGTCATTTCCGCCCTTCATACAGCCTCTCCTGCCCGGTCACGCGTCTCCTGCATTGCTCTTCAGGCGTCAGCCATGCAGACCACAGACCGCCTGCTAAAGCAGCTCCCGTCTTGCCATGCATGCGTGAAAAGGTCCGGGGGACCTTTTCTTAGCTGTGGCTGATGTGCGGTCTACGCTCCGGTCGGCGCTAAACTGTATTCATATAGCGCTTCAGCACGCCTGCAATCGCCCTGCCAAGAAGCGGCGGCACCGAATTGCCTATCTGCATATAGGTTTTCGTGTAGGCGCCCCGGAAAAAGTAATCGTCCGGATAGGACTGCACGCGCGCCGCTTCCCGCGGCGTAAGCCCCCGCGCCTGCGTCGGGTGGATGTACATGTTGCAGTCAAATTTCATATGCGCGGTGATGGTTTTGCAGATTTTATCATTTTCCAGCTTAAAATACTTATCCTTGAAAATGTCGTTTCTCCGCGCATACGGCATGATATCGGCAATTTTCGGGTCGTCCGAGCGGTCGCCCTGCTCCATGCGTCCAAAAATCTCAATATCCCTGTCGTTATTATAACGCGCTTTATGATTCAGCACAACCGGTATCCGCTTTCCCTGATTGATATAATCAATGTAATCGTTCGTCCCGGAAAACGTATTTTTCTCTATTTTATAACCGCTTGCCTGCGACCCTGTCTCGGTGGCATTTTTTACTCTGGATGCCTCCAGGCTGCGGAGCCCGTACAGCGCGTCCGCCAGCCGGTATCCGGGAAGAGCGCTTCCCGCCTTATTGATTTCCTTAAAAATCTTCTTATTATCAATGCCTTTCCGGTTTCCGATATAAATCAGTCTTTCCCGGTTTTGCGGCACCCCGAAGTCCTTTGCGTTCAGCACCTGGCATTCCACCGTATAGCCGATATTTCTGAAATCGTCCTTCACCTGCTCTGCGACAGACTGCATTCCCTTTACATTCTCCATCACAAAAAAAGCGGGATGCAGCTTTCCCACCACCTCCACAAAGGTCTTGTACAGATGATTGCGCGGGTCATCAATCAGCCGCTGGCGGTTCGCCATACTGAAGCCCTGGCAGGGCGGTCCGCCGATTACGATGTCCACCCGCCGGTCTGCCAGCAGGTCATCCAGCTCTCCTGCCACGTCGTGAATGTCGCCCCGGATAATATGTGATTCCGGCACCTCCGGATGGTTGTGCGCATAAGTATCCACGCAGCATTCCTCAATGTCATTCGCCAGACTTACCGCAAAGCCCTCCTGCACAAAGCCCAGCGAAAGTCCGCCTGCCCCGCAGAACAGATCCACCAGCCTGGGCGCCTGCCTGTCCGCGTTTTTTCTTGTATTTTCAATATAGGTATTGCAGTATTTACAGACCGGACACGCGGCGCAGTCCTGCACATCCGCATTGCACAGCGCAGAAAGCTCTGCAAATGCCTCCTGCAGCGCGCCATCCTGCTTCAGCGCCTCCAGATAACATGCCGCCCTTTCGTTCCGGAACGCATCTTCTGTTTTTTTTGTGACACGGTTTATGCAGACCGCTGCATTTTCAGCCGGCTGTCCGCTGATGCCGGCGTGCACGAATGCGATAAACTCATTTTTGTCGTCCTTGTACGTCATCTAGTTTTTCCACTCTCCAAGCTTTATCAGGGTATCCTTCACCGATGCGGCAACCGCTCTGGATACGTTTACCGTGACTGCATTGCCAAACTGCTTATACGCCTGGCAGTCGGATACCGGTATCACAAAATCCTCCCCAAAGCCCTGCAGTCTCGCGCATTCCCGCGGTGTTAATCTTCTTATTTTCCCTTTCTGGGTTACATAATTATCCTGGCACGCCCGGTGCATCTTTGCCATCGTCGCGCACAGCGGTCTGGCAATTTTCAAATCGATTTCCGATTTCGCCTGATAGCCGCCGGTTCCGTTGGATAATATGGTCGGAATAATTCTTTCTGACAGAAAATACTTTTCCGCAACGTCCTGCTCCAGCAGATCCTGCAGCGTACTCTCAAGCGGCTCTGTCTGCGGAAATGTAAACTCCGCCTTCTGATTGCTGAAGCATACCAGATAGGTCCGGTTTCTCGTCTGCGGCACCCCGAAGTCCGCAGAATTTAAAATGTCACAAAAGACCTCATACCCCAGCTCATCCTGCAGAATCCTGCGAATTTCCCGGAAGGTGTTGCCCTTATCGTGTGTTTTCAGCGTGCGCACATTTTCCAGGACAATGGCAGCCGGCTTCCTGCCTTTTTTTATTTTATCCGCTATAATCTCCGCAATCCGGAAAAACAGCGTGCCCCTGGTATCCTCAAACCCCTTCTGCTGTCCCATCATGCTGAAGGGCTGGCAGGGGAAGCCGCCAATCAGGACATCGCAGTCCGGGATTTCATCCAGCGGTATCTCATTAATGTCTCCCAGTACAATATGTTCGCCGAAATTTGCTTTATAGGTCTGCACTGCATATTTGTCAAAATCGTTCGCCCAGATGACATCGTACCCCGTATCCAGAAAGCCCCTGTCAAGCCCGCCGATTCCGCTGAAGAGTGATACTACCTTCATCTACGCTTCCTCCCTGTGCCTGTTGTTTTTTATGTATTCCCGAATCCAGACACCGATTTCCACGGACGCGCTCTTCCCCTCTTCTCTCAGCAGCGTCATGAACTCCTCTTTTACGGACGGTTCAATCGAGATTTCTATTTTTGCTGTTTTCCGGCGTCCCGCCGGTCTCCCGCAATTTCCCTGTTTTTTATCTGTCATTGTGATTTCCTCCGTTTAACCTCCATATTATATACTGTTTTTATCATGGTGTAAACAGGAAGAATGTCTTTTTTGTTCACGTCAGCCTTCCAAAGTTACTGTTCGGGCGTCAGCCATGCAGCAAAAGACCGCCTGCCAGAGCAGGCGGTCCCAGGCGCTGTAAATGCGCATTCAGAATATGCAGGCTATCTGTAAGAAAATACCGGAGCCCCGGTTGCGCTGTCAAACTGCACCCGCATCAGCATGGCATGGCGGTTCGGATTGTAAAGCGGATTTCCCTCTATTTTTTCTTCCGTTCTCGCATGGTATACCATCACCGGGCTGCCGTCCTCATCCGTCGTAAAGGAATTGTGTCCGGGACCGTAAATCGACCTGCTCTCCTGTGTTTTCAGCACCGGATAGCGTTCCTTTTTCCACTGGCGCGGGTCCAGAAGGTCAGCATCCTCCGCGATGGACAGCATTCCCATGCAATATTCCGGACCGGTTTCCGACGCGGAATATGTAAGGTAAATCCTGCCGTCATGCTTCAGCGCCGCCGGTCCCTCGTTCACCCAGAAGCCCACGCGCTCCCAGTCGTAATCCGGCGAGCTGAGGAGCACCTGCACCGTTTTCAGCCTGCAGGGCGACTCCAT
The DNA here is from genome assembly GCF_025148285.1 of Marvinbryantia formatexigens DSM 14469. Classification (NCBI taxonomy): domain Bacteria; kingdom Bacillati; phylum Bacillota; class Clostridia; order Lachnospirales; family Lachnospiraceae; genus Marvinbryantia; species Marvinbryantia formatexigens. Next base: position 2,947,699 of record NZ_CP102268.1, on the reverse strand, counting down.
CTGCGCGATATAAAGATTGGCAATCTGTTTGCCGACGCCCACCTTCTCCGACCACACGTAGTAATATTGTCCTTTATTTTCAAAAACCGTCGCATCCAGCGAGAACGCCCGGAAAGAAAATTCGTCCTCCGGCGCGCACTGCATTTTTCCTTTTTCTATCCAGGCATCTTTCATGGGGTTCTGTCCGGTGCATTCCAGCACATACGGGCGCAGCGCCCAGATATCGTCCTTATCGCTGGCGGCAAAATAGATATACCACTTTCCGGACAGATAATGCAGCTCCGGCGCCCAGACATGCTCGCTCATAATCCCCGCCTCATGCTTTTTCCAGACAGTTACTTCCTCCGCCTCCGGCAGACCCGCCAGCGTCCTGCTGCTTCTGAGCACGATGCGGTCATACGCGGGAACCGACGCCGTAAAATAACAGGTGCCATCCGTATGACGGTACACATAGGGGTCCGCGCGCTGCAAAATCCACGGTTCATTAAATTTTAACTGTTTATCCATAAAAATCCTCCATTCTTTAAAGTCGGGCTATGCCCGCACTCAAAACTATTGCGATTTTTTCCCCGGAACGCTATAATAAAAGTACGTAACTGAGTAGTTACAAATATATAGACATCCATCTGGAGAGAGGCATACATATGTTATATATCAAAAATCTGGAGCAGGCGATTCCGGTATTCAAGGCGCTTGGTTCCGGGCTGCGCGTCCGCCTGATACAGCTTCTGCTGGAAAATAAAGAAATGAATATGAATGATCTGGCGGTCAGCCTCGGCATCACCAACGGCGCCCTTACAAGTCATGTAAAGAAGCTGGAGGAAGCCGGCATCCTCACCATTCTCTCCGACCATCCCGGACACGGCAACCAGAAAATCTGTCGTGTGAATGTTGACAAAATTCTGGTGGACGTGGCAGCCGGCGGGGAGAGCATATCCCAGAAAAGCTACACCATCGACATTCCCATCGGAAACTATTCCGACTATTCTGTTTTCCCCACCTGCGGGCTTTCCACAGCCGAAAAGCTCATCGGTGAGGTGGACGACCCGCGCTATTTTGCCCACCCCGACCACACCGGCGCGCAGATTCTCTGGTTCGGAAGGGGTTATGTCGATTACCGGATTCCGAACATGCTGCCGCGTGGGCAGAAAATCGACAGTCTGACGCTCTCCTTCGAAATCAGCTCCGAAGCGCCCGGCGTCAACAACGACTGGCCCTCCGATATCACCTTCTTTTTCAACAGCGTAGCCATCGGCTCCTGGACCAGTCCCGGCGATTACGGCGATATGCACGGCACCTTCACGCCCGCCTGGTGGTTTCCCAACTGGAACCAGTACGGGCTGCTGAAAATGCTTGTCATCGACAAAAACGGCACCTTTATTGACGGCGTGAAAATATCGGACGTCAGCACACAGCAGCTCGTTCTGACCTCGCAGGACGATATGACCTTCCGCTTTTCCTCGCAGGAGCCCTCCGCCCATGTCGGCGGACTGACGCTGTTTGGCAGAAGCTTCGGAAATTACAGCCAGGATATCAGTGTGCGCGTCACCTACAGCCCGCTGTAATTTCCCCGGCAAAATTTTTGCGCCTGCTCATCCATCAGACCGACCGCCTGCCAGCAGGCGGTCCGCTGTTTTCACTGCACCATCCGGTGTCAGCAGGCGGTTCCCTTTACCTCCAGATGCAACACGCTGCACGCCGGAATGGTGAAGCAGATTTTTCCGTCCGCCAGACGCGCTCCTTCAAACGGGCGCACCTGCACTCTCTGCGGCTCCTCAAAGGTATTCTTCTCATGCATTTCACCGTGCACGATCTCTCCGGTCACCGTCTCCGCACGATAGCCCGTCAGAGCTGTTTCCACGTCATAAGCATCCTCTGCGGACAGATTCGTGATGGTAATATGGAGAGAGCCGTCCTGCGCCTGCGAAACGGATTCCGTCAGATTCGGCACGCGCCATTCGTCCTCCAGACCAATCTCCTCCGTCTCAATATAGCTGTCCAGAAGCTGTGCATCCTGGTGATATTTATACATATCAAATACGTGATAGGTGGGCGTCAGTATCATATCCGCCCCGTCCGTCAGGATAACCGACTGCAGCACGTTCACCATCTGCGCCAGGTTCGCCATCTTCACACGGTCGCTGTGCTTGTTGAAAATATTTAGGGTAATGCCCGCCACCAGCGCGTCGCGGATAGTATTCTGCTGATACAGAAAGCCCGGATTCGTGCCCGGCTCCACGTCATACCAGGCGCCCCACTCATCCACGATCATGCCGATTTTTTTCTCCGGGTCAAACCGGTCCATAATCTTTCCGTGACGCTCCACCAGCTCCTTCATGCGCCATGCTTTGGCAAGCGTCTTGTACCATACCTTTTCATCAAATTCGGTTGCGCTCCCCTTCGTATCCCATCCCTCCGGGAACACGTAATAATGCAGGGAAAGCCCGTCCATAAAGCCGTGCACGCGCTCTTCGCTGTGGTGGAAGCAGGTTTTCAGCACTTCCTCCGTCCACTCATAATCATCCACATTGGCGCCGCAGCAGATTTTGAAAATCGGGCTGGCGCTGTCGTAATTGCGTACATACGTCTGGTAACGGCGGTATTCGTTCGCATAATAATCCGGATTCATGTTGCCTCCGCAGCCCCAGTTTTCATTGCCGACACCAAAGAAGTTCAGCTTCCAGGGATCCGGATGCCCGTTTGCCGCCCGCTGCTCTGTCATCGGGGACTGCCCGCCAAAGGTGATATATTCCACCCATTCTGACATTTCCTGCACGGTGCCGCTGCCCAGGTTTCCGTTCACATAAGCTTCGCAGCCAAGCTGCTCGCACAGTTCAAAAAACTCGTGCGTTCCAAAGCTGTTGTCCTCCACAACGCCGCCCCAGTGGGTATTGATCATTTTTTTACGCTGCTCCTTCGGACCGATTCCGTCTCTCCAGTGATACTCATCCGCAAAGCAGCCGCCCGGCCAGCGCAGCACCGGCACCTTAATCTTCTTCAGCGCCTCCACCACGTCGGTGCGCATTCCGTTCCGGTTCGGAATCGCGGAGTGTTCTCCCACGTAAATTCCTTCATAGATGCACCTGCCCAGATGTTCTGAAAAATGACCGTAAATCTCTTTGTTGATTTTGCTCTTTTTGTTCGCCGCGTTAATCACAAGCTTTGTCATAGTGCCCCTCCTGTATAAGTATTTTAGATTTTGTAAAAATATTATAGTCTAATCAAAATAAATAAGCAAGCATATTCTTTGAAACAGAAGAAAAAAGGGACGCCGCGCATGACGGCATCCCCACGCCTGTAAAACCCCTTTTACAGCGTATCTTCAGCGGCTTCCAGTAAAGCCTCTTCATATTTCCGCAGAATCAGATTCTGTATTCTATCACGTGTTTCAGAGTTAATCGGATGTGCAATATCGCGATATTCCCCATCCGTAGCTTTCCTGCTGGGCATTGCAATAAACAGGCCTTTTTCTCCGTCGATCACCTTGATGTCGTGAACAACAAATTCATCGTCAATGGTAATCGATACCACGGCCTTCATCTTTCCATCCTTTGATACCTTGCGGACTCTCACGTCTGTGATATTCATAGCCGGTCCTCCTTCCTCATAAATCGTATTTTATGGGCAGAGGTAGCATTTCAGTCTGTTTTTATCGGTCGGGCTCTGCCCTCTACGGACATCACATGACATACCTTTCGTTCGTTTCCACCACGATTTTCACTCCGCCCTCCCCGACATAACGGGAATTTGCACGGATAGTGTCGTGGCTTTCCACGATACAGTTTTCAATATATGTATTGTCGCCGATGTAAACATCGTTGAGAATAATGGAATTTTTGATCACACAGTTTTCTCCGACAAATACCTTCTTAAATAATATGGAATTTTCCACCTTGCCGTTGATGATACATCCTGCAGATACCAGGCTGTTTCTCACATCGGCACCCGGATTGTATTTCGCGGGCGGCATGTCCTCTATCTTGGAGTACACATCCGGATACTGACGGAAGAAATAATCCCGTACCTCCGGTTTCAGAAAATCCATGTTTGTCTTATAATAAGCGTCTACCGTAGAGATATTTGCCCAGTACGAATCCATTTTATATGCATAGATACGTTTCATGTTTTTATAACGGACTAAAATATCTTTTACAAAATCAAATTGATTTTCCGAGGCAGCCTTCTCAATCAGCTCGATAAGCTGACGTCTGCGGATAACGTAAATGCCCGCCGAGATAGCATTGCCGGACGCCTCAACCGGCTTCTCCTCAAAGTCCTCGATTCTGCCGTCGTCATTCATTTTCACAACGCCGAACCGGCTGATATCGTCTCCCTCAGGCACTTCCGTGCAGACCACGGTAATGTCTGCCTTCTTTTCAATGTGGTACTCCAGCACTTTGCTGTAATCCAGCTTATAAATTCCATCGCCGGAAGCAATCACCGCATACGGCTCATGACATCTTCTGAGAAAATCCAGATTCTGCGCAAGCGCGTCTGCTGTCCCGCGGTACCAGAAATTGTTTCCCACGGTGATGGTCGGCGTAAATACAAACAGTCCTCCCTGTTTTCTTCCGAAATCCCACCATTTCGAGGAGCTCAGATGCTCGTTTAAAGAACGCGAATTATACTGCGTGAGGACAGCTACCTTCTGGATTCCCGAATTTGTCATATTGCTCAGCGCAAAATCGATGCTTCGGAAACTCCCCGCCACCGGCATAGCCGCAATCGCTCTCTTGTTTGACAGCTCCCGCATTTTCTGGTTGTTGCCGCCCGCTAAAATGATTCCTACTGCTCTCATGCCACATCACCATCCTTAATAATTGCTCCGCCGCTCTCCAGGATTCCGTCCGGATAATCCTCCGGCGCTGTCTTTCCGGAAATCGCGGTATTTTTGCCAATCTTCACATCTGCAGGAATGGTACTGTTTTCGCCGATGGTAACAAGCCCGCCGGCATATACCGCCGGTTTGTATTTATTGGGCACCTCTTCTCCGATGCCCATCACAACGCCGGAACCTACTTCCACATTCTCCGCGATGATTGCGCGCTCCACAACGGCGTTTTCGCCAATCACCGTTCCCTTCATGATGATGGAATCCCGGACCACAGCTCCCTTTCCAATCGTGACGCCCGCTCCGATTACCGAGCTTCTCACCTCTCCGTAGATTTCGGTGCCGTCGCCGATGATGCTGCGCTCAATCTTCGCGTCCGCCGATACATACTGCGGCGGAATGATTTCGCTGGAAGTATAAATCTTCCAGAACTCTTCATAGAGATTGAACTCCGGGATGATGTCGATAAGCTCCATATTGGCCTCCCAGTAGGAGCTTAATGTTCCCACATCCTTCCAGTATCCATTGTATTCGTATGCTACCAGTTTCTCACCTTTATCAAAGCAATAGGGTATAACGTGTTTTCCAAAATCACAGCCTGGTACATTTGCATTGGCAATCAGTGCTTCTTTCAGCACGTCCCATGTGAATATGTAGATTCCCATAGATGCCAGATTACTCTTCGGTTCCTTCGGTTTCTCCTGAAACTCTGTAATAATGCTGTTGTCGTCCGTAACGACCACGCCAAACCGGCTTGCCTCCTCCCACGGAACCGGCATTACCGCGATGCTGACAGCGGCGCCGCTTGCCTTGTGGAAATCCAGCATAACCTCGTAATCCATCTTATAAATATGGTCTCCGCCCAGAATAAGCACATACTCCGGATGAAACATTTCCATATACGTAAGGTTCTGGTAGATGGCATTTGCGGTGCCGGTATACCATTCCGTATCCGTGCTTTTTTCGTAAGGCGGCAGGATGCTTACTCCGCCGATATTGCGGTCCAGATCCCAGGGAATACCAATGCCGATATGCGTGTTAAGCCGCAGCGGCTGGTACTGCGTCAGAACGCCTACCGTATCTACCCCGGAATTGATACAGTTGCTTAAGGGGAAGTCTATGATGCGATATTTCCCGCCGAAAGTAACTGCCGGTTTTGCTACTTTTGATGTCAGAACACCGAGACGGCTTCCCTGACCACCTGCCAGCAGCATGGCAATCATTTCTTTCTTAATCACGTTATCACCTCTTGATGTTATGTTTTTATTGATTATAACACAGCTTTCCAAAATAGTGAACACCTTTTACGCAGTTTTTACAAAAATTACAAAGCAGATGATGCCTTTTTATGAAATTTTCCGCCCCATATGTCAATTTTTGTCGACAGTAATATTTTTTTCGTATATTTTGTCCATTTTCTGGAAGCTGTGATTATTTATTTTTACGGAATACGAACTATTTCCGTCATCAGACTTTCTTTTTTCACAAAATTGCGGTATGATGGTAGGTAACAGGGGCAAAAAATCCGCAGGCATCATATTTAGAGTTTTTGACCCCGACAGTATTCTATTTAAGGAGAAAAAACTATGTATAAAATAGATTTCCGGAAACCTGTACATGTTCATTTCATCGGCATCGGCGGCATCAGCATGAGCGGTCTCGCGGAGGTCCTGCTTGACCGCGGCTTTCCGGTCTCAGGTTCCGACCGCAGCGAATCCCCTCTCACGAAGCATCTCGAAGAGCAGGGCGCCATCGTATATTACGGGCAGCGCGCTTCCAATATAAAAGAGGGCACCGACCTGGTGGTCTACACCGCCGCCATCCATCCGGACAATCCGGAATATAAGGCGGCTGCAGACGCCGGCATTCCCATGCTCACCCGCGCGGAGCTGCTCGGACAGCTTATGAAAAACTACCCGGTTCCCATCGCCGTATCCGGCACGCACGGCAAGACGACAACGACCTCGATGATTTCCCACCTTCTGCTCGCCGACAACGACGACCCGACCATTTCCGTGGGCGGTATCCTGCCGGTCATCCACGGAAACATCCGTGTGGGCGGCGGAGATATTTTTCTGACAGAAGCCTGTGAATACACCAACAGCTTTCTCGACTTCTTTCCGAAAATCGGCATTATCCTGAACATCGACGCGGACCATCTTGATTTCTTTAAAGACATAAATGATATCCGCCATTCCTTCCGCCGTTTTGCCAGGCTGCTTCCCGCGAACGGAACGCTGATCATCAACCGCGCCATCCCGCAGGTGGAAGAAATCACGGACGGACTTGCCTGCCGCGTCATTTATTACGGCGTCCAGGAGGGCCGCGGCTATTCTGCGGAAAATATCAGCTACAACGAGCTTGCCTGCGCCTCCTTTGATTTAAAGCGGGACGGAGAGCTGCTCGGTCACTACGAGCTGTGCGTGCCCGGTATCCACAATGTGGAAAACGCCGTCGCTGCGCTTGCGCTTGCCGACCTTCTGCAGATTCCGCGCCAGACGGCGCAGAAGGGTCTGAAAGACTTTACCGGCACGGACCGCCGCTTCCAGTATAAGGGCAAGGTGGGCGGCGTGACCATCGTGGACGATTACGCGCATCATCCCACCGAGATCACCGCTACCCTGACAGCCGCAAAAAACTGTCCGCATGAAACGCTCTGGTGCGTCTTCCAGCCGCATACATACACGCGGACCAAAGCGCTGATGGACGATTTTGCAAAGGCGCTTTCCCTCGCCGACAAGGTCGTGCTGGCGGATATCTACGCCGCCCGCGAGACGGATAACCTCGGCATCAGCTCCGATACGCTGCGCGAAAAAATAGAGGCGCTCGGCACGGAAGCTTACTATTTTCCGTCCTTCGATGAGATTGAAACATTTTTGCTGGAAAAATGTGTACACGGAGATTTGTTGATAACTATGGGTGCCGGAGATATCGTTAAAATCGGAGAAAAGCTTCTTGGAGAATAACTTATCCACATTATCCACACGCTTATGCACAAAATCGGGCAGAAAAGCGTGTGGAATTTTTTGTGCACATTATTGTCGACATAACTCCGGGGACATAATCTCCTATATTTCGACAAACCTTGATATTTACTGCTATCCGGCGGTTGCAATCCGGATATCCGTTTTTCTTTTATCCACATTATCCACATTATCCACACGGTCTTTCGGAAAAAATCCCCGGTATAAGTATCTGTTTTCTTTTTAAAAAAGGTATGTTATACTGCATATGGACACATCCGTGCGTCCCGCCTGTTGCTGTTCGTCCGGTTTTCAGCAGTTGTCTGAGGCCTATGCGGACAGTAACGCACACTTCTTTAAAAAAAACATAAGCAGGTGAGCAATTTGGTCATACATAAATACCATTCCGGCGAATATACGCTGGTTCATAATCGTTTTTTTGATGAATACATGCTTTCGGCGAACGGCGAGTTCGTGAAAATCTATCTTTATCTGCTGCGCAGCAGCGATACCGGGCGCGAACTTTCCCTGTCCGGGATTGCGGACACCTTCAATCACACGGAGAGCGACGTCCGGCGCGCGCTCACATACTGGGAAAAACAGAAGCTTTTGCATGTCACCTACACTCCGGACGGCGAGCTTGCCAGCATTGCGCTGACAGACGGCGCGCCCATTCCCGCCTCCCAGGAGGAGTCTGCCGCGGCAGATGGCACCGCCTCCTTCCGCAGACAGACCGCTTCTGCCCGCTCTGCCAGAGAGAATGCGGATGGCTCTTCCGCCTTTGACGGACAGACGCTGCGCACCCGTTTCACAGAAGATGCGGCGGACGGCTCTTCCGCTTTCGACGGACAGGCTGCAGATATGACAGCGGGCGCTTCTTCCCGTGAAGAGCAGACCCGCGATGGCGCCGCCAACCGTCTGGACAGCTACGCCTCACACGCCGCCGGTTTTCCGCTGCGCAGCGATTCCGAGCCGGCACGGATCACCATATCCGCCGACCGGAAAAAGGAGCTGGCAGAGCAGGAGGATATCCAGCAGCTCATGTATATTGCGCAGCAATATCTCGGAAAAAAACTGAGCAGCACGGAGGTCACCAATATTTTATATTTTTACGACGGACTTCATTTTTCGGTAGACCTGATTGAGTACCTGATTGAATACTGCGTCTCAAAGGGAAAACGCAGTATCAGCTATATCCGCGCCGTGGCGCTGGAATGGGCTTCCAAACAGATCTCCACCGTCGCGGAGGCAAAAAAGGACACCAGCCTCTACAGCCGGGATTACTATGCTGTCCTGAACGCCTTCGGCATCAAGGACCGCGGTCCGGCACAGGCGGAAGCAGAAATGATGGCGCGCTGGTTTACGCAGTATCATTTCTCGCTGGAGGTCGTCCTGGAGGCATGCCGCCGCACCATCAACCGCACACACGCGCCGAATTTCCAGTATGCGGATAAGATTCTGGAAAGCTGGAAAAACGCGGGCGTCACCCGTCTGAGCGATATCGCCGCACTGGACCGCCCCGCTCCCGCCGCAGCGTCCGCGCCGAAGCCGCAGAAAAACCGGCGCACGGCGGCGGCAAACAAATTTAACAACTTTCCGCAACGCGATTATGATTTTGAAAAGCTTGAACAGCAGCTTCTGGACTGCTGAGGAGGAGAGACGTGGCACTGAACAATTCACAATATGACGCTATTATGCGGGATTACTACCGCCGCCAGACAACGCACCGCCGCCAGAAGGAGGAACGTGTGCGTGAGGTGCGTGAAAAGCTGCCGCGCATCCGGGAAATTGACGATGAGATCGCCTCGGCAAGCGTACAGTGCGCCAGAAAGCTTCTGTCGGGAGGCGGCAGCTCCCTGTCCGCGCTGAAGGAGCATATCGCCCTTCTCGGTCAGGAACGCCGGGAGGTGCTTCTGGCGGGCGGTTTTCCGGAAGATTATCTGGAGCTCACCTACGATTGTCCGGACTGCCGCGATTCGGGCTATGTAAACGGACAGAAATGCCACTGCTTCCAGAAGGCGGAAATCGACCTTCTGTATACGCAGTCAAATCTGTGCGGCATTCTGGAGAAAGAAAATTTTCAGACCTTCTCTTTCGACTACTATTCCGACGAGCTGAAGGAAGAGCTCAGCGGCGTCTCCTCCCTGGAGCGGATGAAGAAGGTGTACGCCGCCTGCCGCCAGTTTGTCCGCGATTTTGATACGGCGGACGCAAATCTGTTTTTTTACGGCGACACCGGCGTCGGAAAGACCTTCCTGTCGCACTGTATCGCCAAAGAGCTTCTGGACACCACGCACTCCGTGGTTTATTTTTCCGCCCAGGAGCTGTTTGAGCTGATTGCACAGAAGCGTTTTGAAAAAACAGAGCAGACCGAGGGCATCCTGGATGCCGTCTATGGCTGTGATTTGCTGATTATTGACGACCTTGGCACCGAGCTTACAAACACCTTTGTAAACTCTGAGCTGTTTCTCTGCATAAACGAACGGCTCACCGCCCGCAAATCCACCATTATTTCCACAAACCTTTCCCTGAAAGCGTTCAAGGATACCTACTCGGAGCGCATTTTCTCGCGCATTTCGACCAGCTATACGATGCTGAAGCTTTTCGGAAAGGATATCCGCCTTTTAAAGAAGATGGCACGCAACAGACCCGTCTGAACGGTTTTACACGGATTGCACGGAAAAAAAGCCTTGAATAAACAGACTTTTGTGATATGATGTTAATGAAAAAATTTACGGAGGGATTATCATGCAGACAGAAGAACGTAATCTGGACACTATTCCGGTCGGCTCACTCGCGCTGATTCCGCTTGAAAGCTGCCGCGAGCTCGGAGAAAAGGTAGACCGGTATCTGGTGAACTGGAGAAAAGAGCGCGACCACGAACACAAAACGACCATCGCATTCCGCGAATATGAAAAGGACACCTACATTGTAGATGCAAAAGTCCCCCGTTTTGGTTCCGGCGAAGCAAAGGGTACCATCAACGATTCTGTGCGCGGCAACGACCTCTATATTATGGTTGATGTCTGCAATTACAGTCTCACCTACTCCCTTAGCGGACGCACAAACCATATGTCTCCCGACGACCATTTCCAGGATTTGAAGCGTATTATCGCCGCCGCCGAGGGAAAAGCGAAGCGTATCACGGTAATCATGCCGTTTTTATACGAAGGACGCCAGCACAAAAGAAGCGGACGCGAATCGCTTGACTGTGCGCTGGCACTCCAGGAGCTGACAAATATGGGGGTTGACAACATCCTCACCTTTGATGCGCACGACCCGCGTGTGCAGAACGCGATTCCGCTGCACGGCTTCGAGACGATTCAGCCGGTATATCAGTTTATCAAGGGACTGTTCCGGGCAGAGCCGAGTCTTCATATTGACAAGAATACCATGATGATTATCAGCCCGGACGAGGGCGGTATGAACCGCGCCGTTTACATGGCGAACGTGCTCGGACTGGACATGGGTATGTTTTATAAAAGAAGAGATTATTCCACAATCGTGGACGGCCGCAATCCGATTGTAGCGCACGAATTCCTCGGCTCCAATGTGGAAGGCAAGGATATGGTGATCATCGACGATATGATTTCTTCCGGCGACAGTATGCTGGAGGTTGCCTCCGCCCTGAAAAAGCTGAAAGCAGGAAGAATCTTCCTCTGCGCCACCTTCGGGCTTTTCACCAACGGTCTGGAGAAATTTGACAAGGCATACGAGGACGGCGTGTTCGACTACCTTCTGACGACCAATCTGGTTTATCAGACGCCGGAGCTGCTCTCCAAAGAATATTATACGAGCTGCGACCTCAGCAAATATCTTGCCTACATTATCGATACGCTGAACCACGATGCTTCCATCAGCGAGCTGTTAAGCCCGCTCGACCGCATCCAGCGTTTCCTGGAAAAAGCAAACCACTGATAAAATGCGCCGGAAGCTCCGGCACCGCGAATCCGCGCTCTGGGTCGCGCCAGGCAGATTTACTCGCACGGCGCTCCGGAATCCGGACATTATTCGTATATCCGCTGCAGAATTTCCTGCTCACGCCGGTGGCAGGTGAACAGCAGCACCTGACGCCCGCTTTGGGACAGCCACCGCAGTGTCTGTTCCAGGCGGGTGTCGTCGTATGTAATAAACGCGTCGTCCAGAATCAGCGGCAGCGTATCCTCCGCATTCAGAAATTCCGCGCACGCCATGCGCATCGCAAAATAAATCTGCTCCATCGTTCCCCGGCTGACCTGCCAGATGGACAGCAGCTTCTGCGGCGTGCTCACCCTCACATGAAAATTTTCATCCAGATATGCTCCCGTGTACTTTCCGCCGGTGATGACGGACAAAATCTCTGAAATGCGTGCGTTCAGCTTCTGGGCATATTCCTGGTAAATCTCCGCCGTCACCTCGGAGAGCGTATCCATCGCGAGATATACCGCGGACAGCTTTTCATCCAGCGCCTCCACTTCCCCATTCTGCATTTTCAGCGCCCGCTGCTGCTCCTGCAGCTCCTCCAGCATCACCTGCTTTTCCCGGCGGGCATTGGCGGTCCATTCCAGATTGGCAAGCAGCCGCTCCTTTTTCGGCGCGTTCTTCTGCTGCCGTTCATACTGCGCCTTCTGCCGCTCGTATTCGCGGCGCAGACGCTGTTCACGCAGCCGCGCTTCCTCCTCCCGCTGTATATCCTTCTGCTTCTGGTCCCGCACGCCGAAAAACTGCACGCCCAGACAGGACAGGATAATCACCGCCACCGCTCCGATGCGCACCTGCAAAGAGGATACCGCCAGCGCCGTCACCAGCGCAGCCGCCGCAATCACCGCCATCGAAATTTTGCCTATCTTCCAGACCATCGTCCCGGCAGCTTTCTCTTCTGCTTCCTCCCCGTCGCGGCCGTACAGCTCCCCGGCTTCCCGGATTTCCTCCTCCATCGCCTTCAGACGCTCGCGGTGTTTCGTCTCCTGCGCGGCAAGCTGCTCCAGCTCCTGCTGCGCATACTCGATCTTCATGGAAATCTCCTGCATCTTTTCTATCTTTGCCGCCACCTGCTTCTTTTTCTCGCGCTCCAGACTTTTGCGCTCTTCCTTCAGCTCCTCCATCGCCGCTGCCGCGTCTATCCCGGACAGGTCCCCACTTCCGCCGTTAATCATGCCATTACGCACGGCGTTCGCCAGCCCGTCGTCCGTCTCCGCACTGCAGCCGCCGAAAAACACTGTGTTGGAAAAGGCGGTCTCATCCAGCCCCTGGAGGAAATCCGAAAGCTCCTCCGGCTCCAGCTCTCGGCTGTCTGTCTCGCAGATCAGCCGCACCTCCTTATCATGTTTTTCAAAGTTCCGCTCTATCCGGTAAATCTTATCCCCGCTCTTAAATCTTAACATGCCGGAAAAATAACTGCCGTTCTCCCACGGCTGGCGCAGACTGTATTCATCCTGCTGCGCCGCGCGTCCGCGCATCCGGTCGATTCCAAAAAACATCCCCCGGATAAAGGAGCGCATGGTACTCTTTCCGGTTTCATTGTCCCCGTAAATGACATTGATGCCCGGATGAAATTCCATGCTCTGCCCGTTAAATTTCCCAAAATGGTCCATTCTGATTTCTATTATTTCCATCTGCTACCTCTTCTGCGTTTTTTTCAGCGCGGCGATTCCATACGCCAGCGCCTGCTGTCTGACCGGGCTGACCTCACCGCCTTCGTTCTGCAAAAGCTTTTCTATATAGCGCCCGATGAGGTCCCGTCCGTGCTGCCGCCGCAGCTCCTCGATGGAAAAGCCCGGCTCCGTCAGATCATGAATCTCCAGAATGTTCCCCAGCTCATACCATTCCTCCGTGTGATACGCCATTTCCGGCTCCCGCAGTCCGATGATATCCACCTTATAAATATTCTGTGCGCCATCGGCGGCAATCTCCCGCGAGAGCTGCTCCTGCAGCCCGTAACCGGTCGTCTCCAGCGTGCTCTCCAGCGAAATCTGTATATATTCCCGGCTGGCAAACGGCACAAACTCTGTGCTCAGCCGCCCGTCTTCATATTCTCCAAGAATATATCCGTGCACGCCGGTATCGTTGCTGTCAACCGGCTCCAGCGCGCCGGAATACGCCATCTTATTTTCCACCAGCATCTGCGGCTTGTGGATATGTCCAAGCGCAATGTAATCGAAGCCGCTTGCCGCCAGACGCTTTTTATCTATCGGGATGTGGCGTTCATCCCCGCCGTGCGCCAGCAGAATGTGACAGCCCGGTGCATCGTCCGGCTCCAGATCATCGTAAAGCGGCTCCGTAATCTCTCTGTTATAGTAGCTGAAGCCATAGACCGTGGTTTCAAGCTGCCGGAAGCAGACGCTCTCACATTCCGGGGAATCCAGAAAAATCACGTTTTCCGCCCACTCAAAATTACGGAAGGGAGAATCGCGGTGCAGATAGTCGTGATTTCCCGCTATCAGGACGACCTGCGTCCTGCTCAGTCTGCCAAAGAGATAATTGACTTCTTTTAATTCGCGCACCAGCGGCTGCCGGTGAAAAAGATCCCCGGCTATCAGAAGAAGATCCGCCTGTTCCCGCTCCGCCTCCCGGATTACCCTCTGGAAGCTCTTCCATAGCTCCTGCGCCCGTGTCTGTGACCAGGGCTGCCCCTTATCCGGCACCGCGCCCAGATGTACATCTGCAATATGTATAAATCTCATAGTTTCTCCCATCTCACCGCCGCTTTTTTCCCGCGGTGCGCAAGTCCGAAATGCCAGCTCCCGCCATGCATTCCGGCGTCATAGTTTTTCTCCCGTATCTGGTCGAGCGCCTTCTGCGCAAGCGCTTCCAGGTCCTCCGATTCTTCTCTGGTATACTTAAATTCCAGAATGATTCCGGGAAGATTCTGCCTTCTGGAATATAGCAAAATATCGCATCTTCCCTCCCCGCTCTCACGGTTGCTCTGCACCTCATAATCCTTCCGCATAAAAGCGCACATGCCAAGCAGCATCATGTGATAGCTGTTTTCATCCTTCAGATCGTGATAGGAGGGCAGCTCCAGCAGAATTCGCTGATAAATCCTGGCAAACTCCTCCGGTCTGCCGTCGCGCAGGGCGTACAGCATCCGGCTGATTTCCGTTTCCTCCACCTGCAGGCAGAAAGCCGTCAGCTCCCGGAAGGCTCTCCATACTTCCCGGTTCGGCACCCGCACCGTATACCGCCCGTCTTCCGTTTCTTCCTCCACCGTCAGCATCCCGGCATTGATCAGAAGCCCCCAGAACGATGCGCCGCCCGGCTTTTCATAATACGCCACTGCCAGCTCCGCTTCCACTGTCACTGTTCCCTGCTCAATCAGATGGTTGTATTCCTCCCGGAAGGAAGGGCCCTGCTTGGCAAGCGCATCCTTTAAAATGCTGTTTTCACTGGTGTTTACCCAGTAAAAATCCGCTTTTTTCCGCGCAGCATAGCAAGAAACAGACCACGGATTGTACACCTCTGCCGCGCCGAAGCGGTAGCCGTCATACATCAGCCTGACCTCTTCCGGAAACCCGACGCCGCAGTATTCCAGAAGCTCCCGCGTTTCCTCCACCGTGAAGCCGAAGCAGTCCTCATACTCCCGGTCCGTCACTGTGCAGACGCTGAGATTATTCAGACCGGAAAAAATATTTTCTTTGGCGATCCGCTGTATTCCCGTAAGCACCGCTCTTCCAAGCGAAGCATTTCCCTTGATGGAGGTGCCGAAAACACCCGCCAGCACGTCCCGGATCTCACTGTAGTATCCGCCTGCATTTGCCGAGATAAAGGGCGTATCGTACTCGTCAATCAGAAGATATACCTTCTGCCCGAACTGCATGTCGAGCAGCTGGCACAGCTCCTTCACCGCCGTTTTTATACAGTATTTCTTCTCCTCCGTGATGCCCCTGCTGCAAAGCATTTTATAGTTTTTATAAAATATCTCCTTCTGCACATCCGGAAGGCTGCCATCCGCTATAAGCTGATAATATCTTCCGTATTCCCCCCGCAGCACGTCCGCCAGCATCGCCAGCATACCGTCCGCAGAATCCGCCTTCACATCCAGAAACGAAAGAAAAATAACCGGCTGCCGGTTCATCTCCTCCCGCGCGCGGCTTCTGCTGATATACGTCCCCGCAAAAATATCGCCGGAATTTTTTGTACAGTCAAAGAATTCCGCCAGCATAGACATATTCAGTGTTTTTCCAAATCTGCGCGGACGGGTAATCAGCGTCACCTGGTACCAGGATCCCAGAAATTCCTCTATCATGCGCGTCTTATCCACGTAGTATGCATTCTGCTCACGAAGAGCCCGGAAGTCCTGCTGACCGATTGCCAGCCGTCTCTCAGGCTTTGCGCGATATTCCGTATTTGTCCGGTAAACCGGCGCCGCCTCCCGCACCCTGTCCGGATACCGGGCGCTGCCTCCCCGGTCCCGCCCGAACAGCTCATCCAGAGAGCAATCCAGGATATCGCCAATCTGAATCAGCGTCTCAAAGTCCGGCGCACGGTTCCCTGTTTCATAATTTGTATAAGTGGAGCGCGAAATCTCCAGCTTCTCCGCCATCTCCGCCTGCGTATAGCCGCGCTGCCTGCGGTACATCGTAAGATACTCACAGAACTTTGTTTTCATAACCGGGTCACCTCTTTTCCTTTCCCTCACTATAGCACATGCCGTCACAAAATGCAACCATCATTTCAGAATGTTTCGTTTCGAAACTTCATGCAGATAAAAATAATCATTCCGGATGCATTGTAATATCCGGTCTGTTTTGCTAAAATAAAAATAACTACTTTATACACAGGAGGAATGTGAGCTATGAAGAAACTTATGGACGAATTCAAAACATTTATCATGCGCGGAAACGTTATGGACCTGGCAGTCGGCGTTATCATCGGCGGCGCGTTCCAGTCCATCATCAACTCGCTGGTAAACGACATCATCATGCCGGTCATCAGTCTGATTACCGGCGGCATCGACTTTTCCAACTGGTTCATCCAGCTCAGTGGCGACCAGAAATTCACCACGCTTGCCGCCGCGCAGGAAGCCGGCGTCGCGGTCTTTGCCTACGGCAATTTTATCACTGCCGTCATCAATTTCCTTATCATGGCGTTCGTAATCTTTATGCTTGTAAAAGGCATGAATAAGCTTGCCGCAATCGGACACCACGAAAAAGCCGTCGAAGAGGCGTCCACCACGAAAAAATGTCCGTTCTGCCAGAGCGAAATCGACATCAATGCAACGCGCTGTCCGCACTGCACTTCCGTCATCGAATAACCGTTCCGCTTTATCTGCATTCCAGAATATGCAGGAACGATTTTCCCGATGCGCAGAAATAATTGCGCAATATGCAGAAACATTTTTATCCGCAGAAATGGTTTTGCAGCATACAGAAATATTTTATGAATAGAAAGAGAACCTGCACATGCGTCTTTTGCACGACAGGTTCTCTTTCTTTTAAACGATATCCGCTCCGAACGGCATCAGCGCCAGCTTCGCAAGCTTAAAGTGCTGCAGCCCGAACGGGATACCCACAATCGTTATGCACAGCAGCGCGCCGAACGCCAGATGCTCCAGCGCCAACGGCAGCCCGGAGACGAGCAGCCAGATAATATTCAACAGGAACGAGCCCGCGCCTCCTCCGTAAACGACCTCTTTTCCAAACGGGAAAAAGCTCATGGAAGCAAGCTTAAAGCACTGCATTCCCACCGGGATTCCGATAATCGTGACACACCACAGGCATCCTGCCAGGCACCAGCTCAGTCCGCCGATACATCCTCCGCAGAGAAACCACAACACATTTCCAAGACACCCCATACTTCATCCTCCCTTTTCTCCATATTTTTCATCCTGCCGCCCCAAAGACGGTAAACCTGCATTCCTGCAGATGGTAAACCCATCATTCCCGCAGATAATCAGCCTGCATCCCTGCAGATGGTAAATCTATAGCCTGCAGACGATAAATCTACAGCTCCGTAGGCAGCAGACCTACAACTCCCGCAGACTATAAAGCAGCCGCTCCACCTGCAAAATGGCGTCATTTACCTGCTCCCGCGCCTCCGCAATCTTTGACTGCACCAGATAATCGGCAACCAGCCCGTCAAAGAAAAAGTCTGCAAAGGTAAGAAAGCTTCCCACCTCCATACGAAGCTCCGTCGGCACATGGACATCGCGCAGCTCCCTCTGAAAAATCAGCAGGTCGGCTCTGGCATCTTCCATCAGAACCTTCGCATCATTCATGCGCGAATGCTTCATCATGTCTGTAAAAAAGCCTCCGCCGAGCAAATCAAAAATTCCCCAGTTTCTCGCACTGTTCAGCTTTTCCTGCGCTCTGTACAGACTTTGCAGCGCCTTCTCTCCCGCTCTCACTGCCTCCTGGATTTCCTGTTCTCTTGTTTTTTCCATCCTTTTTTCCCTCCATTCCGGGCAAGCTATTCGGCTTGCGCAGGTGCCGCCATGTATAAAAACCGATTTCGTAAAAAAAGACTTTTACCATGACGCCTGCCACAATAAAAGTCTTGCTTTCTCATTTGATACGGATGCCCTTCGGCATCGAATGTCGCTCTCAAACCCGGTCTTTCAACCGTTTAGCTACTCCCTTTCGCTTGCTTGTTAAAAATATAACACATTCCGGTGTCTGTGTCAAGCAGAATTTATTATTCCCGGCGCAGCGCAAATTTATTGCAAATTTATTACTCCCACGCAGCGCAAATTTATTACTCCCGGCGCAGCGCGTCGATGGGATTCAGATTCGCCGCTTTCACGGATGGAAGCAGTCCGAAAACAATGCCGATGACCATCGAAAATACGACCGCGATGCCCGCCGCCGGAATGCTGACCGCCACTGCCACGCCGGAGATACGGCTGATAATCTGCGCCATCGCAATTCCGCACAGCACGCCGATGGCGCCTCCTATGCTCGTCAGCACAGCCGCCTCCGTCAGAAACTGCAGCAGGATGCTCTGCTTTCTGGCGCCTATCGCCTTTTTCAGTCCAATCTCGCTTGTGCGCTCCGTGACGGAAACCAGCATGATATTCATTACGCCGATTCCGCCCACCAGAAGAGAAATGCTGGCAATCCAGATGAGCTGTTTCTGCGTCGCCGCTCCGAGACTCTGCAAGTCCTCCACCTTTTTCAAAATATCATCCGCTTTATACTGTACCTCCGTCTGCTCCGGTGAAAGGGCGGCATTTAATATTTTTTCCGCTTCCTTCCCCACGCTTTCCATATCCTCCACGCGCTCCGCCTTTACAATGACATTTTCCGGCTCATCATAGAAAAATGCAATCGGCCAGGATGCCTTCGGCATAAAAATATAACCCGGCGAATCGGTGACATAATTCAGATAATCGTCCACGGAATTAATCTTTGGCTCGACCCGGCGTACTTTTCCGACGACCCCGATAATTGTAAACGGCGCTCCGCCGATTTCCAGCACCTCCCCGATGGGGCTGCGGTTCTGGAACAGCATCTCCGCCACCTGCTGTTCCAGGATAATCACCTTGCGGAAATTTTCATAATCCTTCGTGTCAAAATTCCTGCCGCTGCGCATATAATAATTGCCGGTGTTAAAATATTCCCGGTCAATCCCGCGTATTCCGATGTCAGAGAGCGCTTTGTTTTTATAAAATACGTTGCCGGGGCTCTGTCTTTCTGTATAACAAGTGACATTCTTTACCCCACTGCAGGCTCTGAGCTTTTCTATGCACGCTGCGCTGACCTCGCGCACGCCGGTGGGAATATCGGATTCTGAAAAAATAGAAAGCGGAAATCCGTTCTGTTCCATCTGGATGAGTACGGTATTGTCCCCCGCTCCAATCAGATTGTTTTTAATTTCCTCATTTGTTCCCTTTATCGTGGATACAATGGAAATTATTGCGGCGATACCGATAATAATTCCAAGCATTGTCAGAAGAGACCTCAGCTTATGCGACCAGATTCCCTGAAACGATAACCGTATATTTTCCGTCATAGCGCCCTCCTCTATATTTCTTCCGCTTCCACGGTCTGCCGCCCTGCTTCCGCGTCCTTCCCGTACGGAAAAGCAATCCAGTCATCCAGCGTCAGCCCGTCGAGAATCTCTACATAAGAGCCATTTGTAATCCCGGTCTTTACCGTCTGCCTGCAGAGCCTGCCGTCCTCCCCGCGCTTCAGCACATATTTTGTGCCGTTCTCCTGTGTTCGCACAAAATACTGCTCCAGACTGATAGCTTCTCCGGAGGTGCCGCCCGGCAGAGAAAGCTGCGCCATTCCCTCCGGGAGTCCTTCTGCATTTTCAATCAGCGCGAAAAAAGTGTAATATGAGGTATTCTGGTTTCCATCCCCGAACAGAATGATATCACTGTCGCTTCCGGAAGCCGGATACTGCGAAACCTCCTTTATAACCGCTGTAAATTCCATTCCTGTGTCCACAGAGGTTCCCTTAATTGTATCGCCCGGCTGCACGCTCTCTCTGGAAAATTCATCCAGCACGCCCTTTGCGTAAAGCCCCTCGGTGCTGGAAATCCGCGCAAAATACTCATCGCCGGATCCGCTCTGCGCCGTGCCGATGCTGATTACCGTCCCGCTGATGCTGCTTCTGACAATCTTTTCGTCCACTGTTTCCTGCAGTTCCTTTACCTCCAGCGCCGCCTCGCGGATATTCAGCCTCTGCGCCGCAATCTCCCGCTCTTTGTCTTTTATCAGCTCCCGGCGTTCCTCCGGCGTATTGCCCGGTTCCTGGAAATCCGGCATTTCAAACCCCGGTTCCTGCGGTTCCTCTTCTTCCCACAGCCCATATTGCTTCAGAAATCCGATAAATTCCTCCGCATTGCTCACCAGCACTCTCGCCTCCTCCGGAAGCGCCAGGTAATAATCGCGCAGGGCAGTCAGATATTCCCTCAGGTTTTCCTCAAAGGAAGCCGGGTCCAGTTCTCGGATGCCCAGCGTCACATCATATGCTTTGAGCGTATCCTGCAATGACGGCACCACCGCCGCCGGTTCTGCCGCATCTTTTTTCAGTTCAGCCCAGCGAAGCTCCGCCTCCTGCTGCCAGCCGCTTCCCAGCTTATTGTAAGCATCCATCACAGTTTTCAGCTCATCGCGCGAAACCGTCTCCGGGTTTACCGTCAGCGCGCAGTACAGCGCGTTGCGCAGACAGATTTCCCTATAGCTCTCCGCCAGCTTTTCCGCCTCGTCCTGCCGTCCCTGCTTTTTCAGCCAGGAAGTAATTTCCGGCTTCAGATGGTAATCCTCCATCTTAATTTCCGTCTCTTCCCCGTCTGCTGATACAATCTGCTCCCCATCTTCCGGCGCACTCTGCGATCCGCCTGCCGCCGCATCCTTCCCGCCAGCTTCCGATGCACCGTGCCCACCGCCTGCCGCCGCATTCTGTCCGTCGCCCGGATTTCTTGCTGTCCTCGCCTCTGCCAGCCAGGTCTGGTAAATTTCGATTGCGCGCCTGCCGTTTTCCAGCGTTTCCTGCGCAGACGCATCCGCCGCATTTAAAACCTCCGCCGCCAGATTGCGGTAAAGCTCCAGATTTTTAAGCGTTTCCTCATCCGGAAGCTGCTCCGTTTCGGTTTCTGTTTCGGTTTCTGTCTCGGTCTCGGTTTCCGTTTCTGTCTCAGATTCTGATTCCGTTTCCGTCGGAGATTCTGTCGGCGTTTCCGTCGGTGTCTCAGTGGGGTCTTCCGTTGGCGTCTCGGTGGGTTCTTCCGTTGGTGCTTCGGTCGGCGCCCCGGTCGGTGCATCCGTCGTTGCTTCTGTTGGCGCTTCGGTCGGTGCATCCGTCGGCGCTTCCGTTGGCGCTTCGGTCGGCGCCTCCGTGGGTGCTTCTGTGGGCGCTTCCGTTGGCGCTTCGGTCATTGCCCTGGTCGCGGGTTCTGCCGGCGCCCCGGTAGCGGATTCTGCCGGCGTCTCTGCCAGATGTTCCGCAGGTGCTTCGCCCTGCACAGTCTGCATTTCCGCCTGCCCTGCCAGTGATACCAATCGCGCCGATGCCTGCTCTGCCGGTGATTCCGATATCGCCGCTGCCGGCGCCCCCGCTGTGTGCTCCCCCGCCGCCAGTTGCTCCGCTTTGTTCGGAATCATCTGCGCAGTCAGTGTCCCGCCAAGCTTTTTCAGCTCCTTTTCCATTTTCTGCAGATGCAGCTCCTCCGTCTGCTGCTTCAACCGCGCAATTTCCAGCTTCAGCTCCGTCAGCGTCATATCATAGCTGAACAGGGGCGTCCCTTCCTCTACCTGGTCGCCAGCCTTTACAAATACTTCGTCTATTGTGTACGACGCATCCGGACTTATGTTCTGCTCCACCCGCGATGTGATGCTTCCGAGCATCCCCTCATCCGTAAAGCTAATCTGCCCGGCGTTTACATTCGCCACCGGCACGACCTTTACCGCAGGCTGATTCTTTTCTTTCAAAAAGAAGACGGCTCCTGCCGCCGCTCCGATACACACGATTAATGTTACTGTTCCTAAAATCGCCGCTTTCCTCATTGCTTTTCCTCGCTCAGTTCTCCGTCAAAAATTGTCACCATGCGCTGCGCATATTCCGCTATGCCGCGGTCATGGGTAATCATCAGAATCGTTACGCCCTCCTCATTCAGCTTACAGAACAGCTCCATCACCTGTCCGCTGGATTTTGAGTCCAGCGCCCCGGTCGGCTCGTCCGCCAGCAGCAGCTCCGGCTGATTCACCATTGCTCTGGCGATTGCCACTCTCTGCTTCTGTCCGCCGGAGAGCTGGGTCGGCAGAAATTTCACGCGGTCCTCCAGACCAACTTTCACCAGTGCCTCATATGCCTGTCTGCGCCGGACGGATTTGCGCACGCCCGCATATACCAGCGGAAGTGCCACATTATCCAGTGCATTCATCCTGGGTAGAAGCTGGAAATTCTGGAAAACAAACCCCAGATTTTTCAACCGCATATCCGACAGCCCGCGGTCACTCAGCTTCAGTACCTCCTCACCCGCCAGACGGTATTCGCCGGAGGTCGGGCGATCCAGACAGCCAATAATATTCATCAGAGTCGATTTCCCGGACCCGGACGGTCCCATCACCGCCACATACTCGCCTTTTTCCACCTCCAGACAAATATCCTTCAGTGCCGGAACCACCAGCTTTCCCTGCTGGTAATCCTTATATATATGCTTTAAACACACTATCGCTTCGCTCACTCCTGTATATCCCCCGTATTCCCCAAGTCATCCCAGACAACAGCCTCCCCGCTGTCCTCTTCCGTTTCTTCTATAACCTCTGCATCGGCGTCGTCTATAACCTCCGCATCATCGTCTTCCTCTTCTACAACTTCTGCATCCGCATCATCGTCCGGTTCCTCCACGACTTCTGCATCCACATCATCGTCCGGTTCCTCCACAACTTCTGCATCCGCATCATCGTCCAGCTCCTCCACAACTCCCGTGTTTTCCTCATCCATGTTGTCTGTGCTATCCGCGTTCCCGGCGTCGGCATCCCCGTCATATTCATTCAGCACTGTCCGGCTTTCCTCCCGGATGCTGTCCATTGGAAACGCAATGCTGTCCTGCGTGGTAAGCCCGGATACAATCTGATATTTCCCCTGTTCCTCATCGTATCCGCCAGTTGTAACCTCCTGCCTGCGGATATGCTGGCTTTCATCCGCCTTCCAGACAAAAAATTTCCCGTTTTCCTGTATCAGATAATTTTCCGGGAGCCAGAGTCCCTCTTTCTGAGCATCCTGTCCTTTGTCCTCCTCCAGATAGACATGCTGACCGAGCAGCATCCCGTCCGTCGACTGCACCTGCACATAAAAATGATAATTGGAAGAGCCGGAGGAGCTGCCGCCGATGGAAATATCCTCCGAATCATCCTCCTGTGTATTGTCAGTGACAACCTCCGTCACGGTTCCCTTCCATTTCTGGTTTTTGTCAAGCCTTGAAAAAATTACGACTGACATTCCTTCTGTCACCATCGGCAGATTCTGTTCATTCAGTTTACACTTAATCCGGAAATCTCCCGCCTTCAGGATTTTTATGTAGGTACCATCCGAATTACTCATGTCATCGCTGTCGGGCGGATTAATTTTCTGCACCATACCGGAAACCTCCGATTTCACTTCCGCATTCTGAAGCGTCTCCCTGAGCTGTTCCATCTCCAGCGTCTTTGTCTTAATCTCATACTCGCTCATTTTGATATTATTCTGCTGTGTAAGAATATCCGTCGTATACGCGAGCTGGTCGTCCGCGCCCGCCGAGCGCTTTTCCTTCTCCAGCCGGGCAATCGCCGCCTTCGTGCTCTCAATCTCGCTTTTTTCTTTTTCAATATCTATCTCAAGCTGCGCAAGCTTATTTTCGTCCTCCCGCGTATCGTAAACGAACAGCACCTGCCCCTCTTCTACCTGTTCGCCCTCCTTCACCCGGCATTCCTTCACCTTTTTCTCTGCATCCAGCTTTACTTTCACCGTTGCCTGCGGCTCAATCACGCCGCCGAAGCGCTCCGCATAATCCATGCCTTCGCCGGTGATATCGGACACGCTGTTCACATAAACAATATCCTTACTCTCCTCTGCACCGCCGTTCCTGCTTTCCAGAGGGCGCCCTGCCGCAAAATACACGCCTGCGGCAGCCACGCACAATCCGAGCAGAATCCCTGTCTTCTTTTTCATATACTCCCCTGCCTCTTCGATTTTCTGTCAGTATAAAACCTCTTTCTTAACCATTTCTGAATCATTTCTGAAAAATTCTAAATTCTGCGCATGTATACGCATCCCCGCAGAGCACCCTGGGTTTTACAGAAAATCCTGAGAATTTTCATGTGCAGCAAAAAACAGGAGGTCCAAGGTCCTAAGACCCGGAAGCCTCCTGCTCACATGGAAACAGAATCTCAATCCGGAACCTGCCGTCCAGCTGATATGTCTGGCTGCTTCCTCCCATTTTCTGCATCATATTTTTTATGCTCTGCAGACCGACGCAGGTACTGTCCGTCTGCTCTGTCTTTTCCTGGATTTCATTCTCAAAAGCAAACCCTGCCATTTTCCCGATATACAGCGTGGAAATTTTTACCGGCGTTTGCGGGTTTGCATATTTTAAAATATTAGAGGTGATGTTATCCAGAATGCGCGCAACATATTCTGTATGAATCCTCACCCTCGTGCTGCGCCATTCCATCTGCGCCTCTATCTGAAAACCGCGCTGCCCAAGGAAGCTACAGGTTTCCGAAAGCAGATCATAGAACAGTTCTTCGTAGCTTTCCGGCTCTTCCAGCGTAATTTCCTGTCCGCCCGACACAAGGGAATACTCAAACAGATGGTCTGTAAGCTGTTTCATACGGCGCGCGTTCCTGTCAATCTTATCCAGATACTCCGCAAGCTGTTCCTGGTCCGCGTAATTGCCCTTTTTCAGAATCTCGGTATAAAGCAGAATGGACGTGACCGGCGTGCGCAGATCATGTGACATTTCCGTAATCGTTTTCTGATTCTCCCGCACCATTTCCGCTTCTCTGGCAATCATATTCCTGAAATTCAGCCGCATATCGTCCAACCCTCTGGCAAGCGTGGAGAGTTCATCCCGTCCCTTCACCGTAATCTCATAATCCAGACTGCCGCCTTCCAGTATTCCGATTTCGGTGCTGAGTCTGGCAATATACGCCATTTTCCGGCGGATGCCGGTCAGCGTAAGCAACAGAAACAACACAAAAGAAGCAATCAGTGCGGCAACCCATACGTAATTATAAAGCTGATACACATACCAGCCCCAGATGCCCGCCATCGCCGTGCCGTCCGCAAATTCCACCGGATAAAACGTAATCCAGTCATATTCCTCCACTTGGGCGTCCTCCTCTATGGACTGCTGCTCCGGATTGTCCGAATTAAACATCAATGTGTTACCTTTGTATATACGGACACTGATTACCTGCTGCTCTTTCACCCAGGCTCTCAGCTCCGCTGCATCCTCATAGCCAAGCTGGTTCTCGTCGATATACTGCTGCATCTTTTCTATGTAGAAGCTATCCTTCTTCCGGTTAAATTCCGGCGTGTCATAATAATTATCAATCAGCCAGGTGCCGGCGGTATCCAGCGCCACAAACGCTATCCCCGCCGCAGCCGCTGCAACGGTAAGCAGCAGGATAAGCTGCAGATAAATCGAATGTCCCTTATTCGTCCGTGTCAAATTTATACCCCTTTCCCCAGACGGTCCGGATGTATTTCGGATATTTGGGATCCGCCTCTATTTTTACCCGAAGCTTTCGGATATGTACCATAATGGTACTGTTGCAGGAATAAAAATATGGCTCCTCCCAGATGCTCTCGTAAAGGTTCTGCGCAGAAAAAATCCTGCCCGGATGCTGCATCATCAATAACAACATGTGATATTCAATGTCAGTCATCTCTTTGAGAACGCCGTCCACCCAGACCTCATTAAAGGTCTCGTGGATACGGATACCTCCTCTTTCCAGATAAGTTTCTTTTTCCGTGCTTTCCCCTGTCTTTCCCATATAAACGCGGTACCTGCGCAGCAGCGCCTTTACTCTTCCCAGCAGCTCCGCATAGGAAAACGGCTTCGGCAGATAATCATCCCCGCCTGCCATCAGCCCAATCAGCTTATCCGATTCCTGCGCCTTTGCCGTCAGAAATAGCACCGGCACATTGGAGACTCTGCGGATTTCCTCGCAGGTCCGCAGCCCCGACATTCCCGGCATCATGATATCCAGAATCACCAGGTCTGTCGTATCCTCCAGCATTTCCAGACCCTTTCTTCCGTTTTCCGCCTCTCTCACACAATAGTTTTCGCTTTCCAGAAGAATGCGCACACCCTCCCGGATATCCGCATCATCTTCAATAATCAGTACCTGTTCCCTGTCCATTCTTTCTCCTTTCCGTAAGCGGCAGGCTCTGCGCGTATTTTTCGGACTGTGTGTAATTGTCGTCCGGATGATAGCTTCCTGCCAGCCTGACAGGCTATCCGGTTCGCGTGACAATTTCCTGCCAGCCCGGCAGGTTATCCGGTCCGCGTAACAATTTCCTGCCAGCCCGGCAGGCTATCCGGTCCGCCGCCCAACCGGATTCCTGTTTTTATTGTCGCAGAAATATCTTAACAGCTTCTGAAAGAACCATTAATAATTCTAAACTCTGCATGCGCATCTGTGCAACAGATTGTTGCATGGATTTTTTAAAAATTTTTATCGTTTTCCCCTGTGATTTTAAATCTTAAAAATTTCCGTCACAATCCCCCTTTATGTTACGTATTAGTTACCGGGAGATAATTTCGCAAGTGCGTCTAAATGCTTCTGCCGTATCATTTTCTGCGCCTGCTTCTCGTTCTCATCGAGTGCGCCGAGCAGTTCGCCGGTACTTGTAAGCGGCAGCCAGCACCTGCCCAGATAATCCGGATAACTGCACCACCAGTAATCCTCCGGTGCGCTGACAATCTGTTCCTTCACCGGCAGCATGTGCAGTTTCATGCAGCAGCGCAGCGCCGCTTTCATGTCTTTTAACACATGCATGGTATTTTTGCGGAAATGTGTCGTTTTCCGGCTGATACCGTACACAATACCCTGCTCGTGTACGGACGAGTTTACCTCCGGAAACTGCCTGGTATCCGGCAGATAGTCAATGCGCAGCATCGTATCGTTTTCCGGAATGCAGGTTTCCTCATAGCGCCGGATTACTCTGTCCAGATATTTTTCCGCGGTTGCTTCTCCGGCGGACTGCAGCACCAGATGCAGCTCATTATCCAGCACACAGTAGGCAAGGACCCGGACCTCCGGCTCCATATCCTTACGGATACTGGCAGCCACATCCAGAACCTTCATTTTTTGAATTTCCTCTTCAAAAAGCTGCTGGTTTGCCTTGCCTCTCAGAATTGCGTAGCAGATTTGTGTCCCCTCACTCATACGTTCCATTGATAGTACTCCCTTCATTTTTTATGAACACCGCCAGCTTCCGCTTCGATGTCCCTGATTTGTACAGTCCTATCATAAACGCATAGGGATTTGTTTTTCAAGCACTTTTCATATGTTGCAACAAGATGAAACATCCGGTCGTAAAACAGCCGTATGTTAAGTTTTTGTGCGCATCTGTGCAACAGATTGTTGCACGAAGTATTGAAAAAAATCCGGCAGCCGGTTTCTCTTTGCTCCGGCTGCCGCTTATTATCTGTCCTGCCAGCCAGTCAGCACTTGTTCTGGCATACACTTATTGTTTATTCTGTCAGCCAGTCAGCACCGGTTCTGGCAGGCACTTATTATTTATTCTACCAGCCAGTCAGCACCTGTTCTGACCGGCACTTATTGTTTGTTCCTCCAGGGTGTTTCATAGAAAAACCATTTGTTTGCGCTATGGTCTGCAAGTCTGGAAAATGGGTACATTTCCGTTCCCTGCTCCTTTAATTTGTCCTCCAGATAATCCCTGACCATCCATACCTGCGCCGGATCGGGATGGTCCATTGCAAGAACACGCTTAAATTCAGCTTCCGAAATCCCCAAATCCGCAAGCACTGACGCCAAATCCATATCCAGTCTTCTGTAATTCTCCTGCAGTTCTCTGGCGGTATTCCTCTTTTGCATGGGTGTAAGCATGACGCCGCCTCCTTTCTGTTCTCATATGGTTTTCAATTTGCTGCATTATATTCTCTTTCTGTTTTCATTCTGCCGCATTATGTTCTCTTTCTGTTTTCATTCTGCCCCGTTCTTTTCTCTTTCTTTTCTATTTCTGTTCTCGTTTTGCATATGTTACATTGTTTGTTTTTTAATTATACGCCAAAAGCCGCCACATATGTTTTATGTGCTGATATGTTCTATATGTTCTATATGTTTTATACGTTTTATATGTTTTATGTGCTTATATGTTATATGTTTTATGCGCTTATATGTTTTATATACTTCATGTGCCTTATCCGCACCCCTCAGATTTCCCGCGGCATTTTTTTCATTTCCGCTGCCAGAAACGCCGCCGCGATAAGAAACGCTATGAAATCCGAAACCGGCATCGCATACATTATCCCTTCCACGCCAAAGAACCGCGGAAGTATCACCAGAAGCGGAAGCAGAAAAATAATCTGCTTCGATAAGGACAGAAACGCGCCCTTAAGTGCCTTTCCGATGGACGGGAAAAAGGTCGTTATCGCAATCTGGATGCCATTTAAAAATACAAAAAACAGAAATACCCGCATATATTTTGTGGCATATGCAAAATAAAGCTCATCCCCATCCCCGAACAGTGAAATAATCTGTGACGGGAACAGCTCAAATATGGCAAACATTATCACTGACAGCAAAAATGTGGATTTCAGCAGGATTTTTACGGTTTCCCGCACCCGGTCGTATTTCTTTGCTCCATAATTGAAGCTGCATATAGGCTGCGAGCCCTGCACAACGCCTAATACCACCGCCGTGAAAATAACATTTATTTTTGATACGATTCCCGCGACCGCAATCGGGATATCACTGCCATAAACGGACATTTCCCCGTATATCTTCAGCAGATTGTTCGTTGTAATCTGAATAATCATCGTAGAAAACTGAAAAATAAAGGAAGTAATTCCAAGGGATATAATCGTCCGTACAGCCGGAATACGCGGGATAAAATCCTCCGCGCAGAAGCGCACAGACTTAAATCGCGGAAAATAAAGCAGTAGCAGGGCAGCGGACACGATCTGGCTGATTACTGTCGCCCATGCCGCCCCGGCAATCCCCATATCAAACACGAACATAAACAGCGGATCCAGCAGCGTGTTCAGAACCGCTCCGGTGATGACCGCCGTCATGGAATAGGCGGCGCTTCCGTCCGCCCGCACCAGCGGATTGATTCCCGTGGAGAGCAGTAAAAAGGGAATGCCAAAGGAAGTGATTCCCGCATATTCCATTGCGTATTCCAGAATCTCATCTGTCGCACCGAACGCCATCATCAGCGGCTCCAGAAAGCTTCTTATCAGAATGCAGATAAGAATTCCGCAGATAACCAGCATAGTGACAGCCGTCCCGGCAGCTTTTTTCGCTTTGTCCTGATTTTTGCGCCCCAGCTCCAGATTAAATGCCGCCGCAGAGCCAAGCCCTGTCATCAGTCCGATTGCCATACAGATCGTCGTTATGGGAAACGCGATATTCGTCGCCGCATTCCCCAGATAGCCGACCCCCTGTCCGATAAAAATCTGGTCGACAATATTATAGAGTGCGTTGACAACATTCGCAATTACCGCCGGCACGGCAAGCGAAAACAGCAGCTTTGGAATTGGTTTATACCCCATCGGGTTTTCTGAATAAGTTTTTGTATCCGCCATATTACAGCTCCTTTTCTTCACACATTTTCTCAATGACGCTCCTGAAAACGGTGAGCTCCTCCTCTGATATGTCCGCGGATAAATTTTTTTCAGCATCCGTCACGACATTCCAGTATTTTCTGATAACCTCCTCCCCCTGCTCTGTCAGATACAGGGTATAGGCGCGCCTGTCGTGCTTTGCACGCACACGTTTTACATAATTCTTTTCCTCAAGCTTATCAATCGTCTGCACAATGACATTCCGGTCCTTGTGATTCAACTCCGCAAGCCTTGCCTGCGTAATTCCGGGATTTTCATACAAAAACAGCATCGTCACATAATTTCCATAAGTGATTCCGATTTCCCGGAAATATGGTTTTGCATATTCATGCACCCTGTCGCGTATCAGCATAAGCTTAAAGCAAATCGTTTCCTGCAAAGAATACATTTTAGTAACCTCCTATATAATATACTTAATATATAATATGTAATACTATGTTATTTGTCAAGGATTATCTGCGGCGACTCCTCCAGGAGCTGCCGCCAGCAACTCCATTCGGATGTATGGCAGCCTGCAGAACCTGCCACCGGCAGTTCCTCCGATGCATGGCAACCTGCCATCGGCAGTTCCTTTCGAATGTATGGCGACAAAAATAAGCGGTACCCGGCTGCGTAACCAGGTATCGCTTATCTTTCTACTGTTTTCAATATTGTTTGATAAATGCGGTTCCGCTATCTTTCATTTGCAATACTGTCCGGCGGATGCCATTCCGCTATCTGTCACTTCCATATACTTCTATCTGCGTCAGAGCCGGGAAGGGCGAGGCGTCCTCCGCCTTTTTCAGACCGCTCAGCTCCACCCACTCGATCTGCTTTTTCTCAAACGTAAGTTTGTGCGGAGCTGTGCTTTTTTCCATCGGGAAGATGAGAGTGCTTCCGTCAGAGAAAGTGAAAGTCGCTTCCGTCCACCAGCTATCGTGCGGGAAGTCCGCCCTGGTGTAAAGCACGATACAATCCGTCTCTATAACGCGCCCGAAATCGAGCCGCAGCGCCGCATCGGGGCGGCGGTTGATTCCCCAGGAACCGTAGGGCCATTCCCCGTGTCCGTCGTTTACCACCACGCCGTCAATCGCATTGCGGGCGGCAAACACGGCTTCGTTTCTCGTCTCCACGTTTGCAGAGGCGTGCGGATAGCAGTTGCTGCTGTCGTGCCAGTCGTTTACATTGCACGCGAGATTGCGGTACGCCGTCCGCTCGTATTCCTCCGCCTTCCTCACATACAGAAGATGCTTATCTCCGTGAAAAGCCCTCGGCGAAATGCTGATGCGCTTCTCCCCGAAAGGTATCACATAATTTGTGTTGCCTGTCAGATATACCAGCGATTTTCCCAGACCATCGTCCCACTGGAGCCAGACCCATACATTTTTTTCGGATATTTCCAGACCGAAGCTGTCTCCCTCCTGGTACTCTCTGGCGCACACCATACTCAGCTCGTCCTCTCCATGACGGACACAGACGATTTTTCCCTCTTTATCATAAACCTTCAGACAAAATTCCATTTTTTCGTCTCCTTCCCTTTCTCCCATGATACAGCAGATCCCATCATCCAGCCAAAAATCCTCCTGTATCGGATTTTATATCTGTCCGACCCTGGCATCATTCGATGATGCGGGGGCAAATGTAAACTTTGCCCCAGGTATCACGGATTGCTCCATGCTGCGCATTCGCGCAATCATTATTGAAAATACGCCACGCCGGATTCGAAAATCTTAATATCCTGCTCACCGTAAATGTTGATCGCTACGGAATCGCCGCGGCGCTCACAGTGCGCCATCTTGCCCAGCACACGTCCGTCCGGACTGGTAATGCCCTCGATTGCCAGATAGGAGCCGTTGACGTTCCACTCTTCATTGTTCACATCCAGCTCGCCGTCCGGGGATACATACTGCGTCGCCACCTGTCCGTTGGCGAACAGCTTTTCCAGCCATCCGGCATTTGCCACGAAGCGTCCCTCGCCGTGGGAAGCCGGGTTGCAGTAGGTCGCGCCCGGTGTCGCCAGACGCAGCCACGGGGATTTGTTCGATACCACCCTGGTGTAAACCATCTTCGAGATATGACGTCCGATGGTATTGAAGGTCAGCGTCGGGGAATCCGCCGTCTGTCCGACAATCTCACCGTGCGGCACCAGGCCAAGCTTAATCAGCGCCTGGAAGCCGTTGCAGATGCCGAGCGCCAGACCATCGCGCTCATTGAGCAGACGCATAACCGCTTCCTTCATCTTCGCGTTCTGGAACGCCGTCGCAAAGAATTTCGCGGAGCCGTCCGGCTCGTCGCCCGCGGAGAAGCCGCCGGGGAACATAATAATCTGCGCCTGGTCAATCGCCTTCTCAAAAATATTTACAGAATCACGGATATCCTCCGCCGTCAGATTCTTAAATACCTTAACGTCTACCTCCGCTCCTGCGCGCTCGAAAGCCTTTGTGCTGTCGTACTCGCAGTTCGTGCCCGGAAATACCGGAATAAACACGCGCGGCTTTGCGACTTTATGTTTGCAGATATAAACCTTGTCCGTTTTGTAAACGCCGTCCTCAAAGATTGCACCGTCCTGTGGATTTAATTTGCCCGCAAGGAATACTGCTATCGGTCCGTCGCCCGCTGTCAGAGAAACTGCCGCAGCCCCCTCCGGCTCTGCGCTGTCTGCCAGGGCATCCGCTTTTGCAGCATCCTCCTGCATTTCCTCCAGGAAAGCCGTGCCGCCATTTTCTCCGGAAACCGTCTTAAATACGCTCTCCAGCGGACGCTTCCACGCCTCCAGCGCTTCCTCCAGAGAAATCGATACATTCTTATGCTCCAGATGCGCATCCGCAAGCACCTCGCCGATTACGGTATAGGTGATGGAAAGCTCGCCTACCTTTCCGTCCGGGACCTCTGCCACAATGTTTCCGAAACCGGCGGTAAACAAATCGCGCTCGTCGACATTGTGCTCCACCTTCACGCCGAGACCGTTTCCAAACGCCATCTTGGCAAGCGCCAGCGCCAGTCCCTTTCCGTCCACAGTATATGCGGAGACGATTCTGCCCGCCTTTACATCCTCAAAGAATTTTCCATACTGGTCTTTCACCTGCTCATAGACCGGCAAATCGTATTTATCCTTTTCAATCGTCAGCAGCACCAGCTTATTGCCAGCCTTTTTCAGCTCCGGTGTCACCATCGTCTTATCGCTCGCCACATCCACCGCAAAGGAAACCAGCGTCGGCGGAACATCAATTTCATTGAAGGTTCCGGACATGGAATCCTTGCCGCCGATGGACGGCAGTCCAAAGCCAAGCTGTGCGTCGTATGCGCCGAGCAGCGCCGCAAACGGCTGGCTCCAGCGCTTCGGATCCTCCGTCATGCGGCGGAAATACTCCTGGAAGGTAAGACGGATCTTTCGGTAATCGCCGCCGCCCGCCACAATTTTCGCCACCGACTCCAGCACCGCATAGATCGCACCGTGATACGGGCTCCAGCTCGACAGATACGGGTCGAAGCCGTAAGCCATCATCGTTACTGTATCTGTTTTTCCTTCCAGCACCGGAAGCTTCGCCACCATCGCCTGCGTTTCAGTGAGCTGATATTTTCCGCCATACGGCATCAGCACGCTGCCTGCGCCGATGGAGCTGTCGAACATTTCCACAAGCCCCTTCTGGGAGCAGCCGTTTAAATCACTCAAAGTATCCAGCCATTTCGCCCGGACATCCGCCACCTCGTCCCTGCGGAAATATTTGTCCTTCTCAGACGGAATCTCCACAAACACGCTGGTCTCCTGATGCGCGCCGTTGGTATCGAGGAAGGCACGGCTGATATTTACAATCTCTTTATCTCTCCAGATGAGCACCAGACGCGGGCTTTCCGTGACAACAGCCACCTCTACCGCTTCCAGGTTTTCCTCATTGGCGTATTTCAGAAATTCTTCCACATCTTTGGGGTCCACAACCACCGCCATACGCTCCTGGGATTCGGAAATCGCAATCTCCGTGCCGTCCAGACCGGCGTACTTTTTCGGAACCTTGTCGAGGTAAATCTGCAGTCCCGGCGCCAGCTCGCCGATAGCGACGGAAACACCGCCCGCTCCAAAATCGTTGCATTTCTTTATTAGACGGCTCACCTCCGGGCGGCGGAACATACGCTGAATCTTGCGCTCCGTCGGCGCATTACCTTTCTGCACCTCCGCGCCGCATACCTCGATGGAAGCCTCGGTGTGCACCTTCGAGGAACCGGTAGCGCCGCCAATGCCGTCGCGTCCGGTGCGTCCGCCCAGCAGGATGATAATATCGCCGGGGTCAGATGTCAGTCTCTTTACATCCTTTCTGGGAGCCGCGCCCATCACCGCGCCGATTTCCATACGCTTTGCCACATAATCCGGATGATAAATCTCTTTTACATAACCGGTTGCCAGACCAATCTGGTTTCCATAGGAGGAATAACCCTTTGCCGCGCCGCGCACCAGCTTTTTCTGCGGCAGCTTGCCCTTCAGAGTCTCCTTCACCGATACGGTCGGGTCTGCGGCGCCGGTCACACGCATTGCCTGATATACGTAGGTTCTGCCGGAGAGCGGGTCACGGATAGCGCCGCCAAGGCAGGTCGCCGCGCCTCCGAACGGCTCAATCTCCGTCGGATGGTTGTGCGTCTCGTTCTTAAAGTTTACCAGCCATTCTTCCGTTTTTCCGTCAATCTCCACCGGCACCACAATGCTGCAGGCGTTGATTTCATCGGATTCCTCCTGGTCATCCAGCTTTCCCTCTTTTTTCAGCTTGCGCATCGCCAGCAGAGCCAGGTCCATCAGGCAGACAAATTTGTCGTCGCGCCCTTTGAAAAGCTCCGCACGGTCCGCCAGATATTTCTCATAGGTGCCGACGATCGGCTCCTTATAATCGCCCTCGCCGAAGGTAATATCCTTCAGCTCTGTGGAGAAAGTCGTGTGACGGCAGTGGTCTGACCAGTAGGTATCCAGCACACGGATTTCCGTCATGGACGGGTCGCGTTTTTCCTCATCCTTAAAATAATGCTGGATATGCTGGAAATCCTTAAAGGTCATGGCGAGGTTCAGAGAGGAATACAGCTCCTTCAGCGGCGCTTCCTCCAGATTGCAGAAGCCGTCAAAAATCTGAATATCCGCCGGTTCCTCGAACACCATCACCAGTGTCTCCGGCTTTTCCATGCCCGTCTCACGGGAATCCACCGGGTTGATGCAGTGGCTCTTTACCGCTGCAAATTCTTCCTCCGTCAGCGTTCCCTCAATAACATAGGTCGTCGCCGAGCGGATGACCGGATTTTCCTCTTCATTCAAAAACCGCACACACTGCTCGGCAGAATCCGCCCGCTGATCAAACTGCCCCGGCAGATACTCTACAGAGAAAACGCGGTCGCTCTCCCCCATTGGAAAAGTTTCCTGATAAAGGGTGTCTACCGGCGGCTCTGAAAACACCGTCTTGCACGCTTTTTCGAATACTTCCTCCGAAATATTTTCCACATCATAGCGAATCAGCACGCGCACGCCGGTCAGCCCGGAGATTCCGAGATAGCTGCGTATTTCGTGCCTCAGTTCCTTCGCCTGCACGGCAAAAGCCGGTTTCTTTTCCACATAAACTCTCTTTACGTTACCCATACGTTTCCTCCATCATATAAGTTTTCTATTTCCGCACCGCCAGATATTTCATCTGCCGGAAGCCTTCAAAATTTACCTCTGGATGCCGGACAGAAGCTCGTCCGCCCAGTCGCTCAGACTGTAGGCATTGCCGTCAAACAGCTTCAGAATCACGCCGTACTGCTCCTCGCTGTGGTCGAAAGCGTTGCCCTCGTCCGTGTCCACATGCATCGCAAGCACATAATCCGGGTGCACACGCACCACCACGTTGGCGTAAATCAGCGCCCGCTCATAGCTCTGCGTAATCACAAATACCTCTTCATTGTCCTTCACATGCATACGGTAAGCGTCGCTCGGCGTCATATGTATGTGGCGTTTCGCCACAATTACCCCTTTTTCCAGGTCGAGGCTGGCGTTCGGTCCAATTAAGCGGCAGCCCGGCGTGCCGGCAATATCGCCCGACTGACGGATGACCTTTTCAATGCCGAGCTTGCGCGTGTCCGTGATCGCCAGCTCCACCTGCGTTTCCTTCCGGAAAGGTCCCAGAATCGCCACATGCTCCATCTGACCGCGGGGTCCCTCGATCGTCAGGCGCTCCTTTGCCAGGAACTGTCCCGGCTGGCTGAGTTCCTTAACAAAGGTCAGCTCGCGCCCTTCCCCGAATAAGGCTTCAAAATCCTCCCGGCAAAGATGAATATGCTTTGCCGAGATCTCAATCGGTATCTTCGATTTCATGGCACCTACTCCGTCAGAAATGCATTATAGCAGCGCTTCGCCTCATAAACATCCGCCTTGCTGACAATCTCCCACGGCGCATGCATATTCAGCACCGCCACGCCGCAGTCAATCACCTGCATACCGTACAGAGCAAGAATATAGGCAATCGTTCCGCCGCCGCCGAAATCCACCTTTCCAAGCTCCGCTGTCTGGAACGCCACCTCGTGCTTCTCCAGCGTTGCGCGAAGCTGCGCCATATATTCCGCGTTGGCGTCATTGGAACCGGATTTTCCTCTCGACCCGGTATACTTATTAAATACGATGCCATGTGCGAAGTATGCCGTATTCTTTTTCTCAAACGCCGACGCAAATTCCGGGTCGTAAGCCGCGCTTACATCCGAAGAGAGCATCCGCGAATTTGCCAGCACTCTGCGCAGCTTAATATCGGAATAATCTCCCATGCAGTTCAGAAGCTCCGCCACCGTATTCTCAAAGAAACGTGACTGCATACCGGTCGCACCGACGCTGCCGATTTCCTCTTTATCAACAAGGATACAGCACGCTGTCCGCTTTACCTTTTTCATATCCAGCATCGCCGCCAGGGAGGTGTAGGCGCACACACGGTCGTCGTGTCCGTACGCGAGCACCATGCTGCGGTCCAGTCCGCACTCTCTCGCTTTTCCCGCCGGAACCACCTCCAGCTCCGCGGAGAGGAAGTCATCCTCCTCGATATCATACTGCTGTTTTAAAAGCTTTAAGATATTTGCCTTTACCGCCGTCTCTTCCTTATCCTCCAGCGGAATATTGCCGATGAGAAGGTTTAACGCCTCGCCCTCGACTACCTTTGCCGCCTTCTTCTCAAGCTGCTCGCCGGAAAGATGCACCAGAAGGTCGGTGATGCAGAATACCGGATCGTCCTCCTTCTCGCCGATGCAGATATCCACCATGCTTCCGTCCTTCTTCGCCACCACGCCGTGCAGCGCCAGCGGAATCGTCACCCACTGGTATTTCTTGATGCCGCCGTAGTAATGCGTGTCAAGATATGCAAGCTCCGTGTCCTCGTACAGCGGATTCTGCTTTAAATCCAGACGCGGGGAATCCACATGGGCGCCCAGGATGTTCATGCCCTTTTCGATATCCTTGCTTCCGATATGGAACATCGCGATCGTCTTTTCCATGCAGACAGCATAGACCTTATCGCCCTCGGAGAGCGTCTCTTTTTTCTTAATGACCTCCTGCAGGTCGCGGTAGCCCGCTTCTTTTGCCAGCTTCACCGCTTCTTTGATACACTCCCGCTCCGTTTTCCCGTGGTCCAGGAAATGGCGGTACTCTTTGTTCAGCTTCT
Source organism: Marvinbryantia formatexigens DSM 14469 (assembly GCF_025148285.1). Lineage (NCBI taxonomy): Bacteria > Bacillati > Bacillota > Clostridia > Lachnospirales > Lachnospiraceae > Marvinbryantia > Marvinbryantia formatexigens. The sequence continues at coordinate 2,910,052 of NZ_CP102268.1, read as the reverse complement.
CCAGCTCTGCAAGCTGCTTTTTGCTGTAGCTGCTCCACACATTTTTTCTGTCCATTTTCTTGCTCCTCTACTGATGTTTGATAAATCCAATCTTGCTGAAGGGATAAATACGCACAAACGCTTTTCCGATGATGCGGTCTTTTGTCACCGGACCAATCACGCGGCTGTCGCTGCTGTGATTGCGGTTGTCACCCATCACCCAGTATTCATCCTCGCCAAGCTGAATCGGCTCAATCGCCATACCGGGGTCTGCGATCACTTCCTTGCCGTAGGATTCCTCCAGAATCTCCCCGTTGATATAGATGTTTCCGTCCAGGTCGATGCGCACCTCTTCTCCCGGAAGACCGATGATACGCTTAATCCAGCGTTCCTGTTTACTGCCCTCATAGGGGTAAATCACAACAATATCAAAGCGCTCCGGTTCGCTGAAGCGGTAGCTGATTTTATCACAGATAAGATTGTCCTTATCCTCCAGCGTCGGCTCCATAGAGCGCCCGTCGACCTCCACTCTCTGTCCGATAAATGTTACAATAAACAGCGCCGCCGCAATCGCGACCGCAAAACATCCTATCCAGCTTAAAATCTCTTTTTTCATTAGCCTCTCCTTTATCTGCTGCTTAATATTGCCGTAAGAATCACGGAACTTAAATTCACCGCCATATGGAAGGTGATGTCCGCCCGCAGCGTCCCCCATTTTTCATATACCGCAATCAGTATCAGCGCCATCGGAAACGCAAACAGCATCTGGACCACATTTCCATGATACACGGCAAAAATCACTGCCGCCAGAATTGCGGCGGATTTCGCATTTTTAGTATAACCCTTCAGACGATTATATACAATACCCCGGAATAAAACTTCTTCCATAATCGGAACGATTATCCCGATCCCAACGACCTGTACGATAAGATTGCTGGCAAACAGCGCCTCCTGCGTCTGATTGGAAAAAGAAAAGAAAGAAAGAATCCCGTTTATCACCAATGTCAGCACCAGATTGCAGACAATGCCAAGCGCCGCAATCTGCAGACAGGAGGCTGCGGAAAGCCTTCTCTCCTCCCCGCGGCCGCAGAGCGCGCCGTCTTTTTTGTACATGCGCCAAAACAACGGCAGTACAATCACTGCCGCCATGCTTGTCAGAAAGGCTGCATCTGCATGCAGCCCCATCATACTTATTATAACTATCACAAGATAATGCACAAGCACCGGTCCGATAACTCTTCCGGTTTTATCCGCCCATTCCCAGAACATATTCCCTGCCTATCTCCCGAAATACACATCCACGCCGTTTGCTATCCCCTGCACCATGATATCCTGGTTTGCCGCGTCTGCCATATAGGCGTCGTCACCCGGATTGGTCATAAAGCCCATTTCCAGAATCGTCACCGGCATATCGCTCCAGTTGATTCCCGTCATGTCGTCGGTAATCCAGATGCCGCGGTTATAAAGCCCGGTCGTCTCGCAATAAGCGTTAATCAGATCATCCGCCAGCTTTATGCAGCTCTCATATATATCGGATACATACGGGTTTGACGCGGACGGCGCCGCTGTCAGAGCACCCGACACGCTGCCATCCTCCGAGCCGTTTGCATGAATGCGCAGAAAAATATCTGCTCCCGCCTCATTCGCCACATCGCATCGCTCAATATTGCTGATGTCAATATCATGCGTCTCGCGCGTCATAATGACACGGTAACCTCTTTTTATCAGCTCGTCGCGCAGCTTCAGGGAAACCTCAAGGTCCAGCTCGTATTCATCCAGACCGGAAACGCATCCGCTTGTACCGGTGGCAAGCCGCGCTTTCATAACGTCAGAACCCGGTCCGACCGGCTCCACGCCGGACATATCCTGTCCCGGTCCCTGATGACCGGGGTCGATTGCAATCAGAGGTCCGTCCCCGGTACCCTGGATGCCGTCCGCCGATTCCACGGTCTCCTCTTCCTGCCCGGTTTCCGCAGCCATCCCGTCCTGCCCGTCCGCTGCAGCTGCTTCGGTTTCCGCAGCCTTCCCGTCCTGCCCGTCCGCTGCAGCCGCTTCGGTCTCCGCTTCGTCAGCCCCCGCCTCTTTATCGGCATCTATGACCTTTTCCGCCTCTGCTTTCTTCTGCCGGGCGGCAAGCTGTTCTTCCTCCGTCAGCATTGCCTGCGCACATGATGTATATGTGCCTGCAAGCGCCAGCGCCAGAACCAGCGCCAGTCCTTTCAAACGCTTTTTCATTTCTGCCACTCCTGCCCGGAAATGATGGTATCATCGTTACTGTGAACAAAGCAAACCGTATCATTTCCGTTTCTGCTTTAAATCACGCCTGGAATTTCCGCGGAGGTCACAATACAGTTTCCATCCTGATAACGGAAGTAGAAGGTCGCTTCCTTCTGCTCTCCCGAACCGGCGGTATTTTCTGTTTCCGTATCCGTTTCGCTTTCACTTTCGGCTTCCGTCTCTGTTTCCGTTTCTGTCTCGCTTTCCGTCTCTGCCTCTCCCTGCTCGTAGCTGCAGGTATAGGAAAGCTTCATTTCAATTCCGATGTAGCTCTCTTCGTCTCTTCCCGGATAGTAGATATCCCCGAATACCGGCTCGAAGCCCTCAAAGGTGATATCGTCCGCCTGCAGCTCATCGCCGCGGAAAAGATTGCTGGAAATTGCCTTAAACAGATTGTCCTTATTCGGAACCTGTGCAAATGATTCACCAAGGTCCGCGGAGGTCTTTCCCTGCATTACCGCAGTATACAGCTCGTTAATCATGCTCTTGCCGATTTCCTCCATCTGTACCTTCGCGTTTTCGCTGACCTCCAGACGGTCGCGGACATCGAGCAGCCCGTTACTCGTCTCCAGAGTGCCCTCATAGGATTCAAACGGAAGCCCGTTGATTTGAAGCTTCGCCGTCGGTTCCACGCTGGTCAGCTTGTAGCGGATGGCGCCCGGTGAGAGCGTATCGTCCTCCTCAATACTGGATTCGTCCGGGCTCACCCCGTCAATCAGGACCTGCACGCCCGCCGGGACAATTAGGTCCATATCGACCGCATTGGCGCCCGCCGCCTGCAGGGTCCACTGGTCAAACAGACCATATTTCTTTTCCTGCTGCTGTGTCAGACTGAGTCTCTGACTGGTTTCTTTTCCGTCAACCGTATAAGTGAAGGTGTAATCCTGTACGAACTGGTTGTCCGCGTTCAGGGAGCGGTCGCCCGCCTCCACCGTAAAGCTCTCCACTCCGGTTGCGGCTTTCACATATTCTTCGGCAACTCTCTGCGGGTCGCTGTCTCTTAAGCCCTCATATACAAAGGTTCCGCCCACGGAGACAAGAATCACCGCGACGATCCAGACCCCCAGACGCGTATTGCGCTGTTTTCTCTGCCGCCATTTGTACTGCTGATTGTTATCCGTCATCACATTTTCCTCCCTAGCTTCTCGCATCTTCCAGTTTCTGAACAACCGCAAGGTTCGCCCATTCGTAATCGTTCAGGAAGCTGTCCAGATTCGCATCAAAGTAGGACGGGTCGTAAGTCGGCTCATACCAGGTTTTCTGCGAAAAATAATCTTTATATTTCTGCGTCGTAAAGATACGTCCGTGCCGCGCAAAAATCTCGTTGCGCACAATGGCAAGGTCGCTCGCGCTCCATCCGTCAAACTCGTCCGCGGAAACGTAACGGCTGCTCAGATCGTATGTGTAGCTGTCGTCCCACGCGCCCGAAGAGCTGCCGCCGGAACCGTTTGAAGAGCCACCCGATGAGCTGCCGCCGGATGACGGCTTGTTCCAGGACAGATAATTGCCCGCCACATAGCCGGTCTGTCCATCGTAGCTTACCTGTATCCAGCCGTTGTCTGTCGAACCGGTAACGGTGACAGAAGAGCCGGCGCTCAGACCACCGATGCGGCTGTTATTTGTTCCCGCGCCGCTGCGCACATTGACATCGCCCGTCGCATACATGGTGCCGCTCATGGCGGTAACATTCCAGGTAATGACAGCCGGCGTATTGCTGCTGCCGGACGAGTTGCCGTTTGATGAACCGCTGTTCGACGAGCCGCTGTTTGATGAGCCTCCGTTCGACGAGCTGCCATTCGATGAGCTGCCGCCGGAACCGTCTGAAGAGCCGCCCGATGTGCTTCCGGACGCGCTGCTGCCGGAGCCTGTCTGCAGATAATTCTGGCTGACGTACCCTGTCTGCCCGTTATAGCTTACCTCCACCCAGTTGCCTTCGCGGTTTCCGGTAACGGTAACACCCTCGCCCGTCTGAAGCGTGCCGAGAATATCTCCCTCCACGCCTGCGCTGCTTCTGACATTCACGCCGCCGGTGGCGTACATCGTGCTGTCATCCTGCCCGGCGGTGCCATTGCTGCCCGCTGCAGATGTGCCGCCCTCTGACGCAGCGTTGTTATCTTCTGTCTCTGTTGTTTCCTCTTCTTCGTCATCTTTTCCGGCCGCTGACGCCGTTTTAGATGATACTACAAAGGAATCTGCTGTTTTTGAAAACTGCTCGACCGTAATCGGTGTCTCGGTTTCTCCTGTCTGTGCCCCAAGCCCCGGTTCTGTCTCTCCTTCTGCCTGCTGGCTCTGGTCCAACAGCGAAAGCCCTGTATTTGTCAGAAAAATACTGCCGCCCGCTGCCAGCACAGTTGCGCCGCAGATTCCTAAAATCGTTGATATTTTCCTCTTATCAGCCATTTTCCTCACCTCATAGTTGATAATAACACACACCTCTGCAAATGTCCAATCTTTTTGCCGCTGTTCACGTTTCCTTAAGATTCGCAAGAAAAACTACCGAAATCCCGCGCTCATACCGAAAGATACTGCAAACAGCGGCTTTTTCCCGCAGCGGCAGCTTCCCCTACATTCTCTCCGGTGCCTCAAAGCCGAGCACATCGATGCACGTCTCCAGCACCCTCCTCGTCAGACGAAGCAGCGCGATCCAGGAAGCCTTCTGCGCCTCATTTTCCTCGCTTAAAATCTTCGTTTCGTGATAGAAACGGTTGAACTCATTTGCCAGGTCATATATATAGGAACAGATTTTGTGCGGAGCCGTCTCCTCAAAGGCGTTTTCCATCACACCGTTAAAACGTCCCAGCTCCAGGCACAGCGCCTTCTCGCTTTCATTTGCCGCCGCCAGCATAACACCGTTTTCCGTGCTGCCGCCCGCCGCCTGATATTTATTCAGGATCGATTTAATACGCACAATCGTATACAGAATATACGGTCCGGTATTCCCCTCAAAGGAGGTGAATCTGTCTATATCAAACACGTAATCCTTGGACGCCTGGTTTGACAGATCGCCGTACTTAATCGCTGAAAGTCCGACGATTTTCGCCGTCTCACGCGCCTCCTGCGGGTCGATCTCGTGATTGTCCATAATCTTGCGGTACATTTCTTCCTCGATATCCGCGATCAGATTTTCCAGACGCATCACGCCGCCGTCCCTTGTCTTAAACGGCTTGCCATCCTTTCCGTTCATGGTGCCGAAGCCAAGGAAGGAGAGCTTTGTGTCCTCTTTTACAAGCCCGGTCTTCCGCGCCGTGCGGAAGACCTGGATGAAATGCATTTCCTGCCGCTTATCCGTCAGGTAGAAAATCTCGTCCGGCTGGTAGAGCTTCATGCGCTCCACAATCGTTGCCAGGTCGGTGGTCGCATACAGCGACGCTCCGTCTGATTTCAGGATGATGCACGGCGGAATTTCCTTCGTGTCCGTCTCTTCCTTCACATCCACCACCAGCGCTCCCTGGTCCTCGTGGGCAAAGCCCTCGTCCTTCATGCGCTGCACCATCTCCGGAATGTACGGCTGCGCGTCCGATTCGCCCTTCCAGAGATCAAACTCCACGTTCAGACGGCTGTAATTCTTCTTCAGATCGGCAATGGAAACGCGCATGATGTGCTGCCAGAGCGCGCGGTATCCCGGATTTCCCTGCTGAAGCTGCTTTGTCGCCTCCAGCGCCTCCCCGCGGTACGCTTCGTCCTCCTTCGATTTTTTGCTCGCCGCCGGATAGATTTCCTCCAGATCGCCGATGGTAAAGGGCGCCTCCTGCGGATACTCCCCGGTGTAGCCCTCCTGGAAATATACCAGCTCCGGCTGCCGCCTGCGCAGCTCCGTGATAATCAGTCCCATCTGCAGCCCCCAGTCGCCAAGATGGACGTCGCCGATCACCTCATGCCCCATAAAACGTCCCATCCGCTTGATGCTCTCGCCGATAATGGCGGAACGCAGATGTCCCACATGGAGCGGCTTTGCAACATTTGCCCCGCCGTAATCCAGGATAATCTTCCTCGGCTTTGCGGTCTTTTCCACAGACAGGTTTTCATCCGCCTGCATATCGTTTAAAAAGCCCGCCAGGAACTCACCCGACAGCTTTAAATTGATAAAGCCCGGATTTACCGCCTCCGCCATCGCAAACATTGCATCTCCCTGCAGTGCGGCAACTACATCTTTTGCAATCATAATCGGCGCTTTTTTGTATTTTTTCGCCGCCACCATCGCGCCGTTGCACTGGAATTCACATAAATCCGGACGGTTGGAAACCGTCACCTTCGCGTAAGACGCATCCACTCCCGCTTTCTCAAACGCGGGAATCAGTTCTTCCTCAATTAACGTAAGTATTTTTTTCATCTTCGTCAAACTCCTGTATACTAATCAATGTCTACAGACGATTATACTGATAAAACGGAGGTTTTTCAATCATTTTTTATTTTACCGCTGAAGCTCCGGTAAATATAGTCTTATCTGAAGTCATCCGAAAAGGCAATTATATTTCTATATTCTTCAGCAGGTCATCAAAATATCTCAGGGCAGAATATTGATAACGGCGTCTGAATTCTTCGGGCTGTAATAGCCTAATCCCTTTTATATGCCCTTTTCCGTTTATCCAGAATTTCCGGAAAAAGATTTTCCGGATGCTCCTCAAAGAAAATATCTGTAAGATTTAAAATCTGATAGTCAAAAATGATACTTTCCAATACTCTTTTCTCACCTCTGTGCTTACACGACAAATGTTTGTCGGTGCAGGCATTACAACCGTCTGCCAGGCTTATCGCACCGGCAGTTTTCTCCGGACGCCTGGCAACTTGCAGGACCTGCCACCAGCAGTTTTCTCTGGATGCCCGGCAACAAAAAAACGAGAGGATAAACTCCTCCCGTTTTCATTCATCGCCCGGTCATTTTTATTTTACCGACGAGTCGGAACCGTCACTCGTCTCATCTGCGATTCAGACATATTTGTCTGTATTTATATTATATATAACCAGGAAGAAAAATGCAAATAATTTTTCATGTTCTAATTCGTTTTTAATATATCATATATTATGTTTTTATGCAACAAATATTTTATAATTTAATTCTAAAATATTCGCTCTTGACTTGTTTTCGTTCTGATGGTATATTAAATCGTAAGTAGTAAGTGATAAGTAGTAAGTAATGATGAGAGGAGAACAACTATGCATGAATTAACACTTACACAGGAGTACATGATCTGCGCGGTGGACAATAAAGGAAAAATTTCCAGTTTTAATGTAGAAAGGCTTGTCTGCCTGCTGGCATCGGGGTTGCTGGAGCTGCAGCTGGAGGGTTGTATCCTGCTCGACCAAAAAACGGTCACTGTAACCGGTGCCCTTCCGGAGCAGAAGCAATATCTGAAGCCTCTGTATGACTTTTTGAATCAGTCATCACAGCGAAAGCCCGTAAAAATAGAAAAGGTTCTGGAAGCCTATACGTATTCTGTTACAGACAAAAATATCACCGCATTATTTGATTCTGTCGGCATGTCCCTGAAAAATATCGGGCTGGCAGAGGTGTCAAAGGCAGGGCTTCTTGGAAAACGGAACACTTACATTCCGTGCAAAGAAGCTGTTCATTATGTTATCGATATGATACGGTCCGAGCTTCTGGAAAACGTAGAGGTCACAGAAGATATCGCTTCTCTTGTCATTCTTCTGGATAAGAGCGACCTGCTGAAAACCTATTTTTCCAAATATGAGCAGCGTGAAATCAAAGCGAAGCTGAAGGAAATCACCGGCTCCGATGCCGGAAAAGCGGTTGCCGCAATGGTTGCTTATATAGAAAATCTGTTTGCGCTCATCGTTTCTCTGACCGTCTTTTACAGCTAACGGGGTGAGCACATGTCAAGGCAACGCACAATGGAGGCAATCTCCGCCTCAGAATATGTAACAATCGGAGAGCTGGTCCGCTTAACAAATGTACGGTACAGCACGTTAAAATTTTACACCGAGGAGGGTATGCTGCCCTTTGAGCAGGCGGAAGAAAACCTGACGCGGCGCTACCGGCGGTTGGAAAGTATTGAGCGTATCTCTTATATCCGAAAGCTGCGGGAGCAGAAGAAAACCATCCCGGAAATCAAAGTCATCCTCAGCCAGGAGCAGGCAGAGGAATGAAGAGGGGTCCTGCTCCCTGCGCCTAGTCAGGCTTTTGCCTCTTGCCCGGTCCGGTTTTTGTCCTGCGCCCGGTCAGGCTTTTGACCCTTGCCCGGTCCGGTTTTTGTCCTGCGCCCGGTCAGGCTTTTGACCCTTGCCCGGTCCGGTTTTTGCTTTTTGTCCGGTCCGGTTTTATCCTTCACGCAGTTCGTCTTTTACCGTCATTGATTTTTGACGCACCTGGTGGTAAGATAAGAAAAACAACGGATTTTTGCAGGCAACCGGACAGCCTGTCTAAATTGCCGCAAAAAATTTATGTGATAGTTGTGCGATAGAAAAGGAGGATTTTTATGAGTGCAATGTCCATTTTTTATGAGAAACAGGCGGAAACCGTCATCAAAGCACTGCAGAAGCGCGGAATGGACGGCTATTACTGCCCGGACAGCAAAAGCGCTGTTGAAAAAGTATTGTCTCTGATTCCGGAAGGCGCTACCGTTACCTGGGGCGGTTCGGAATCCATCACAGAATGCGGTCTGCTGGATGCTCTGAAAAATGCGCCGGTAGAACTCTGGGACCGCGCTGAAATTCCGCAGGAGGAGCGTAAAGCATTTTATCGCAAGGCATTTTCCGCAGATTTTTATCTGATGAGCGCAAATGCCGTCACGCTTGACGGGCAGCTCGTCAATATAGACGGAACGGGCAACCGCGTTGCCGCGCTCTCCTACGGACCGGATTGTGTGATTCTGCTGGTTGGCATGAACAAAATTGTGCCGGATCTGGATGCCGCTATCGCGCGCGTACATAATATTGCCGCGCCGCCAAATGCCATCCGGCTCGGTCTTTCCACTCCCTGCGCGAAGGACGGCGTCTGTCACAACTGCTTCTCCCCGGAGAAGATATGCAATATGTTGCATGTACAGCACTACAACCGTTTTCCGGGACGCATCCGGGTCATCCTGGTCGGAGAATCCCTCGGATTCTAAAAGTGCTCTGTACGACGAAATGCCCGGATTCCGGGAATGCTGTGCCGGAGCAGATAGAGTGCCCCGGCATCACAGCATTTTCAAATCGCTTTAAAACCAATCGCTTTGCGAAGGAAAGGAGTTCTCATGGAATACACGAAAGACTACAAATGCAAATGCCCGACGGACGCTTCCGTAGTCACACATACCGTCACATATAAGAAAGGGAGCTGCAGCCGCTACCCGGAGGATATTATGCTCTCCTTTGTGTGCAGCCGCAACTCCGCCTGTGTGAAGTGCTCGCAAAATTATATTGACTGATACTATCCGCATTGTATCAGCGGAGTTCCTGCCGATGCTCTGCAACATATTGCATCAGCAGGTTCTCTTTTAATGTTGTCTGCGCGTCCCGTCCTCGTAAAAATTCTTTTTAAGGCGCGCTCCGTTGGAAATATGGATATAACCAAAATCACACATTGTACTGTACAGATGACTGCCGCGGCAGTTTCGGCTACATCCTCTGTACTATGGAAAACGGTATTTGCACTATCACCTCCGTTACCGGTTCAGATAGCCGTCCGGCTCCAATTCTTTTTCACGCTCATTTAAAAGATTTATGTTATATAACTCATATTGATTAAACATTTCCGAGGAAAATTCTGACAGGCTCGCTCTTCCGGCATACCAGTCCTTGCCGCCAAAGTATTCCTGCAGCTCCTGCGGTGTGAAGATGGCGCCCCGGCGCGCATAGATTTCATAGCGCGCATAACATGCCACGCGTGCCGAGAGTACATTGACCTCTTCCTCCGTCAGATAGCGGATATCGCTGTCCGCAAATATATACTGCCCGGACAGATAGCCGGATTCCGGCGCGATGGTCGCCTCGGACGTTTCCGCCGCAAACAGCGAAAGCTCTTCTTCCACCCGGTAAATGTCGTAGCCTGGCTGGTCCAGCTTGTAGGTATCATACTCTACTATCAGCAGAAGATTTTTCTGCTCGTAATCGTTAAACACCTTGTCTGTGAAATCATCAGCGTCAATTATCCCCGCATACCAGCTCTTCGTGCCAAAGTAATCCCGCAGCTCCTGCGATGCAAATTTGCGTCCGTGGCGCGCATAGATTTCATTTTTCGCATAGCTGATTGCCTGCGGGGAGAGCCGTGACACTTCCGAACGATCCAGATACCGCTCGGCTACGTCCGGGAAAATATAGTCTATGACAGGCGCCATGTCGGCGCTTTCCTCCGCCTGCGGTTCCTTTATTTCCTGCGTCCCCGCCATTTCCTCTGCATCATGCTCCGCTTCTTCGCCGCTTTCCTCCGCTTCCATTTTTTCAATTTCCTCCATGATGTCCACATCATGCAGATCCTCGTTTCTGCTGAATCCGGCTTCTGTTTCCGCTTCCGTTGTTGCGCTTTCTGTTTCCGGCTCCGCCCCGGCTTCCGCCTCCGTTGCAGTGCTTTCTGTTTCCACCTCCGCCCCGGCTTCCGTTTCCGGCGCTGCAGTTTCCGGCTCTATTTCCGCTTCCGTTGCAATGCTTTCTGTTTCCGGCTCTGTTTCCGCTTCCGTTGCTGCGCTTTCTGTTTCTGGTTCTGGCTCTGCAGTTTCCATCTCTGCCTGGACTTCGCTTTCGCTCTGTGCTTCCGTTTCACCTTCGGTCAGCGCCTCTGTTTCTTCCTCCCCGGACACCTTCGCCTGCTCCATGCAGTCCGCGACCGCTTCTTTTACTGCCCCGGATGTTACGGTTGCGCCGGAGATTACATCCACTTCGCTTGTCTGTGCTTCCAGAATACTCTTGATTAAATCGTTTCCAATCTCCGCGCCCTGTCCCTTCGTCTCTCCGGAAAGGTTCATGCCCATATTCACGATTCCCGTTTCATCAAAGGTACAGGTCACCATAATTTTCCCCGCATAGCCGTCGGCATACGCCGTATATTCCCCCGGAACATAATGAACCTCCGGTTTCGCATCTGTTTCCGTTTCCGAATCCCCCGGCTCTGCGTCTGCTCCGGAAGATACATCTGCACCTGCTTCTGCCCCGTCCGCATTCCCTGTTTCTGCCTCCGGCTCTTCCGGCACATTCGCCGCTTCCGTCCCGTTCGTGCTCTCCGCTCCCTCTTCTGTCTCCGTGTCGTCCGCCTCTTCCAGCGCTTTCTCCGTTTCCGATACAGCCTCTGTTTCCGCCGTATCCTCCGCTTCCGCCGCCAGTCTGTCCAGCAGCTCTGCGTTCGCCACCTCATATTCGTTCAGCATGTTTTCCGGGAAATCGCTTTCCTTAATAAACCCGAAATACCAGCTTTTTCCGGAAAAATATTCCGCGACCTCCGGCTCGTCAAAAAGCATTCCGCGGCGCGCATAGATTTCATACCGGGCATATTCCAGCTGCCTGCGCGTCCAGCCCTGCAGCTCTTCTTCCTCCAGAAAACGACTGTTGCTCTCCTCAAGATAATATTCCGTTTCCCCAGGCTCCCAGACAGTCTCTGCCGTTTCTGCCGCCTGGGTCGTTCCGGACTTTTCTGATGTCCCGTTTTCTCCGGCTGACTGGTTTTTCCCCGGCGCTCCGTTTTCTCCGGTCGCCTGGGTTTTCTCCGGCGCTCCGTTTTCTCCGACTGCCTGGGATTGCTCTGTCGTCCCTGCTTTTATTTCCGCAGCCAGTCCGCCTGCGCCCTGCGCGGATAACACCACGCAGGCGCAGATTCCGGCTGCCGCCGCTTTTTTCAGTTTCTTCATCTGCTTCATAATACCGCCCTCTTTCTGTCTGCGCTTCCTCTTTCCTACTTCACCGCAAGCTCATCATCGGTCACATAAATCCATGTTCTGTCCTCCGACGACGCCGCGATCTCCAGCGTACCTTTTCCTGTCAGATCCACCTCAAAGGCAACCGGTCCCTCAGAAATATCAAAACCGGAAATTTCATACAGGGTCTCTCCGTCCGCCTGTATCTGAACAAGCGCGTCTGTCTCCGTCGCCCCGTCCGTCCATGCAGTAATCGTGCCGGTAAAGGTCGTATAATTCCTCGCCAGATTGTAAAGCACACTGGAATTTTCCTGCGCGCTCATTTCCAGGAAGCGGTCATGCAGGATTCCATAATCGTCCGTAAAGAGCGTATTTTCCGTGTTCGTGCCAGTCTCAGATACCTGAATCAGATCCGCCAGGCGCTGGATCTGCATCGTTTCGCCTGCGGCTTCTCCCGCCGCAAGCGCACCGGTAAAATACAGATGCCCATAATCGTAGCTTCCATTATTGGAGCTCGCCACCGTCAGCACGTTTACCCCGCTCACGTCCACAGAAAACGCCGTCTCTTCCTCAGATTTCCGTATATTGCGCAGCTCCCACAAAAGCTTTCCGTCCCCGAACACAGCAAGCTGCATATTCACATTTTCCGAAGCTTCCGAATAAGGCTCCGCCGTTCCCGTCAGCGTCCCGTATTTTCCGTCCAGCCGGACGCGGAAGTACGCGTTATTGGAAGCATCCATGCGCACGCTGCCAATCTCCAGCGTTTTCGCCTTCGTCAGCGTTTCGTCCATATCATAAACATCCAGAACCTCGCAGTAATTGCTCTCTGACCATTCCAGAGCGGACAGGCGCACCGTATCCTCCGCCTGCTGTCCGGATACGGCGGCTGTCTCCATGATAAATCCTCTCGTCGCATCCGCAGGAAGGTCATTCCAGGTGCCGTCATAGTCCATGCTCAGAAGAAATTCCAGACTGTCCACGTTATCCGGCTTTCCGCTTCCCCAGTTCAGATAGTTTCCAAATTCCGCTCCATTGCTCCAGCCCCAGACGCCCTTTGTCAGTCTTCCGCCAATCCAGTAGCTGTCGCCCAGTCCGGCTGACACCATATACTGCAGCGCCAGATTTTTGTCCGCATCCGTCGGACACGCCAGCACTCCGCCTGCCGATGTGCAGAACGCCTCCGCCTGCTCCCAGGTGAGCGGCTCTTCAAATAAATAGTAGCGGTAATTTCCCTGCGTCACAATATCCGCCGCCCGCTGCTCTACGACCGCCGGAATTTCCGGAAATTCCGGTGTCTCTTCTGTCTCTGCCGCCTGCGCAGGTATTCCGCCCAGCATCGTATCCCCCAGATAGAAGTACAGACTGCCGTTCTCCTCATTGCCCCGCGTGCGCACCTCCAGCGTCTTTTTACCGGTCACATCCAGGGAAACCGGGAGCGCCCCGCCAAGGATGGAATAATCCTCCACCTCAAAGACACACTCTCCGTCCAGCAGGATTTCCAGACCCGCCTGCGCCGTGCCATAACCGTCGTAATTATCCGCTGCAAAAAGCACCGCGTCAAAGGAAGTATAATTTCCGTCCAGATTCCAGAGCGCACAACCATTTTCTGATGCAGAGAACATATAAGCGTCGCGGTGAATGTCTCCGTAAATGTCTGTATACGTTCCGGATTCCTTCTTTTCGTATCCGGCAGAGCTTATCAGCGCCAGCTCGCCAAGCGGCTTTCGCGTCTCTTCCAGAGTCTCTTCCGTGCCATCCGCCGTCAGCTGCCCCTCATTCAGGAACAGATATCCGTTGTAGGTGCTTCCGTAAGCCTTTGTCTGGATATAAAGCTTCTCCACGCCTTTTACGTCAATGGCAAACGGAACCGGCGCATCGCCCTTCTGATAATTGTATTTCGAAAACAGCAGATTATCGTCGCCCCAGATGGCAATCTCAAAGAAACAGTCGCTCTCCGCTTCCGTCCAGGTACTGATCGTTCCTGTCAGCTCTGACCAGCCGCCGTCCAGATCGTACACCAGACTTCCGCTCTGGGATGCATCCAGGTACAGGCTGTAAAAATGGTCGTTTCCATACGGGTCTGTCAGATATTCTTCGATGCCGCTGTTATAAGATGCGGACGGTGTCAGCTCTGCCAGATACGCCGATGCGCTGACCTCTGCCTCTGCTCCGGCTGCGTCCGCTTCTTCCGTCATTTCCGCGTTTTCTCCGGCACCGGCGTCCGCCGTCTCCGCAGGCTCGATCTCCAGAATAAAGCCGCCGTCTGTGTTTTCTCCGTAATTGTCATTCCAGCGGTTTCCAAAGCCTCTTCCCATTTCCAGATGATTTTCGCCCTCTTCTGCATAGCTGGAGTTATCCGGCTGTCCGCTGTCCCAGTCTGTCCATTCAAACGGTTCACCCGTTACCCACTGCCAGCCGCCTTCCCAGTCGGCATCCGTCGCTCCGAGCCAGTATTCGCTGTAAGGCGCATCCTCCAGAAGCTTCTCTATAACCGCCTTTTCGCGCGCAGAGGTAACCGTGGCAAGATGTCCGCCCGCCGTCTGGCAGAAGGTATTCGCCAGGCTCCAGGTAAGATTCATGTCAAACCGCGCGTAAATATGTTCTTCATATGTCAGATAGCACGCCGCCTGGTTCTTTACGTTATCCGCAAATTCCCCGGTCTGTACCTGCGTATCTGTCACTTCCCCGCCCAGGATTTCCGGTATATCGCGAAGCTCCAGAGCCAGTGTCTCCTCCGACGCATCCTCCGCCAGAATCTTTGCATTTTCCATTTCAGCAATATCCTGCGCGATAAAGTCCTGCACCTCCTGCTCTGTCGTGTACAGCGGCATGTTCCAGTTATCCGTATACACAAGCTCTCCCTGCGGCGTCTGCTCTATATCATAGAAACGCACCACCGCAAAGATATCCCGCTGCTCCTCCTGCCTGCTCAGCTTTCTGCCCGGAACCGCCATATGATACACAAGATACAGCCGGTTTTCCGTGTCATCCTCATCGGTCTGATAAGCGATTTTAAAGGAATCCAGCGCCATCCTGCTTTCATTCCAGATAAGCCATCTGTCGCCGGTATAATCCAGAATCCCCTCCGAGGAACGGATAATTTCTGTCCTCACCTGCTCTTCCAGCTCCGATGACAGCGCAGCGACCGTCTCATCCTCCAGCGACTGCGCCGTGAGCTCATAGGTATTCAGCCCGGAAATCGTATAGCTGTAGGAGCTGTTTGTCACACGGTAGCCGTTCTCCAGCATTTCCTGCTCATCATATGTGATTTCTCCCTCGTAAACATCGCCGTCCTTCGCCAGAATCCACTCTCTGCTGTTCATATCCCACAGCGAGGTCAGCGACACATATGGCTGGTCGTAATCAATCGTCAGCTCCGCGCATACATTCGGGCAGATTCCGGAGAAATTCACCGTCAGCGCCTCCGCCAGGTCTACCTCCTGCGGTTCCTCCAGATTTTCTGCGGTAAATTCCTTCGTGCCTCCCTCCAGATATACGCCAATCTGATAAATATAAAGCGTATCCTGCTCATATGTGCAGTCCACTGTTACCGTATCGCCGTTTACCAGCGCCGACTCCTTATCCGCCGCCGTGGTAAAATTGCTGCGCCAGCTGCTGCGGATAATGTCTGCGGCATTGGCAATGTCCGCCGCCATATCCGTATCTTCCTGCAGCGCGCCGTAGACGCCGCGTCCTTCCTCCTCAAACGCCGCCTGCAAATCGGCTGCCAGCTTTTCTGTATCCAGGGTTATGTCCGCATATCCGGCGCCGTCATAGCCGGAAAATGCACAATCCAGATAGTCCGTCAGGGCAACCGTATACGTCGGCAGCAGACCTTCCGCCGTCTCCGTTATGTTCTCCCAGGTAAAGCGGATGCCGTACTCGCTGATTTCCGTATAATCCATACTGATGGAAGCCGTCGCCTCATCCCCGTTTTTCAGTCCTTCGCTTGGATTGGTAACCAGAAAAAGAGAATACAGATATTTATCCATTTCTTCGGAAATGAATTTTTCCGCCTCCTGCGGCTCTGCCAGCGCGCGCACCTGTGCCTCCACATCGCTTCGCAGCTTCTCATAATCCATATCTATGTAAGCATAGCCGTCCCCGTCGAAGCCGGAAAATTCCAGCTTCATATAATCATTCAGATGGATTTCCTGTATCTCGGTAAGCCCTTCCACCGTCGCCACGACGGAACCGTTTTTCAGTGAAATCTTATAATCATTTAAAAGCTTTTGGTCCAGATTGCTCGTAATGGTCACTTCGTCCCCATTTGCAAGCTGGCTGCTCTTTGAGAGGGAAAAGTCCTTCATGGCTCCGGCAATCAGCGCCTCAATCTCTTCTTTTTCCCGCTCTGTCAGCGTCTTTTTCTCACCGATATGCGCCAGCAGCATGTCTGTATCAAAGGAAACCGCCGCCGTGCCCTCCGTGCTCAGTCCTTCCACCCGCAGTCCCACATAATCCTCCACATGCAGCGTCCGCTTCCCGGTGAGCATCACAAACGCCACCACAAGGACGACCGCAACAATGGCAACCGCTGCAATCAGCCCCACCGGCTTCTTTTTTCCGCTGTTTTTCCCGCTTCCGCTGCTCTGTGCGGACGACGCATCATTCTGAACCGCCATCTGCTGCGCTCCACAGTGCGGACAATGCTTTACGCCGTTTTCTATCTCTTTCCCACAATTATGACAATACATAGCCTTCCTCCCTCTTCTGTCCGTATGCTTGCACCGGGGTATTTTACTCGTCCACCGCCGGAATGATTTCCGTGTAACATGCTCCGCAATTTACGCAGGTATAGGTGCTGATGCCGGTCTGTCCGACCGTTGCCTCCAGCAGGACTTCTCTGGTGAAATTGTGCTCCCAGGTCTCCGCCGATTCATAACTCATATCGAAAATCGCGTAGCTGCTGTCGCCGCCCTCGTAGGAAATCTTCAGCTGCGTAACGCCTACCGTATTGATGGTAACAGTCTGATTCAGCATGTCTTTTGTCAGCTCCAGCTCTTTCATCAGATTGCCGTCGCCAAACACACGCAGCACGGCGCTTCCCTTCCGCTCATTGTCGCAGTGCCCGACCGTAAAGGTGACGCTGTTGTATTTCTGTCCGAGATTGTAGAGCGCCTCCCGCCTGCTGTCATAGTTATCCGGAATCGTTCCTTTGTAATACGCCTTGCCCATCACATAGAAGCAGTCCTGCGTATCCTCTGTATCCTCCAGGGAATACATGTTGGTGGTCTGGTAGGGCGTAAGGTACGGCACGCACTCGCTCTGCTCCGGAATCGTTTCCCCGTAGGAATAACCGCAGTCTTTGCAGGTGTAGGTGTACACGCCGTCGCTGAATACCGAAACGACCTGTGACATTTCTTCCACGAAATTATGCCCGCCATAGCCTGTCACGTCCGCATAGCCGTATGCCGCATCGCCGCCCTCCTGGTCCAGCCGGAGCTGCTTCACGCCCGTCGTATCCAGCTCCAGCTTCTGCGTCATCATGTCGCTGGTAAGATTCAGCGTCTGCGCCAGCTCCCCGTCCTTATAAATATACAGCGATGCGCTCCCGTCGCGCTCCCCGTCGATGTGACCGACCGCCAGCGTCATTCTGGAAAATTTCCCGTCCAGGTTGTAGAGCGCCTGCCGGTAACTGTCGTAGTTGGCGGGCGTCAGACCCTGGTGATACTCCGCCGCCATCATGGAAAATGCTTTTGTCGGATTGCCGTCCCACAAATCAAAATTCTCCGTCTGATATGGCACCAGAACATGCGGCACCTGGTTCAGGGTATCGTCGGATGCCGCGCCATCCGCCGCACTCTCTGCCACACCGTCGTCTGCGTCTGTCACTGCTCCCGCTGCATTGTCTGACGGATTCCCTGCCGTATCCGTTTCTGCCGCCATGCCCTCTGCCACGCCGGTTCCTGCTGCTTCTTCCGCTGCTCCCCCGGCACCGGCCGACAGCACCAGCCCTGCCGCCAGCAGAGCCGCATAAAATCTTCTCTTTCCTGATTTCATAACCATATTCCCTCCCTGTCCTGGTATTTTCCAAAATATTTAAAAAACTAATCTAATTTTACCAATCTTTTTGCACTGTGTCAAAACATTTGTGGAAACTTACATAAGCATTCGTCAGAATTGAAAAAATTTTCATCGAAAGTGTTCTTGTTATTATTCTTGTTATAAATCTTTCAGTTTATATCCTGTCCATAATAAAAGCATCTGCCATATAAACAGATGCTTTCTGAATCCTTATTCTATCTGGATATTCAAAAAATATGTTTTCCACCGGTTCCCCGCGCTATTTCCTGCAACTCTTATAGTAATTCTATTCACCTTCCATCAGATATTAAACAGCTCGTCAAAATCTGTTTTCAAATTTGGGAACATAACAAGCTGCAGTTCATCTTTGTTTTCTACTGTAACGGTTTTATAAAGATAAAAATATGTTGTTCCATCTTCTTTTCCATCATTCAAATATATCTCCACCTGCTTTTTTCTCCAGTCAACAATCCAATATTCCGATATTCCTACTTTTCTGTATATCTCCATCTTTTCATTACGGTCGTACTGCTCAGTAGATTCAGAAATGACTTCCATTACCATTCGCGGGATTCCCGTCAAGGATACATTTTTCCGGTCTCTTGTATTACAGTTAATAGATGCATCCGGAATGATTACCTTATTATCATTTTCATACCATTGATATTGGACACCATCGCCCAGCACACGGCATAAAGAATCTTTTATCTGTTTTCCCACCATAACCACGAAATTATTGATAATGAAGGAATGCTCTATAAATGTATTACTCATATCTTCTATTGGTAATGTATTCATATCTTCACCTTCTTTCTATATATCCATTATACCAAAACAGGAAATATTTTCAAGCCTTACTCTGTTTAAATGGATTTGCTGTGGGCGAGCGCCCTATAAAAAGCTCAGCACAAGATTTGCTTTGTGAGCAAGCTCCCACGCAAACTTGTGCTGGCTTTTTGCACGGCTATACCGCTTTTTCAAATTGACTGTTGTATAGATTGGCGTAGAAGCCGCCTTTCTGCATGAGCTGTTCGTGGTTGCCCTGCTCGATGATGTCGCCGTCTTTCATGACGAGGATGAGGTCGGCGTCGCGGATGGTGGAGAGGCGGTGGGCTATGATAAAGCTTGTGCGTCCCTCCATAAGGTTATCCATTGCTTTCTGGATGCGCTCCTCGGTGCGGGTGTCGACGGAGGAGGTCGCCTCGTCGAGTATGAGTATCTGGTTATCCGCCAGGATTGCCCGCGCGATGGTGAGGAGCTGCTTCTGCCCCTGCGATATATTATTGGTCTCCTCGTTCAGCACCATCTGGTAGCCGCCCGGCTGCGTCATGATAAACTTATGAATGTGAGCCGCCTTTGCCGCCGCAATGACTTCCTCATCGGTGGCATCCAGCCTGCCGTAACGGATGTTTTCCATTATGGTACCGGAAAACAGCCAGGTGTCCTGCAGCACCATGCCAAACATTTCGCGCAGTTCGCTGCGGTTAAATTCCCGCAGATCGTGCCCGTCGATTTTTATGGAGCCGCTGTTTACATCGTAAAAGCGCATCAGCAGCTTCACCATCGTGGTCTTGCCGGCGCCGGTCGGTCCGACGATGGCAATTTTCTGTCCGTCCTTAATATCCGCCGAAAAATCGTGCACAATGATTTTATCCGGCTGGTAGCCAAACGATACGTGCTCAAATTCCACATTTCCCTTCAGCCCCTCGATGCTTACCGGATGCTCCGCCGTCTGCTGCTCTTCCTCCTCTTCCAGGAATTCAAAGACGCGCTCAGAAGCCGCCATCGTCGACTGCAGCATATTCGTCACCTGCGCAAGCTGCTGGATGGGCTGCGTGAAGCTGCGGATATACTGGAAAAACGACTGGATATCGCCCACCTCAATGGCGCCGCGGATGGCAAAGAAACCGCCGAGCAGCGCCACCATCACATAACCGAGATTGCCGATAAACTGCATGATGGGCATCATCATACCGGAGAAAAACTGCGACTTCCAGGCGGAATCGTACAGCTTTTTATTCGTCTCCTCAAAGACGGAAATCACATCCTCCTCTTTATTAAAGGCTTTCACGATGTTGTGCCCGCCGTAGATTTCCTCGATCTGACCGTTCACCTCGCCCAGATAAGCCTGCTGCCGCTGGAAATACTTCTGCGAACGCTTCATCACCTGCCCGATAATTCCCATAGAGACCGGCAGAATCAGAAGCGCGCACAGCGTCATCCAGACGTTGATGCTCAGCATCATCACCAGCACGCCGATAATCGTCGTCGCGGAGGTGATAAGCTGCGTAAAGCTCTGGTTCAGGCTCTGCTGCAGCGTATCGACATCATTTGTGACGCGCGAAAGAATTTCTCCGTTTGTGCGGCTTTCAAAAAAGCTCAGCGGCATACGGTTCATTTTCTTTGAAATGTCCCGGCGCAGACTGTAGGAAATATCATTCGATATTCCGCTCATCACATAGCCCTGAATAAACGAAAACAATGCGCCCGCCACATACAGGCACATCAGCCCCGCCAGAATCGTTCCGATTTTGCCAAAATCAATTGAGCCCGTGCCCTGGATTTTCGCCACCAGACCATTAAACAGCTCGGTCGTCGCCTTTCCGAGAATCCGCGGTCCAATAATGCTGAACGTGGTGCCCGCCACAGCAAAAACCAGCATAATAAGGACACGCACCCGGTAGCGCTTCATATATTTGAGAAGCTTTGACAGTGTTCCGCCAAAATCCTTCGCTTTTTCCGTTCCCATTCTTCTGGAACCCCGCATTCCCAATCTTCTCTGCTCACTCATCCTGCCAACTCCTCCTTCGAAAGCTGTGATTCGGCAATCTGCCGGTAAACCTCGCAGTTTTCCAGCAGCTCCCTGTGCGTGCCCATGCCCGCCATGTGTCCCTCGTCGAGCACAATAATTTTATCGGCATGAAGAATCGTACTGATGCGCTGTGCCACAATAATGGTCGTCGTCTCCGCCGTCGCCTCCCGCAGCGCTCTGCGCACAGCAACATCCGTCTTATAATCCAGCGCGGAAAAGCTGTCGTCAAAAATAAGGATTTCCGGATTTTTCTCAATCGCGCGCGCAATCGAAAGGCGCTGCTTCTGACCGCCGGACACATTGGTGCCGCCCTGCGCGATTGCGGAAGCGTACCCGTCCGGTTTCTCCTTAATAAATTCCTCTGCCTGCGCAATCTGCGCCGCCCGCTCCACCTCGGCTTCCGAAGCATCCGGTCTGCCGTAACGGATATTGGAATCAATCGTTCCGGAAAACAGCACGCCCTTCTGCGGCACGTAGCCCAGACGGCTTCTCACATCCTTCTGTGACATTTTCCGGATATCCACACCGTCCAGACGGATTTCTCCCCCGGTCACATCGTAAAAACGCGGAATCAGATTTACCAGCGTGCTCTTGCCGCTTCCGGTACTTCCAATAATTGCGACCGTCTCACCCTTTTCCGCCGTAAAGCTGATATCCGTCAGCACCTCTTCCTCCGCATCCGGATACGCAAAGGAAACATGGTCGAATTCCACCCGTCCCTTTATGGACACGTTCGGCACGCGCGCACGCTCCGGGTCGTGGATGGTTTCCTGCGTCTCCAGAATCTCACTGATACGCTTTCCGGAAACGCTGGCTCTCGGCAGCATGATAGAAAGCATCGTCAGCATCAGGAATGACATGATAATCTGCATGGCATACTGGATAAACGCCATCATATCGCCCACCTGCATACTTCCGCCGTCAATCGCGTGGGCGCCGTTATAGACGATCAGCACCGAAACGCCGTTCATCACCAGCATCATCACCGGCATCATAAACGTCATACAGCGGTTGACAAACAGATTCGTCTTCATCAGATTCCGGTTTGCTTCCTCAAAACGCTCTTCCTCATACTTCTCACGGCTGAATGCCCGGATAACCGGAATACCGGTCAGAATCTCTCTCGTGACAAGATTCAGACGGTCAATCAGCACCTGCAGCGTCTTGAAACGCGGCATCGCCACCTTAAACAGCACCAGCACGACCAGCATAATCAGCACGACCGCCAGCCCGATAATCCAGCTCATGGAAACATCCGTGCGCAGTACCTTCAGCACGCCGCCGATACCAAGAATCGGCGCATAGCAGGCAATCCGGAAAAACATTGCCATCAGAAGCTGCACCTGCTGGATATCGTTCGTGCTGCGCGTAATCAGCGACGCTGTGGAGAACCGGTTAAATTCCGCATTGGAAAATCCAATTACCTTGCGGTAGACCACCGCGCGCAGGTCGTGCCCGGTGACCGCCGCCACGCGCGCCGACAAAAACGTCACGCTGATTGCCGCCACCATGCCTAGAAACGCCAGCGCCAGCATTTTCAGACCGGTGAACAGCAGATACCGCATCTGCATGGCGTCCGTGTCCTCTCCCAGCGTATCATATTCACTCTGCACAAAGCTGACCGCCATCTGTGTGATAATCGAATCCGGCATCTGCTCCATCTGCCCGCTGACACCGGCGAGCATCTGCTCCCGCACCTGTGATGGCAGCGCCGCAATCGTCTCAAACAAATCCGCGTCCTCCGGCAGGTTCATCTGCGCCTTAATCGCCGCCGTCGTCTCCTCCGACTGCGTGAGCGTCACCAGAGCGACCTCCGCCTTTCCCAGAATATCATTCAGCTCCTGCCGCTCCTCTTTGCTGATTTCCTGCAGGTACCAGGCATCGCCCGCCTCCCGGTAATCCGCCTTCACCTGCTCCTGCTGCCCCTCATCCAGAAACAGCAGGAGACGTTCAAAAGACTGCGCGCTGATCTGCTCCGGCACGCCGTCCTCTATCCCCTTCTGCTGGATTCCGACATTGATAATGTCTGACGTGTAGGAAGGCAGCGACAGGTCGCAGAACGCCTGCAAAAAAAGCAGCAGTATAATCAGCAGGATATAACCTGCCGATTTTTTCATATACTTCACCAGTTTCAGCATTTTCTTTTTCCCCTTACCTTTTCTTGTAAAACAAATTATTGTAAAACAAAGTCTATAGATTTTATTACCATATATATAAATAATCAAGTATCTTTATAAAAATTTAATAAAAGTTTTATAGAAAAAGGGACATCCCGTTTTTCGCAGATGTCCCGCTGTCTTTGCTTTGTACATTTTCCTGTTCTTTACGCATTTTTCAGTTCTTTACAATTCTTCTGGATACAAGAAATATCTCACGTCTGAACAGCAATCATTTTCTTTTCCGGATACAACGCCAGTGTTATATAATACTCTTTCTGTTCTACTTTTTTCCATTCAGAATTTCTAAAGTTATTTTTTAAAAGCAGAAATGGCAGGCTATACTCTATATTCTCTCCCGGTTCCAGTTCCGTCTGGAGTCCGTTTTTCCCTTCATTTATTGTGTAATAAAAATCCGGATTTGGAATATTCGCCCAGCCCGGAGCTTCTGCCCCCAGTTCCAGACAATCCACCCTGGCACCTGTCTGGCTGGTATTTTTTAGTTCTATGTCCACCCACAGCAATTTCATTTCTCCGGCATAGCGCATTCCTTCTGTTACATTCTGGTTGCCGCGTATCTGGGAATCCTCCATAAAACTTCCGCCCTTTACCAGAATTTCCACGCCGTTCTTCCACGGTACCCATTCTCCATTCTGATATACTATGCTTTTTGTCCGCGGAATTTCCCGGTTAATGCGATAAACTGCATGTATCCAAAGACATATCAGAAAAATGCCTGGTATTATCAACAGCCACTTTCTTTTCCGTATTTTCATCTGTTTATCTTCCATTCAGATATCACTTTCCCATCCTGCATTTCTATAATCACATCCGACAGCGCCAATAAATCTTCCGTATCATGACAACTGATAATAACGAGCGCCCCCTTTTCTTTCAGATGCCCTAAAATCTTTTTCAGTCTCTCCAGGCTCTGCTCATCCAGCGCATTCGTCGGTTCATCCAGAATGACCAGCTCCGGCTCTTCTATAATAGCCGCTGCAATCCCCAGTTTCTGCTTCATTCCCAGAGAAAATTTGCGAAACGATTTTTTATCCCCCGGTTCAAGCCCGACCATTTCCAATGTTTCAGTGATTCTTTCCCTCGAAACAATATTTTTTATGGAAATCAGTGCTTCCAGGTTCTCATATGCAGAATAATGGCTGATAAACCCCGGCGATTCTATCAGAATTCCAACGCTCCGCGGAAAAGAAATATCCTTTCTTAAAATTTCGCCATTAATCCGGATTTCTCCTTCCGACAGCCGAATCAGTCCGCATATTGCACGCATGAGCATTGTCTTTCCAGAGCCGTTCCGCCCCTTCAATCCATAAATAGCTGGCGATTCCATCGAAAGAGAAATGCAATCCAGTACAGTCTGTGACCCAATCTTTTTTGTGATGTTATCAATTTCTATTTTCATATCAGAAGTCCCCTTTTATCTGCATATAATCCATATTTCTGATAAAAAATTTTCCAAGACCGATACCTGCCGCAAGCGCCAGCAGCAGACTGCAGATTATGTATTCCGCCTTTATTCCGTTTTCTAAAAATTCTTCTACACGCAGCTTCATCAGATAATTTCCGGGCAGATACCATTTTGAAAAATAGCCAGAAAATGTCAGAAGAAAAACACCGGCAATCAGACCAGTCAGCGCATTCGTTTTTATTGATAAAACAAGCTGCCAGACTGCAATTACACAGGCGGCAAGCAACGGAATCAAAAAATCGTTTATCACCTTTCTGCTTTGCAGCATTTCCAGGAAGCTTTGTACCTGTCCAACTGCTGTGCAAAATATTCCAATCCCTGTGTATGCAGCCAGAAAATATATGGATACACACATAATACATTCCCGCCATTTTCTTCGCCATATCAAATTTGCATCTTCCATCCTAATGAGTCTCTGCAGACCTATGCCAGTGACAAAATCCTTTGCCGTTCTCCCATTGAGACATAATAAAATGATGCAAAAAAGGCACCATTCCCCCGGCAACAAAAAACTCTGCCCGTCTCCCGTTCGAATCGTCGGCAGCCCTCTCAAGAAGCTGTTCAGATAGTGTTCTGCTGTAAAAAACTCTCCTGCCTGCTGATAATCCGTCACACAGCCTGGAAGCGCAATCGCGGCAGAAAACAAATACCATAACTTTCTACGCCTTCCTTCAGCTACCATAAAACTCCCTCTTTTTCCAATAGTTTCTGCCTGTCATGTAAATCACTGCGCACAGTGTCAGAGCACAGCCCGTGAGCAGATAAACCATACCGTCCCATTTAAAATTACATCTGGAAATCGAAAAAAGGTTAAAAAACAGCATCGTCTCCGGGTGTATCCACTCCAAAATGGCGTCGCCTACGAAAAGTGCAAGGCACAGAACCAGTCTTTTAAAAGTCAGCCCCGCAAGAAATGCTATGACCAGAACAATAATGGTTTTTATTGCGTTCATCAAGAAAAAAAACAGAAACACTTTCCCCACTGTGCCTTCATAAAGCTGCTCTGTTTCCAGATAAAAGCTCCCGGACGTCCGGTGCCAGTTTGATATTTCAGACGCTGATAACCCTGACAGGATACAGCATACATTGCTATAAATAGCTGAAAAAACAACCGCCATCCAGACCAGTTTCCAGAAAATGCTTTTCCACATGGTTTCCAGCCTGCCGTATTGAACAAGCATAGCCGGTTGCCTATAAATCCGGTTATCCTTTACCGTCAGAATAAGTGTCAATGGCAAATACACAAACAAATAAATATCTGCCTTCCCCAGGCGGTTCACACAGTCCAGCATACAATAACGATATCCATAATTTCTCCAGATATCTACACTGCGCGCCAGCAAAAAATAGAGTCCCACCGTCAAAGCTCCTGTATACAGGATCATGCAGATACCTTTTTTTAAAAAGGTATTCAGAAAATATCTTCCCGGTTTCCGATTTTCCAAAACAATATTACCCCCAAAACACCATATATTCCTATGTAGCCTACGAGAGCGAGCACCGACCTGCACCCGAATCCTGCAAAAAACAGATATACCGTTGAATACATGACAGCATCTACATTTGCCGACATCATGCAGACCGCATAAATAAATATCTGCAGTACAAACGGCATCAGCAGAATCACATATCGTTTTTCCGAAAAAAAGCTGAGAAGCAGCGGCAGGCACGCGACCAGCCCGGCAAAAATAAAATCAAGTCCCATAAAAATCATCACATAAACCAATGGATACTGTTCAAAAATCTTATACCAGACTACCGCAGCGTAGATAAGCTTTCCGGCAAGCTGCTGCATCGGCAGCGCCGGAAGAAACATCGCACAAATTATAAAATTAATCAACAGTGGAGCAGTCACAACAAAACCGCCTGTCAAAAATACCGCTGCGCTTTTTGCCATCAGATACCGCCTGCGCTCTGCACGCATATAGACCTGACGTATATATCCATTATCCTTATCGTTAAAAAAAGAAATGCTATACGGCAAAACCGCCAGCAGTGGAAATATAAGAAAATACAAAAAGCCCTCCGGATTATATGTGTTTCCGCATATCCACTCCCAGTAAAGTGAATCCGGATATTGCATATCACTTTTAAAATAAAGCAGCTGCTCGCGGAAAGCTTCTGCCCTGGGGAGTATCCAGTGAACAATATGTATCATACTGATAAGCATACCAATGCCAAATGATATCCATGTGCCTATACCGGTAAAAGCTCTGCGAATCTCTATTTTAAATATCCGTATCATTTTGGTTCAACCTCACATAACATGCGTCTTCCTGTATAGGAAAGGTAATCCCCGAAGAATTAAAATGCAGATAGCATTCTTTTCCTTGAATATATTCGTCGCTCTGAATATACACAAGATTACATTCAAATTCTTTTCCTGCCGGTATCGTCACCTTTGCATAAGATTTGTCATATACCGGCAAATCCGCACTTGTTTTATAGCCCTGCAATTCTCCTGGATTATATACTTCCTGCGTTTTAGGATTAATTGCTACATATTTTGCGCAGTTTACATATATTGTCAATTCATCGCTTTCTTCATTGGTAAATGTCACATTTGCAACAACGTATGTATAATCATTTGTAATATTATATTCCTCATCAAACCGTACTCTGTCATATGAATAATATGCCGCATCTGAATCCACACTATCCTTCGTAAAATCTACGCTGTTGACTCGACAGTTTATCGTCCCTTCTTTCCCCTGGTCTATATCAAAAAATATCTGTGGAAATGATTCGCCAATATTATACGTGTTTGTATCATCTGGCAATAATCCAACTACTTCCGACACATTCTTTTGATTTTCTGCACTGGCATCCACCATTATTCCCGTCTCTTTCCATGTCAGTGATTCCGGCATTTCTTTACTTTCTGCAGATTCCCGGTTAGAAGAGGAACTCTCTGTTTTCTGAAAAATACTATTCTTCACAAATGGATTCTTTACAAAAAAACGGAATCCCCAGAAAAGAATCGTTCCCAGCATCCCTATTATTATTATAGTTAAAACAATCTTCCCCGCTTTTCTCTTCATATAAGCCTCATATTTCCTTCCGGGATAACACCCGGAAGGATTGTTTTCTGTTTAATTTTGCTTTTTAAATGCTATCTGGGCTCCATACTCCATACAAGGAACACTGATTATGTGTTGTCGGACAAAGGGCTAATCTGATATATTTATAGTTCCCTTTATTATAGTCTGATTTAAAGGATTCCGCCACATAGTTAATAATGTAAAATCCCTGTCCTGTCGGTACTCCTACATAAGAGCCTTTCCCATACATTCCATTAGACCCACTGTAAATGCCGTTGTATCCACTAACCAGCACAGCAGCAAATACATCAACAGACCCTTGATGACAAATATATACGGAGCTGCTATCCTGCTTTTGGCGCCATTCCGTATACACATCTCCGCCATCTCCGCTATAATCTTTGTAATACTCCGTATCTGTCCAGTTACTCGCCGTAGCGCTGCTTGCCATGCCAACTGGCAATGCCAGTGTTGCCGCTGTCAAAAAAGCAAATATCCTATTCAGCATTCTCTTTTTCTTCATATACATATCCCTCACTTTCTCTTGTCTTCCCTCTTATGAAACTTTAAAATATACCGGTATATAATTTCATCATGTGGGATATGTTTATTTTATATTATTATCAAATAAATATCTATTGACATACTTGTCAAAATGTACTATTCATTTTAGTTCATTTTGTACTAATATTATTAGGTCATGTCTGTTTTACATATTACTCATACTTCTTTAAATATTCTCTCAGCTCCTCCGCATCTTTTTCACTTAATTTCTCCCCACCCGAAAAAGCCATCAAAAACTGTCCCATAGAATTATCAAATGAATCCTTCATCATTTGCCGCACCCACATATTAATATGTTTCTCCCTTGTGCAGGTCGCATAATACTGATATTTCTTTCCGGAAGTATCGGATGCTATAAGCCCTTTATCCTGCAGGATCTTTAAGAACGTACTTACTGTCTGCTTTTTCCAGTTTTTGTTCTTAGTACTATTGAAATACTCCATAACCTCTTTAAAGCTTAATTTTCCATCCGTATCCCAGAACAGTTCCATAATCTCATATTCCGTTGATGTCAGCCCATATTTTTTGTCCATCTTTTCACTCCCTACCGTCAGATTAATGCGGGCACACTTTACGTGTAACAAAATCATACAATTCTCCGTATACGACAATTCCACATACTGTACATCTTTTCGCATGATAATAATTTACCGTACAGCCTCCATTGCCATCCAGAACATGTTCCGTTTTTATTCCCAGCTCATATTCGTGCCTGCATTCCTTTCTTGTCTGCTCTTCTGTAATGGGATATATATTTCCTTCACTGTCTGTGAAGAAATTATCATACGGCAGTTCTTCCACTTCCAGCTCCAGTGTTCCGGCATAAAATGCTTCCTCTGCCTCCAGGTTTACCTCTTTACCACTTTCCTGTACAATATATTGCGGTGGATCATACGCAAACACTGTGACTGTGCTGGCGATAATACCAAATGCACCGGCAATACATGCTGCCAGTACATTTTTCTTTCTTTTCATCATAATAAAATCAATCCTCCTTTCTATCTGCTTTCGGGGCTGTCTGGAAAAACCCAGCCCCAGTGTGGATTTTTTCCTGTTCCCACATGCCAGCATAATCAGCGTACTGCAGTAGGATATCCGCTCTTCCTGTCCCATATGCTCTACTGCAGTTTCATCACTATATTCTTCATTTGTGAGGCGTATAAAGTGCAGCAATAAATATGAAAACGGATTAAACCAGTGAACTGTAATCACCAGAAGCCCGGCAATTTGCATCAGCAAATCATGATGCTTTATGTGAGCCAGTTCGTGTACCAGAACATTTTCCATTTCGCTTTCAGAAATAGTGTCCATTCTTTCCGGCAGCCAGATACACGGTTTAAAAATCCCCGTTGCAGCCGGAGTTTCCACATCAGGCGATTTATACAGACTAATATGCCGCCGGATCGCCAGTCTGTGTAATGCTTTTTCAAATACCCTCCTGCATTCCTCTGAAACCTCCTGCCTTTTATATGCTTTTATTTTCTTTCTGAACGACCAACAGGTATAAATAAAATACAGCAGGAAAATCATTGAAACCATTCCGCATATAACAGTACCCCACATTAACAGTGGCTGTGTATATTCAAACCGCGCCCGCCCATCAATGACATATACAATATCCGCTTTATCCATCACTCCGTCCGTCAGCTTTTTCGGAAACATCATCGGAAGGCGATGCCTTCTCAGCCAGCCGTTTACCGTATATTTTTCAGAAGAAAACGGAATCAGATAGTAAATCGCAGCAAGCAGCAATATGTACCGCTTCCACTTTGCCTTCATCCTGTTCCCATATAAAGAACATACTATATAAAAAATCAGAAGCATTACAGAACCAGATAGCGTCAAGGTCAATAGAGTGCTTTTCATATCTCCTTCTCCCTCCAAAAACAGGCATCGCGTTCTGGCATTATATTATACCATTATCCTAAAATTATCTACTGGCATACTATATAAATTGTCCTAATTGTTTTAGTGCATTTTGTCCTAATTTATTAAGTTCAATCTTCGAAGTATATAATACGAATGAAATATGCCACAATATATATCTGAATTTTCATATCAGAGTCACACCTTCTACACCGCGTAGCATACCAATCTCACCAACAAACCGATTGTTGAACAAATGCTGATGGAAAAATTCCGCCCATGAAGTCGTTAAAGGCTGAAAAAGAAAAGCCGACCATCGCTCAATTTTGAAGCTTTAATCGACCTGTTAATGATTCACTAAATTCTTTTGATAAGAATACCCTTTTCTGAACTGGCCCCATAGCTGTCATTGCCTGCTCTGTTGTCCAGCCTAAATTCTCCATCAGATTACAAAGGGTTTCAATATTTTTCTTCTGACAAATTATAGTTAAGGTGTCAAAAACATTTCACGACTTATATCACCTGAAAAGTTTTCCATTTCCCGGATTTCAGTCTCCAGAAGAAAATAACCGCCCGGATGACCCAGTCGCTGACCATTGCAAGCGCGATTCCTATGACGCCCATTTGCAGGGCAACCCCTAAAACCCAGGACAGCAGAAGCCGCACCGCTATCGTAGAGATAACCGAAACATACATGGTGAACTTCACATCGCCTGCGGCACGCAGCCCATTACTAAGCGCACCGGAAAAGGGATAGGCGATGGCATTGAACAGATTGTGTATCAGAACCAGCTGGAGCACAAGCTGCTTGGTATCTGGCTCCAACGCATAGAATCTCATAAATAAAGGCGTCAGCAGAAAAATCAGAAGATTCCATACTGACGAGAGCAGCAGCGTAATCTTCATCAATTTCTTAAAATAGACTTCTGCAGCCTGTATATCTCTGTTTCCCATACACTGCCCAATGACTGTGATAAACACCGGTCCCATAGCAACTCCTGCAAGCGCCGCCAGAGACCAGATACTCTGCGCCACGCCGTTTGCGGCAATCTGATAGGTACCAAAAAGTGCCACGATACTGCTTAAAGCCACCTTTACCAGCTGGAAAACGCCGTTTTCCAGCCCGTTTGGAACGGCAATTCTTAAAATATTCCGCATCAGTTCCCCATTCCACTGAAAAATCCACCTTCCGGTATAGCGTACATCATTTTTTCTGCAAAAGCAGAGTGCGGTAATAACTACCGCTGAAAATGTCCGGGCAATCAGGGAAGGCCAGGCGACACCGGCAACGCCTGCGTGCAATACAAACACGCCAATCAGATTGCCAATGACATTGATGATATTGGAAGCCACCGACAGGTACATGGTCACACTGGTTTTTCCCATGCTGCGGAAAAGCGCGGCGCCTGCGTTATAAACCGCCAGAGCCGGGTAGGAATAAGCGGAAATTTTCAGATAGGTAATGCAGGCCTGCATCACATCGCTCTCCACTTTTCCAAACATCAGCCGGAGCATTTTCTCATTTCCAATCAGCACAAGTACCGAAATCACTGCAGAAAAAATCACAGAGAACAGCAAAAGCTGGCTTGCGGATTCCCCGGCAGCATCCATCCTCTTTCTGCCAATGTACTGGCTGATTACCACTGCTCCGCCGGATGCCAGCGCCGTAAACAGATAAATAAAAATCGTATTAAACTGATTGACCAGGGAAACGCCTGATACCGCTGCTTCTCCGGCATAGCTGACCACCAGTGTATCTGCCAGACCCACAAGCATTGCCAGAAGCTGCTCTAAAAACAGGGGGATAATCATATCCTTTAATGTTTTGTCTGAAAATAATTCTACTTGCTGATTCATACCTTTTTCCTCTGCCTTTCAAGTGTTTCCCGTTAGAAATTGCAACCATTAAAAATCAGGTGCAAAAAAAGTGCACTGCACCTTTTTCCACACCTGCATTATAAACGGAATGCCATATTATATCAAATGCTTAGTTTTTACACCTTAGTTATGCCTGGAAAGCATTTTATGTATTCTATAAATTTTGTTGCCGCCAGGCTGAACGGCTGCTGCTTTTTCCACGCCAGTACACTGTTTGCGGTAAGCTCCGGAGATAACGGCCGGTACGCAATTTTTTCTTTATCCCAGAACGGTATCGAGCCCTCTATCACAATGGAGTATGCCAGCCCTCTCTGAACCATAAGAGCACTGTTTGTAGTCAAATTGCTGGTAAAAAGAACCTGCTGTTCCTGGAAGGCGTCGCCAAACCAGTTGGACACTTCATTTTGAACATTTGTCCTCCTCGGAAGAATGAGCGGCATATGCTCCAGATCTTTTATATTTACCGTTTCCTTCTCTGCAAGCTTATCATCCGGGCGCATCAGAACGACCCACCGTTCCTTTTCCCTCAGGCGGATAAATTCAAACTTTTCTATATCAACCGGCTCCAGCAACGCCCCGATATCAACCAGCCCTTTTTCCATCTGCTCTTTTACCAGATCAGCGTTTCCCGTGAATATATCGAACGTCACAAGCGGATATTTCTCATGAAATCCTTCAATGATTTCCGACAGCACCTGCATCGCCGCCAGCTCTCCGCCGCCAATCACGATTCTTCCTTCCACAAGCTCCTCCTGACAGGTGAGCTCCCGCTGTGTCCGGTCAACCAGAGACAGTATTTCCTCTGCCCGCCGCCGCAGTAAAATCCCCTCATTCGTTAAGGTAATCTTTTTCGCGCCTCTGTGAAACAGTTTAACGCCGACCTCATCCTCCAGCTGCGCCAGTTGACGGCTGAGCGTTGGCTGCGTGATATGTAAAACCTCCGCTGCCCGGTTAATTCCCTCCTCCCGGACAACCGTCAGAAAATAACGGAGCACTCTGATTTCCATAGCATTCCCTTCCTTTATGGCTTTTTTATATCATACACTGAATATGCCCGAAAGGCAATACAGACCTCTATTTTTCCGGCTCGCCTTCTGGAAAGATAATCTTAAATACAAAGAAAAAGATTATCATAGATACGCCGCCGGTGATAAAGGTGACAAGCAGGTTATAAACTGCCGGCGGTACATAGGCGGAAGCAATGGGCATCCCCCATTATTTCATCTTTTCTGCTTTTTTCCTGATTTTTTGCTGCCTGAAAAATCCCGCTATAATCTGTCCCGCTCCGGCAAAGAAATGACCGTTTACTGCTTTCAGGATTCCGTCCACCATTTCCTGGCTGCACATGCCGCCCGCCATTTTTCCAATCCCGCGGAATGGCATATTGTAAATAAACATGATGTTCAAATCCGGTTTTCCCTTTTTTATGCTCTTATTCAGCATTCCCGTCAGAATCCTGTATACAAGGCGCGCCACCCTGCCCTTTGCATAGTACATCTGGCATATGGCGTCATTTCTGTCCAGCAGCCCGCTCCAGTGACCGTCCGGTATGTCGCGCCCCAGAAGCGCGGCAAATTCTGCATCCGGCACATTCCGGATATCTCCGGAAAAATAGGAGGGCATCGCCGTTTTCTCTTCGGGTGCCGGCGCCCCTGTTCCCTGCACAAAAATGGTTCCCCGCAGGCGGATGTCCGCACAGCTTGCCCCGATAAGAACCGTATATTCTCCTGTTTCCGTTTCAAAACGTCCGGTTTTCCGGTTATAGTAGCGGAACGCCTTATCATCCAGCAAAATCGTCACTCTCCGGCTTTCCCCTGCCTTCAGATATACCTTTTCAAATCCCTTCAGCTCCTTCGCCGGACGATATACCTGCCCCGGATTTTTGCTGATATAAAGCTGGGCAACCTCCGCCCCGTCCCTTTCTCCGGTATTTTTCAGCACAAAGGAAACCGCATTATCCGACACCTCCAGGTTTTCATATGCAAAGGTAGTATAGCTCAGCCCGAATCCGAAGGGGAAACGGACGGATACGCCGGCAGTCTCAAAATACCGGTATCCCACATACAGCCCTTCCCGGTACTCCGCACTGCGCTCCTTCTGTTGGTGCGGTCTGTTGGCGCCATCTGTCTGTGCGGTCTGCGGGCGCCGTCTGTCTGTGCGGTCTGCGGGCGCCATCTGTCTGTGCGGTCTGCGGGCGCCGTCTGTCTGTGCGGTCTGTTGACGTCATCTGTCTGTGTGGTCTGCGTGGTGTCTATGTCGTACGCACGACAACAAAAAATACGGGCTACCTCCTTTTTCCGGACGTATCCCGCATCTGCGTTATTTTACTGTCTTCCATTTTCTCTGCCGCTTTGCTTCCCTTCAGCCTGGAACAGCTCTATTGCGGCTCTTACTGTTTATAAAGCGTTCCCGAAAATATTGCTTCGTATAATTTGCAGCCTTTTTTATAAGTATAATCTGTTACCGGAAGCACGCCGCCGTACCATTCGCCGTCTATATACTCCCGATAATTCAATGTTTCCGGAATAGAAGCTTCATCCACGTAGGTTTTGGGGACTGTCTTGGAAATCTTTTTTGCAAACGCGTCGCCAAGTATCCCACATGATTCATGTTCTTCCGTCTCCGCAGCTACTGCCTCCGCATCCATTCCGGTCGGAGCAGAACAGCCGCGCTCCTTCACCTGCTCATACGGACGCAGGAAACCGTTTTCTGTCACCGGAACCGTCTCTCCCGCTGCAAAAACCGCCGAGCCTGCCGCTATCAGCCCACAAAAAGCGAATATCACACATTTCTTTCCACACTTCATCCTGAACCCTCCCTCTTTTTAAGTGATATTTTCCACGATTGCTATTTATCTATTATTGTATAGCATGTTCCTGGGATTCGCAAGATTTTTATCACATAAGTCAAAACATTTCACTATGACTGGTAACAGTTCAGCCAGGCTGCCCTGTTACTATGCCTGTCCGTTTAAAAACGGATACTCCGTGCCGCAATCTTCTGCAGCAGCGGCTCGCTGTGCGATACGACAATCAGTCCGATTTCCCGCTCTTTTGTTTCTTTCAGCAGAAAATTCCATATCTGGCTCTGCGTAATCATATCCAGCATGGTGCTGATTTCATCCGCAATCAGAAATCTTGTATCGCGTCCGAGAGCGCGGGCAATGCAGAAACGCTGGAGCTCGCCGCCGGACAGCTCCTGCGGATAGCGGTTCATCCAGTCCTGCTCGATACCAAGCTCCCGGATGATGCGCTCTTCAATCTCCTGTCCGTCCGCCAGCGTGTCTCTCATGCGCAGGCGCGGATTCACCGCGCGCTCCGGGTGCTGCCAGATCATCTGTACCGGACAATAGCCTTTCTTCGGCAGCGGCTTTCCATCCAGAAGCACCTCGCCCGCCTGCGGCTTCAGATAGCCCGCCAGGATTTTGCAGAGCGTCGTCTTGCCAAAGCCACTCGGTCCCAGAATTGCCGCGCGCTCGCCGCTTTCCACCTTTAAGGACACATTCTGAAAAACGGTTCCTTCTTTCTCCTCATAAGAAAATGTTAAATTGCGTCCTTCGAGTATCATAAATGTCCTCCTGTATGATGCGCCTCCACTGATGGCTCCGCAGCCTCATAATGTGTATGAGACTTTTCCGCCGCCGTCTCATAATGCGTATGATGCGCCTCCACCGCCAGCGGTTCGCCCGTATACTGTACGCAGCGTACTGTCGCGCAGCCCACTCGCCGCATAGGTATATCACCGCTGCATTTTTCACAGTACATGCTGCAGCGCGGACCAAACGGACAGCCCTGCGGCATATCTTTTACATAGGGCTGCACGCCCGGAAGCGGCTCAAAACCATTTTGCGGCATCGCCCGCCACAGAGCCTTTGTGTAGGGATGACGCAGCGTTTCTTCCGAAGCAAAATCCGCGACCGGCGCTTCCTCAATCGTTGTCCCCGCATAAAACACGGCGACCCGGTCCGCCACCTCCAGAGCCAGCTCGATATCATGTGTGATAAGTAACACACCATGCCCCTCATCCGCAAAGGTGCGGAAATCCTCCATTGATTTCTTTGCCAGAGCCAGGTCCATGCCCGGCGTCGGCTCATCCGCGATAATCAGTTCCGGCTCGCCCATCAGCGCCGACGTAAGAAGCACACGGCGCGTCATACCTCCGGAGCACTCAAAAGGATACTTATTGTCCACGTCCTTTCCCAGACCGTAGCGTGCAAAAAGTGACCTCTGACGCTCGCGGCGCGCCGCATTTTTCCTGCCCTGGCTCACCTGCTCGCCCACCTTCATCAGCGGGTCTAGGTAGGTTGTGCTCTGGGGGACAAACGCGATCTTATTTCCGCGAAGCTCCTTCCTCTTTTCCTCCGTCAGAAGCTCTCCGTCAAAGTACATCTGACCGTCTGTTTTCGCATTGTATGGGAGCATTCCGAGAATCGCATGTGCCAGCAGGCTTTTGCCGGAGCCGCTGGAGCCGACCACCGCCACGATTTCGCCCTCGTGCACGGAGACAGACAGTCTGGAAATCACCGGCAGCTCTATCTGACGGCTGCTGTAATCATTCTCATATTGCAGAAAGGAAACCGACAGCTCGTCGATTTCCAGAATGTGACGTTTTTCTGTACAGCTCATAAAATCCTCCTGTATGAAGACACTTTCTGTGGCAGGTTTGCAAAGCGGACAACCTGCCCAGACATAAAACCTATGCATGAACGCTGTTCGGGTCGAGCAGCCTGCGCAGCGCATTTCCGCCAAGGTCAAACAGCGCCACTGTCAGCACCAGCATAATGCCCGGAAACAGCGCCAGCCACCATTTGCCCATAATTAAGTAGGTCATGCTCTCCGACAGAATCACACCGATTGCCGGCTGTTCCGAGGAAAGCCCGAAGCCGAGAAAGGTAATGCTCGATTCATGCAGAATCGCGTGCGGGAACATCAGCACCAGACCCACCAGAAACTGCGGCAGAAGATGCGGAAACATATGCTTCACGGCAATTTTCCATTTGCTCTGTCCCAGCTTTTCCGCAATCAGAATATATTCGCTCTGACGAAGCTGCATAACCTCCGCCCGTATCAGCCTGGCAAGCGACGTCCAGTGCGTCAGCGCCACGCCGATAATTACGCCCTTCAGTCCCTTGCCGCAGGCGTAGGAAATCAGAATTAACAAAAGAATATGTGGTATTCCCAGAATCCCGTCAATCACAAAGCTGATTACGGCGTCCACCTTTTTCCCGAATACCGCCGCGGCAATGCCGAGAAACAACGCCATCACCGCGCTGACGCCTGCTGCGCAGACGCCAATCAGAATACTCATGGACAGACCGGTCAGCGTGCGGTACAGCATATTTCTGCCAAGCCAGTCCGTGCCGAACGGATACGCCAGGCACGGCATCAGATTTTTTCGCGAGAAATCCGTCTCCATCGCGGCATCGTGACAGAGAATTCCCGCGATTGCCACGCCCGCCAGAAATATCACAGAAAATATCAGCAATATCCGCGCTCTCTGCCTCTGGTTTAATCTCTGCTTCACGCTATGCGCCTTCTGCCTCTGGTTTAACCTCTGTTTCATGCCCCGCGCCCTCCTCTCCGGATGCGCGGGTCAACCACGCCGTACAAAAGATTCGCAATAAAATTGCCGAAAAAGACGATTGCCGCCGTAATCAGCGTAATGCCCATCAGAAGCGGCACATCGCTGCCGGTGCCCGCCGCCACGGCTGCCTGTCCCAGCCCCGGATAGGAAAAGACCTGCTCCACCAGCACCGAACCGCCGATAATCTCGCTGATGGATGTAAACTGCAGCGTCAGCGCCGGAAGCAACACATTGCGCAGCGCGTGCCTGCGCACGATACTGCCCGTTTTTTCCCCGCGCGCCTGAGCAAACAGCACATAGTCGCTCTCCATGATATCAATCATTTTTTCCCGCGTATGCAGGGCAATATTAGATACCCCGGTGATGCTCAGCGTCAGCGCCGGAAGAATCGCGTGACGCACGCGGTCCAGAAAGGTCACGCCGGACGCTTCCACCCCAATCGGCACGCTTAAGCCGATAGGAAGCACCTTCAGCCATACGCTGAAAATCAGCAGAAGCAGCAGCGCCAGCCAGAAGGAGGGCGTGCTCGCGATCACCAGACAGTAACCCTTCACCACTTTATCCACAAGTCTGCCGCGGAAAACTCCGGCAAGCACTCCGAGCAGAAAACCAAGCAGCCCGGAAATCACCCACGCCAGCCCCATCAGAAACAGGGAATTCGACAGCTTCACCGCAATCACCTCCGTTACCGGCCGACGGTAAAGCAGCGAGGTACCGAAATCCCCCCGCAGGGCATCCTTCGCCCAGTTCAGGTAACGCTGGACGGGCGGCTCGTCAACGCCCCAGTAGGAGCGCAGCTTTTCCTTCTGCGCCTCGCTCATACTGCCGAGCGCCGCCTGCCCCACGTTCGCCTGCAGCGGGTCAATCGGCGAGGCGGATACCAGCGCAAAGGTCGCCACGCTCACCGCCACCAGCAAAAGAAGCATTCTGATAAAGTTTTTCCCGGCAAACAATAAGTTGTGTTTCATAAAAACTGATTACTCCCATTCCCACTCGTCTACGTTATTGATAATCGACCAGCCATGTCCGTGCGGATGAATTTTCTGTTCTGCTACGGTCAGACCGTCGCGCACAAAATAAAGATGGTCAACGTTGCACAGCCATATCCACGGGATATCCCCCTCCTGTGTGATGCCGGTCTCGCCATCCCACTGCGCTTTTTTCCACAACTCGTAGGCATCCTCCAGATTATCTGCCTGCAGCGCCTCATCCATGTAGGCGTCCACCGTTTCATTTGCGTAGGGCGAAAGCTCCGCCAGCCCGCTGTCCGTTGTGTGATAAATGTTGTAAAGCTCCATCGGCGTGTGCGCACCCCAGCCCCAGACAAGCGCATCCGACTGTGCTCGCGTGTAGGCGGTATCCCAGCCCACGCCCTCTGTCGTCACATCAATGCCAAGCTCTTTCAGCTGGTTAGCGGTATCCTCCGCCAGCGCCTGCCGGACCGAATCGCCGTTGGAAAACATCAGCGTAAGCTCTGCGCGCACGCCATCCTTTTCCCGGATACCGTCCGCTCCTTCCGTCCAGCCTGCTTCCTCCATCAGCCGCTTCGCCTCGTCGAGGTTATATTCCGTCTCCGCCGCATCATTGTACCACGGCATCTTATCACATACGCTGTACGCCGCCGTGCCATAACCGTTTAAGACATTTGCAATCATTTCCTCCCGGTCGATGGCAAGATTGATTGCCCGGCGCACATTCACATCACATGTTAATGCATTTCCATAAGTAACGCCGTCAATTTCTGTCGGCTCAATCGTCGGAAGGTTAATGCCGCGGTTATCCACCGTTTCCACACTCAGCAGATTGTAGCCCGCTATATCCATATCACTGTATGCCGCCGCGGTATGCGCAACATCCACCTGTCCCGCCATTGCCGCCGCCAGTGCTGCATCTTCTTCCATAAACAGGACTGTCACTTTCTGGATTTTCGGCGCCTCCCCGTAATAATCGGGATTTGCCTCAAAAATCACCTGCTGTCCCTGATCCCACTGCTTCATAATGTAACGTCCGGAACCGATGGGATTCCATCCGTAATTTTCGTCATAGGCGTGCTCCGGCACAATACCGACGATTGCCATCGTATACGGCCAGATGGAGTACGGCGTATTCATATGAAATTCTACCGTAGTATCATCCACCGCCACCGCTTCCTTCAACATGGTAAAATCATTTACCGAGCTGTTATCCCGGCAGTTATTATAGGTAAATGCAACATCCTGCGCCGTCAGCGGTTCTCCGTCCGTAAACTTCACATCATCACGGATTTTTACCGTCCAAATCAGCCCATCCTCGCTGCAGGAATATTCCGTCGCCAGGTCATTTTCAATGGACAGATCCGTCGTGGTGCGCACCAGCGTGCTCTGAATCAACGGCTCGTGCATATGCTCGCCCGCTCCCCAGCCATAAGCCGGGTCAAACCCCGATGCCGGTTCTGAGCTGGCTGGCATCGTCACGATCACCGAGCTGTCGTCCGCACCTGCAAGCGCCGTTGTTCCCGTGCCAAGTACAAGCGCCGCAGAAACAGCACACAAAAATCCCATTATTTTTCGTAACCTCATACTGTGTTACCCCCTTCTTTATCACATAAAGTTTTCGTAAAAAACCGGTTTTGTACATTATAACCACAAAAAAATCCCCCCACAAGCCCGGTGGGGGGATAAAATTTTTTACTTATGATATAATCTGTGTAGCAGACTGTGTGAGCTGCTCCTTCGCCCTGCGGATTTCCTCCAGCTCCGATTCGGAGATTTTATCCAGGCGGCATTTATTAAGTAACTTCTGCAATGTGTTGCAGTCATTTTTAATCTGCTTTTTGTCCGCCTTGTCCAAATTCTTCTTTTCTTCCTTCAGCGCACGCTGCACCTGTGTTACCAGGCTCTGCGCTTCGCGCGTCAGCTCCATCGCATCCACGCGCATCTGGTCCTGCCCGGCGTATTCGCTCGCGTCACGGATTGCCTGTTCGATTTCCGCCTCCGACATACGGTCATTCGCCGTAATCGTGATGGACTGCTCCTTTCCGGTGTCCAGATCCTTCGCCGAAACTGTCAGGATGCCGTTTGTATCGATGTCGAACGTTACCTCTATCTGCGGCACACCGGCAGGCGCACGCTTGATTCCCTTCAGGCGGAATTTTCCGATAGTTTTATTATCCTTCGCCATCGGGCGTTCTCCCTGAAGCACATGTATCTCCACATCGCGCTGATACGGCGCCGCTGTGGAAAATACCCGCGAAAAGCGTGTCGGCAGCGTGGAATTGCGCTCTATCAGACGGGTGGCAACGCCGCCCACCGTCTCAATAGAAAGACTGAGCGGAATCACATCCAGAAGCAGCAGATCCTGTCCGGTGCCCGCTGTCACCAGCGCATTCCCCTGCAGCGTGCTTCCGAGAATCGCCGCGCCCTTCGCCACACACTCATCCGGATTGATATTCCGGGATGGCTCCTTTCCGGTAAGAGCACGCACCTTTGCCTGGATTGCCGGCACTCTGGTAGAACCGCCGACAAGCAGCACTTTTCCCAGCTCGGAAGCGGCAATTCCGGCGTCGTTTAAAGCGCTCTGCACCGGTCCCGCCGTCCGCTCAATCAGATCCCTGATCAACTCCTCAAACTTGGCGCGCGTAAGCACAACGTCCATGTGCACCGGGCCTTCCCTGCCCGTGGTGAGGTACGGCAGTTCAATATGTGCACTGTCCGCGGTGGAAAGCGTCTTTTTCGCCTGCTCCGCCGCCTCGGTCACTCTCGTCATCGCCGCAATGTCACGTGTTAAATCTATATGATGTTCTTCGCGGAAGCTTCGCACCAGCCAGTCACGAACGCGCGCGTCAAAATCATCGCCGCCCAGATGATTGTCGCCCGCCGTCGCAAGCACCTCGATAACGCCCTCGCCGATTTCAATCACAGAAACATCAAAGGTACCGCCGCCCAGGTCGTAAACCATTACCTTCTGCGGCTCCCCGTGATTCAGTCCGTAGGACAGCGCCGCACTGGTCGGCTCATTAATAATACGCTTTACATTCAGTCCGGCGATGCGCCCGGCGTCCTTTGTCGCCTGCCGCTGGATATCATTAAAATATGCCGGAACCGTAATGACCGCATCTGTCACCGGCTCCCCGGTAAAGCTCTCCGCGTCTTTTTTAAGCTGCATAAGAATCATGGCGCTGATGGTCTGCGGCTTGTATTCTTTTCCGTCGATGCGGATGCTCCAGTTGGTCCCCATGTGACGTTTCACGGAGCTGATTGTGCGGTCGGTATTCGTCACCGCCTGTCTGCGCGCCGCATCCCCGACAATGCGCTCGCCTGCTTTTGAAAATGCCACCACGCTCGGCGTTGTCATCGCGCCGGAGGCGGACGGGATAATCACCGGCTCCCCGTTTTCCACAACCGATACGCAGCTGTTTGTTGTTCCAAGGTCAATTCCAATTACTTTACCCAAAATTCTTCCTCCTGTTATCTGGTCCGGTCATGCCGGAGCAATTTCCCGTTATCTGAACCGGATTTGCCGAAATAATCTGTGACTTTTCATTTTCTCTGCTCTCTAGCAGCAGCGGCAGAAAGTGCAGAAGAACTGCAGCAAACAGAAGCTCATGCACATCCGGCTGAAACCGTCCGCATATTTCTGATATTCCTGCCCGTTCTGATTATAAGTGTCCCCGGTCTGCTGCATACATTGAAGCGTCTGCCGGTAAACGGTATTATCCGGCTCTCTCTGCAGCGCCTTCTGAATCTGCTCTACCGCCAGAATCGTATTGCCCAGCCCGTAATTGGCAAGCGCGCTCAGATAAAACCACCTTGCGTTGCGGTTTGCGCTGACAATGCTGTTCAGCGTCTGGTTTGCGTAGCTGTATTGTTTCATATTGATGAAGTCGATTGCCTGCCGGATGTCGGCGCTGTCCTGCGGCTGCGCGCTCGGTCGCGGCATTTCCCGCGTCTGTC
This sequence comes from Marvinbryantia formatexigens DSM 14469, assembly GCF_025148285.1. NCBI lineage: Bacteria > Bacillati > Bacillota > Clostridia > Lachnospirales > Lachnospiraceae > Marvinbryantia > Marvinbryantia formatexigens. The sequence goes on along the minus strand of NZ_CP102268.1, from coordinate 2,867,670 downwards.
CGAAGCCAAACATGTCGTCAAAATCAAAACCGCCAAAACCGCCATAGCCTCCATAACCGCCCTGCTGTCTGCCGTAGCCGCCGGAACCATTTCCATAGCCGCCGTTTCCGCCGTAGCCGCCGGAACCGTTTCCATAGCCGCCGCTTCCGCCATAGCCGCCGGAACCGTTTCCATAACCGCTTCCGCCATAACTGCCGTTGCCGCCTCCGTAGCCGCTTCCGCCATAGGAGCTGCCGGGACCGCGCGACTGCTGACGGTTCTGATATTTTTCCGGGTTATTCAACATATCATATGCTTCATTTACCTCGTTCATCTTTTCGGCAGCCACCGGGTCGTCCGGATGCAGGTCCGGGTGATATTCCTTCGCCTTTTTGCGGTATGCCCGCTTTATTTCATCCTTCGTCGCGTCCCTTGACACGCCGAGTACCTTATATGGGTCGTCAATCATGGGATTTCTCCTTTCCCAGTATCCGTGCGTAGTATTGCTGCCATACTCCGCCGTACAAAATATTTTTCAGCAGGTGCTCATCCTGCACCAGCGGCAGCTTCTCAAACTGATGTGTGGCATTTCCGATTGCCATCGTCAGTGTCGCTTCCATTTCCTCCGGCTTTTTCTGCATACCAACCAGCGGATTATAATTCTTTTTCTTTAAATCCTTTTTGTAATCCATCACAGCATCCATAAGATAGATAAACCTTCCCAGCTCATACCCGAAGGTGCGCAGACTGTTGCTCCAGAAATCCTCCTTATACACAAAAAGCTCTGCAAGCATTTTCCCGGAACAGTTCACCGCATCGTCCGGCATACTTGTGTGACATTTTTCAATCACACCCAGCTCTTTGATGCTGTCCGCCACCGCCCGGCTCTGCCTTGGATACTGCTGCACGATTTTCCGGAAGCTTTTCTCCATTATCTTCGCGTAGCGGTACTTCAGATGACTGCGTTCATCCTCCCAGTCGTCAAGACACTTATGATAAGATAAAAGTACCGTCATATCCGCAGCGTATTCAGTAAACATATTTTCCACCGCCGTCTTTTTCCGGGCGGGGTGTACCGCGCAGCGGAAGCATTGTTCCGTCTCCTCCGGTTCATACAGGGAGGAAAGAAACAATATCAGAAACGTCATGTCATAATTCAGGCTCATGCGCTCCATCTGCCCAAACCGGTCCCCCAGGCTTTTGCACAAGCCGCAGTATACTTTCTGATACCGGTCCAGCTCTTCCTGCGAGAGCCCTTTTCTGTTGCAAATGATATATCCAAACATTTCTTTTGCTCCTTATTTTGTCCATTACAGATAATTGTACCTTCCACAGAAAATAAGTCAACGGCTTTTATGTTTTTTTTATGGTTCTGGACAATTTTTTATAATTCCCTGTATATTTCAGAAAGAAAACGGCAGCGTTTCTATCTTCCTCAGATTATCGTCCGAGTGCTCCACCTCACGGGAGTAGCGGTACACCACATCGACAATATCCTCTCCGTCAAGCATCTGCCCATTTTTCAGCCAGCGTGCTTTCAGAATTTCTTCAATGGTTTCTGCGCCGAGCAGCGCCATTTTCATTTTGGGCAGCACCTGTCCGTCATAGACCGCCCCGCAGAAATACGTACTCACAAAATATACCAGAAGCTGCTCCTTCTGGATTTCCCACATGGGATAGTTCTCTGCCAGCCAGCTTTGAAATTCCGCCGTCGCCCGCGCATATTCCTGCGCCGTATGCCCCAGGAACAAAAGCTCCTCCACCTCCAGAAGCTGCACATCCCACTCCTGCCGGAGCAGCTCCAGCTTAAAAAGCCCCCGGAAATTCTCTTTTGCCGCCGCAAAACGTCCTTCCGCATCCGCCTGCTCTTCGCACATCCGCTCTCCGGCAAACTGCTCTGCCGTCTCTTTCTGATATTTTTCCAGTACCTGGCGGCATTCAAACAGCTCTCCCCGGTTTATGCGGCTTTGCATATCATGTGCGATGCCGTAGGACAGCCGCTCCCGCACACCGACCGGAAGCGCACGCTTCTGCAGAATCCGCAGAATCACATCGCGCGCGTCAAACAGCATGGAATAAAGCAGTTCGTCAAACTCCTCATAGGTTTCCTGCCGCGCTGTTTCCGCCGTCTGAAATGTCACAGGAGCAGTATGCTGCATCAGAATTTTTGCAACCTCCGGACACGACAGGGACAGCGTGATTTCCCGCACGCCCTCAAATTCCTCGATATGCCGCGGATAACGTCTGCAGGTTCTGCACAGATTTGCGTTTCCCAGCGCGGTATAAAGGTCACACAAATTTTCATCATTCAGAAACGCGCAGCGCTTTTCTTCCTTCTGACGAAAAACCTGCTCCTTCCAGTCAGTTCCACGGCGCAGCCGTCTCCGGAAGCTTCCCTTTACCGTCTTATATTTTTTCAGTGACTTTTTGTCGATTACAATCTGCCAGCCCGCGCAGCAGGTATCCTCGCAGGCGCTGGCAGTGCAGTGAAATTCCGTATAATAATCCGGTCTTATATATAACAACGTGCTTCCCCCTTAATGTGTTCCGTCCACAACCGAAATCCCCCGGCTCTCCAGCTGTTCCACAATCTTTTGTATCGTCTCACAGCGTTTTCCTGCACGGTCCTTTGTACAGACCCCCACATGAACCACCTCTATATGTTCCTCCTGCAGACGCTGGAGCTTTTCCTGTATACCGGCATCCGTAAGCGGATCCCTTCCGCAGCCATTGCACCGGAAAAACGCCGCCAGCTCTGTTTCCTCATTCCGGTACCTCTCAAAGCTCTTCTCTTTTCTTAAAAATGCCCTGAAGCAGGATGCCCCGGTACAGATTTCATTTGCCTTCAGACAATTCAGCATTGCAATTTTTTTCATATCTTTCTCCTTTCCAGGCTGCGCCAGACAGCCATTTTTCTTTTCCGTCCGCTCCTGCTGCGCCATATATGCCGCCTCTTCTCAAAATGCAGAAAACGACCGCCGGACTTATCATCCGCAAGTCGTTTTCCGGAACAGCGTTCTTACGCTTCAGACCGCCTCCTGCGCCACTTATTGTACAGCTAATAAATACCGGATTGCTTCCGCCACACCGTTTTCATCATTGGAGGCGACTACCCTGTCCGCTGCGCTTTTCAGCCCCGCAACCGCATTCTGCACGGCAAAGCACATCCCCGCCTCCCGGAACATGGAAAAATCATTTTCGCCGTCCCCGATGCACGCCGTTTCCTCCTGTCCGATATCAAGATGCTTTTCCACGGCGGCAAGCGCCGTCCCTTTTGTGGCGTTTCGGGAATAGATTTCCACATAATTTCCGGCATACGCCGCAGCCAGCTCCGGATAATGCCTCAGCGCCTGTTCCGTGCGCCTGCGGGCACTCTGACTGAAAAAGAAAAACTGAAGTTCTTCCACATCCGACTGCATTCCGGCTGCATAAGCAACAATATCCCGGAGCGCTTTTGCGCTGGCTGCATCTTTTCCATACTGAAGCCGCCCAAGCGCCGCCAGAAGCTTTCCCTGCACCAGGTACTCATGGTCGATGTGAACCGTCATTCCCACACCTTTTCCGCCGCACTCCCGCATCAGCTCCACAGCCGTTTTCTGCGGAATCAGTGCACGGAAAATATCTCTGCCTGTGCTGATATCCGTCACTGACGCTCCATTTGAGGTAATCACATACCGGAACAGATTTTCCTTCTTCAACTGATACGGCAGGCAGGTAAGCGCGCGTCCGGTCGCGGGAACTATCTCTATCCCCTGCGCTCCTGCCCTGCGCAGCCACTTAAGATTTTCATCGCTGATTTTGCTTCTGGAATTTAAACAGGTTCCATCCATATCAATCGCAAGCAGCTTCCTTTTCAAAACGCAACTCATACAGTATGTGCTCCGTTCCTGCCGGAATCCGCATGAGCGCCAAAGTATTCTTCATACCACACAAGAAATGTGTAAATGGTCCATACCTTGCGCCAGTTATCCGAATTACCGCCAATGTAATCCGCAAGTATCTCATTGATTTCTTCCACATTGAAAAACTCCGCCGCCGCATCACTGTTAAATTTCGCATGCACGTCCTGATTATAGCGCTCATCCGCCATCCAGATGCGGATCGGCACAATAAAGCCCAGCTTTTTGCGGAATGCAATTTCCTCCGGCAACACCTTCGCTGCCGCTGTGCGGAAAGCCACCTTGTTCTGTTCGTCGTTTACTTTAAACCTGGACGGCATCCGGGACGCGATGTCAAATATTCTCCGGTCTGTAAGCGGCATACGGATTTCCAGCCCTGCCGCCGTACTCATCTTATCCACATTCAGATAAATATCGCCCTCCAGCCATATCTGAATATCCACATCCGACATTTTTGTAAGTGCATCCAGCCCTTCCGTCTCCTCATATATCTCTTTTACCAGATTAATCGGCAGCACATCCCCGCGGTAACGCTTCAGAATTTTCTTCTTTTCATCTTCCTTCATGATATTAGTGTTTCCGACATAAAAATTCTTCAGATTATCGCCGTAGCGCTCCGCATTACGATACATATTGTAGCCGCCGAAAAATTCATCAGCGCCTTCTCCGGAATAACAGAGCTTCGTGTGCTTTGCGGTCTCCCGGCAGGCGATCGCGAAAGCTATCGCAGACGCGTCCCCCAGCGGCTGCTCCATATGATACATCACATATGGTACGATTGCAAAATATTCCTCCGGAGTAATCCGGCAGCGGCTGTTTGCCCTTCCGAGAATCTGCGCCGTGCGCAGCGCCAGAGGAGATTCATCAAAGCGCGCCTCATCATAGCCGCAGGAATCCGTCATCTGCACATCCGACATCGCCAGCACATAGGAAGAATCTACGCCGCCGGACAAAAAGGATTCCGCTGTTTCCTCCGCTGATTTTACCTCCGGCATGATTTCCTTTATCGTTTCATGTATTTCCTCCGCCCAGTCCTCCAGGGATTTGCTCTCATCCGGTTCAAACTTTGGCGTCCAGTAACGGGCGATTTCCAGCTTTCCATCCTGCCAGATAAGATAGCGCCCCGGCATCAGCTTTTTCACGCCTTTAAAAAAGGTGTCTTCTCCCGCGACATAGGTGAGGCTGAGATATATCTGCAGCATATCCTCATTTAATTCCTTCACAAAGCCCGGCTGCTCCATAATCTGACGGATAGTCGTACCATAAAGCAGCCTGCCGTCCGACGTCACATAATAATAAAACGGTTTCGTTCCAAACTGATCCCGCAGGCAGAACAGCTTCTGCGCCTCCTCATCCCACAGGGCAAAAGCGAACATCCCATGCATGTGATCCGCCATCCGACAGCCCCATGTCTCATAAGCTTTTATGAGAATTTCTGTCTCACGCGCCTCTCTGGATAACGCCATGTCAACACCCAGCTCTTTGCAGAGCGCCTCCCAGTTACGGATATGTCCTCTGTATTCTTTTACTGTTATCATCTGTATCCTCCCAGCATGTATCATATCACATATTATATCATGTTAAATTCCATTTGCAGACCATGCAGCACCGGCAGTATTCCAATATTACTTCAATATTACTTCCATCTCACTTCCATGTTACATCCAGGCGATTGCTGATAATCACCTGCGACTGCAGCTCTCTGACCTGGTTGTGTATATAGGTGAGGTACTGGTTAAAATCACGTTTTTCGTTGGAGCACTGCCGCAATACCCGCGCTGTCCATTTTCAATATACCGTACAGCACCGGGAAAATCAAGTACCGGTTCCCGAAGGTATGCAAAAAAATACCCAAAAAAGCAGGGTCATCCTGGACCCTGCTCTTTCTGATTCTCTTTTTGTTCTTTACGGTTTTTTCTTTATGTTTCTTTTTTGTTTCTTCTCTTTTATTTTTCTTCCTCTGCTGCAGTCTCTTCTTCCGGAACCGCCTTATTGTGAATCTCGGTTACTGTTACTACCACTGCTTCCGGGTCTGTCATCAGATGAATCTTCTCATTGGAGGCAATATCCAGATCCTTTACAAGAACCGTGTCTCCGATTTTCATATTTTCCATATTGATTTCCACTTTATCCACCAGCGCCTCCGGAACTGCCTTGTACGCAATCTCATGAAGCTTTAACTGAATCAGACCATTTACTACTTTTTCATGATTCAGCAGCACGACCTCGGCTACCGAATGTACTTCCTCACCGCTTACCAGCGCCTGGAAATCAATCTCATCAATCTGGCGTTTCATTGAATTGTAGTCAATTTCTTTAATCAGCACATCCAGCTTTCTGCCTTCTACATCCAGCATAATCTGGCTGCCCTTGTTACATGTTTTTAAGAGACGTTCTGCATCCTTTTTCGTAATCTGTACCGGTATGGATTCTTTCAGTTCTTTTCCAAATACATTTCCGGTAACATATCCTTCCCGTCTGAGTTTCTTTGCCTTTGTGTCCAAACTTCTTTTTTCAGCTTTTAAAGTATTCATTTATCTTTTCCTCCATAATCACTGAATGCCTGGCAGGCTTACATTCCACAATGCAGGTCTGTTAAGTATCTCCTTCTTGTTACACTCACAGTATAACACCTATAGCAGAAAAAGATTAAACAAAATGAAAAAAAATGCTGTGCGTTTTTTTACAAAACTGCACAACATTTATCCACACGATATATTGTCCACGAGACTGGAAGGGGCCGCCCCAGCTCACGGCAATTTCTGACGCCGCATTATTTCTCCGCGCGGAAGCAGAAGGCGGCGTGATAAAAGTGTCGAGGTCAACCTCATACAGCCGCCGCATTATTTCTCCACACGGAAGCAGAAGGCGGCTCCATCATGGCAGGAGCGGCAGAATCCTCTCGACGATAAAGACGGCTCCGCACGCCAGAAGCGCTACGGTAAGCAGGCTCTTTTCTTTATAGGCGGCAATTACGGCTACCACAAACCCAATGACTGCGGAAACAGTGCTTTCCGTTGCGGAGAGAATCGCCGGAAAGGTCATTGCCGCCAGACATGCATACGGCACATAATATAAAAATGATTTTATGTACGGACTGGTAATCTCTTTCTTTACAAGTGCCATCGGCAGCATACGGATAAGATATGTCACACCCGCCATTACCAGAATGTACACATAAATATTATGATTCATGAGCGCTTTCCTCCTGTTCCTCCTTAATCGGGCTGACGTACGCGGCAATGCCCGCCACGAGCAGCGTCGTAATAATAATCACAAAACCGGATGAGATATTTTTCAGTACCGGGGCCACCGCAAACAGACTGCTGACTGCCATTGCACCAAGCACAACACCCGCCACTGCGCGGCTTTTCTTGGCGGGCGGAATAATAATGGCAAGAAACATACCGTATATCGCCACGCTCAGCGCGCTTACCACAAATTCCGGGAGCAGATTACCGGAAATAGCCCCCGCCAGCGTTCCAAGGGTCCAGCCCGGTATCGCCACACACATTGCTCCGTAATTATACCAGGGGCTTACCCTTCCCTCCTGGCTGGCGCTGATGCCAAAAATTTCATCCGTAATTCCAAATGCTACCAGACACCTGTGCGGCAGCGCGGTATTTCTCTCCAGCTTCTGGGAAAGTGAAAAAGACATCAGACAATAGCGCAGATTAATAATAAGCTGCGTCAATGCCATTTCCCAGTAAGAGCCCGCCGCAAGTATGATATCCAGACCGGCAAACTGTCCTGCCGATGTGAGATTCGTAAGTGAAATCAGTACCGCCTGCCAGATGCCAAGCCCGCCGGACACTGCCATCATACCAAACGTAAACGATACGGCAAAGTATCCAAGCGCAATCGGCACGCCATCCCGCAGACCTCTTTTAAAGCTCTCGCGTTTCATGAAACGCCCCTCCGTTTCCTCAAAAATCAGACTTTTGTTATTGTACCACTCCCGATACGGAACTGCAATCAGAAACTGATAAATTCTTTGACACCCCTGCCGGAAGCATCTATAATAATTCCGGGATATCACATAAAACCCATCATTTCAAGCAGGAGGAAATTCGTCATGCCGCATATTATTGAAATCACTAATTTTAACGCCCCGGAGCTGGATGTCTATGCCCGCCTCACAGAAGGACAGCTTCTCAACCGCCACGAACCGGAAAAAGGGCTTTTCATCGCAGAAAGCCCTAAGGTGGTGGAACGCGCGCTGGATGCCGGCTGCATTCCGGTATCGCTTTTACTGGAACGAAAACACATTGAAGGTGAGGCGCGCGATGTCCTTGCGCGCTGCGGGGATGTGCCGGTCTACACGGCTGATTTTGATGTGCTGACAAAGCTTACCGGGTTTGCGCTGACACGCGGTGTGCTCTGCGCCATGCGACGTCCGCCCCTGCCCTCTGTCCGGGAGGTGTGCAGCGGCGCGCGCCGGATCGCCGTACTGGAAAATGTGATGAATCCCACTAATGTCGGCGCAATCTTCCGCTCTGCGGCGGCGCTTGGCATGGATGCCGTTCTTCTCACCCCCGACTGCAGCAATCCGCTGTACCGCCGCTCCATCCGCGTCAGTATGGGCACTGTTTTCCAGATACCCTGGACCTGGCTGACGGCCAAAGAAACGCAGCATTTCCCGTCGTATGTCCGCTTTCTGAAAAGTCTCTGCTTTGGAACTGCCGCAATGGCGCTGACTGACAGCTCCATCCCGGTTTCTGACCAGCGGCTCGCCGGGGAGGAAAAGCTTGCTGTCATACTCGGCTCGGAGGGTGACGGACTTTCTGCCGCTACGCTCGCAGACTGTGATTATACCGTCCGCATCCCGATGGCGCATGGCGTTGATTCTCTGAATGTTGCCGCGGCAAGCGCTGTCGCCTTCTGGGAACTTTGCAGATGCTCCGGATAGCTTCCGGAAATTCTCCTGCGCGGCGCCGCCGCAGCCAGAGCTTTTCGCACCGGAGGCTCCCCTAATTCCATTCCAGAACAGTTTCCTGCCCCGCCAGGATCCCGTTTCCGGATTCATACCAGGTCTTCATGATGTTCTCCGCGTCCTCCCGGTTGTCGTATACCGCTCTGGTAAAAAAGCGTTCGCCGGACAGCCGTTCTTTTTCTGTCTCCGTCAGAAGATACGCCGCTCCCGGCTCCAGCTTCAGACTTTCCGGGAGCGTTCCTGGAACAAACTCCTGCTTTTTCAGACACTGATGCGCTTCATCCATCTGATAAAGTGTGATCCTGACCGGCGGATACATGGTTGCATAGCTGAGTGCGACACTGCTTTTTTCCGTTTTGCACTTTCCGTTCCCCGTAGTCCGAACCTCCCCATCCAGGGTAGACGTAAAGTAGACGCTTTCCTCTCCCGACTCCCCGCTTGTACTAAAGCCGCTGCCACCCGTCAGATAAATCCGCCCGTCCGCAGTCTGAAACACCGGGTTCATATAGTAGGCAATATCCTTATCTGCCTGTCCCGGCACGATATAAATCGTCCCCTTCAGGCTTAATTCACTGCTATCATCTGTGACATTGATATCTGTGCTCACATCCGAAATGCCAGCGCTATACACAGAATCCCACGTCTGCGCTCCCTCACTGCTCTCATGGTTCACGGCAAAGAAGGAAATGCCCTCCAGCTCTCCAAAGGAAATATCCCAGTCAGACGCATTTTCACTGCCCTTTTTATCGATTACCGCATACAGCTTCTGCTCGTAGCCGACGGTATTTCCAATCTGGATTTCCCCTGCATTTTTAAACTGTGAGACATGGTCCTGCAGATATGCCTCCATATCAAAAAGGTCCGGATAATCCTCCGTAATAAAAGCGCCAATCAGCCGGTCCTCCCCGCCCTCTGCTCCCGCGCCCGGAATCGCCAGAGAACAGCCGCTCAAAATCATCGCCGAAAGTATTCCCAGAGCCGCCGCACATTCTTTACGTTTCATGATTTTCCTCCTCCCCAAGCTCCCCGTCGAACTTTAAAATATCTCCCACATCGCAATGCAGAAAATAACAGATACGGTTGATGGTATGGAAACGGACGCCCTTTGCTTTTCCGCTGCGCAACACCGAAAGATTGGCTTCCGTAATTCCAACCAGCGCATAAAGCTCCTTCGACGTCATTCCCCGCTCCTTTAATACATTTTCCAGACAAACCCGAATTCCCATATTTTTCCTCAGCCTGTTATATAAATAAATCGTGTTCCTGCTTCATTCTCTGGTCCTCCTGCAGATAACGCGCCGCCAGCAGCATTGCCAGCACAAATACGATTGAAAGTACCGGAAAGCGGATAAAAATATCCATCTGATAAAGCCGCTCCCGCAGAAGAAACTGCAGCACATGAAACAGAATTTCCGCCCCAATCGTAACAGAGAGCGCCATCCGGCAAAAGTCCGCCAGCTTTTTTACCGCGCCGACCGCCTCTTCAGAATAGCGGTCCTTTCCCAGCGCATCCAGCATCCGGAGCGCCAGAAATGCCGCCGCCAGGTCCATGCACCAGGGAAGCGCTCTTATCAGAAACTGGAACACCAGAAAAACATACGTGGGGATCAGCTCCTGCGCCGGTCCATACAGCGCCGTCACCTCCACCGATATGCTGTTGCCGCTCTGCACATTCTGTATCGCCGAAAACAGCCATCCCAGCTCCTGCCCGGACACTCCGTAGACAAAAACCGCCATCATAAACAACAGCAGAAGCTTCAGCGCCTCCTGCAGCTTTTTTGCATCAGCCGACGCATACATACAAAGCATTCGCAGAGCCAGATAGCCGCACAGCACCGCATAAAAAGTGCCGCCCGGTATCCATTTTGCGCTGCCCGCCGCACCCGCACCCAGAAGCCCCGGATTAATCATATAATAATTTACGACAAACAGCAGCACGCTCAGAACAATCAGCAGCCAGTCCGCACCGCACAGACGCTTTTTCGCCCGCAGGAAATAATAAACAGCGCACGGAAGCAGCCCCAGCAGCAGATAAAGCAAAATCGCTGCCAGATTGCCCGCCGTCCCGGACAGCGAAAGCATACGCAGCCCCAGACCAATCTGCTCAAACGGAAACGCCGCAATAGATGTAAACACCCCGGAAAGCTGTATCTGCGGCAATGCAAATATCACACAAAGAATCGCCTCCAACGCCAGCGCAGAATAAAAATACCGGTATCTCATATCGTCACCTCCAGACGGACAGACCTCGCTCTGGTTTATCCAAACCGTGTCTCCCTCGCAAAAATTATTGTTTTACGATAATTCTTTAAGAAAAGTATAGCACAAAATTATCGTTTGTCAATAATTTTGTGCCATCTTTTTATCAGACGCCGCACCAGAGACATAACAGCGTTACTGTTTGCTCCGTTCGCCGTAGCGTGACAGTCCGGTCAAGCTGTCCTGTCAGCACCGCACCGCTACCTTTATCACATGGTCTTTTCTGTTTTCAAATACATCATACGCCTCCGCAATTTTTTCCAGCGGATATTCGTGTGTAATCAGCGGCGTCGTGTCAATTTTCCCCTGCGCAATCAGCGCCAGCAGCTCCTCACAGTCGCAGCCGTCCACCCCGCCGGTCTTAAACGTCAGATTTTTCCCGTACATCTGCGGAAGCGGCAGTATCTGGTCCTCCTCATACAGCGCGACCACAGTCACGATTCCGTTCGGTCTTGCGCACTGCCATGCCGTCCGGAAGGTGTCCTTCGCGCCCGCCACCTCCAGCACCACGTCCGCGCCGCCGTGCGGGCAGTACCGCGCAATCGTCTGCGTAAGCTCCTCCGGCGCTGCGGCAATTACCTGCGGATAATGGCTGCGCACAAACGCCAGCCGTTCCTCATCCTTCTCGCATACGATAATCTGTCGTGGCTGCTTCAGCATCGCGCAGAGCAGCGTACAGATGCCGGTCGGCCCCGCGCCCAGAATCAGCACGGTATCCTCCGCGGTGATTTCTGAAATGCGCGCCGCCCAGAACCCCGTAGCCAGTACATCCCCCACGAAAAGCGCCTGCTCGAAGGAGACCGTATCCGGAATCACCGTCAGCCCCTGGTCAGCATACGGGACGCGCACAAATTCCGCCTGCCCGCCGTCAATCCGGCAGCCAAGCGCCCAGCCGCCGTTTTTATCCGTGCAGTTGTTCACATAACCATGCCTGCAGAAAAAGCATTCCCCGCAAAATGTCTCCACATTCACGACCACCCGGTCGCCCGGCTTCACTTTTGTGACCGCACTGCCCACCGCTTCCACAATCCCGACCATTTCGTGCCCGACGGTAATCCCCGGCACTGCCCGCGGAACCGCTCCGTGTTTAATGTGAATATCGCTGGTGCAGATGCTCGCCAGCGTCACCCGCACAATAGCGTCTTTCTCATCCGCAAGCTCCGGCAGCGGCTTTTCCAGAAGCCGGAAATCTCCCGGTGCAACATATGTATATGCTAACATTTTCTCCCTGCTTTCTCTGTTCTTATCGTATTTCCGTATATTTTAAGTTGCTTCCCCGGCTCTTTTCCACCGGGTATTTTTCCGCATTTCTGGCAATTTTTTTATTTAGGATTTCTCCAAGGTCAATCTGGTTTTTCTGGGCAAACCGCAGAATAAAGAAAAAGGTATCCGCCAGTTCCTCCTCCACATGCTCCCGTTTTGCTTCATCCGCAAAAATTTCCTGCATCTCGCTCTCTGATTTAAACCGGAAAATATCCAACAATTCATTCGCTTCCGTAGAGATACCAATTGCCAGGTCCTTCGGATTGTGGAACTGGTCCCAGTCCCTTTCCTCACAAAACGCCTGCACTCTGCCAGTCAGTTCTTTTATCGTACTCTCATTCATAATCCTTCTTCCTCACTTCACCGCCGCATCCTGCAGCGCCTTTCTAAGCTCCTCATCATATGCGTAAAGATACAGTCCGTTTATACCGCGCGTCATCAGCACCCGAACCTCGTGCTGTATCAGCATTTCACCAAATTTCCGCTTCGTTCCGTCGGACAATGTCCGGTTTTTTACTGCATTTTTATTACAGCTTTTTCCAGGATCAAAAATAATCTCACCATTGCGATATGTTACAGACGGTCCCAGAATAACTCCCACATAATTCAGATCAAATCCCTGTATCGTATAAGTTGAGCCAATCTCATTGATAGTCTGAGGCTGCTCCGCCCAGGCAAGCTCCTTTATATCCTTACGCTCCTTTGCCTCCATATCCTTCTGAAGCTGATAATTCCACGGCTTATGCCAATGCTTTATCATAACCTCCCAGTATTTTGTTACTCTGTTTTCCGGCAGCTTTTTCTTATCATACTTCCAGTCATAAGTAGCAACCATACGGGAAAGCGCTGTTTTCCTGCATCTGCCTTTTTGTTTTATCGCCCGCTCCAATTCTACAGGCTCATCAAACACCCGTATCTCATATCCAGTTGAATCATCCGGTATTTTTATCAGTCTGCGTTGCTTTGTGAAAGCATCTATCCACGCTATCGTCTGCTCATCAGCCGCCATTCTGAGCTGATTTTTCAGTTCACGGTAATTGCCCTGTTCTTTCGCCATTTGTTTATACCGCTCCAGAAGCTCCGCCTCCCAGTATTGATCTGCCGTCAGAATCTGATTTTCATCAAACATAACTACCGTTATCCTCGCACGGTCTATAATATCACGAAGCTGCCCCTTTCCTTTATATGACATTCTGCCTTGTGTCAGCAAAAGATGCGCCTCATCAACAAATGCTACGTCAACAGGATTCTCTGGACGATGCTGATTAATAAACGTGGTCGGCTTGCAGACAATCTCCCCAAATTGCTCTGTTAAACCAAGCTTCTTTGCAATCTGCTCATACACCTTACGCTGCTCTTCGTGATTTACCATCAAATAACACTTCAAATTACCCAGACCAAACTCTTCCGCACGGTTATAAAGTTCATAAAAAGTACTGCTGTTCAGAACCGTCTTTCCAGTTCCCGCCTCTCCTTCAATAAAAATCAACTGCTTCTTTTTATTTTCCTTCAGCGCTTCCATCACTTTCCGAACAATCAGTTCCTTTGCTCTTTCCTGGTCAGCCGTCAGCTTATGCAGCGGAGATGCTTTAAACAGCGCAGAATCCCTGATTGCACTTTCCTCCAGAAAAAGATTATCATCTATTTTCCGCAGTTTCTTCCAGATTTCCCGGAAAATCCATTCAAATTCCTTCTCCGGATAATATTTATTCTGCGGATTTCCCCGGACATTATAAACTTTCCGTACACTTTCTATACTCATCATATACTGTATCAGGCGGTTCTCAACATCCCTTGTGAGTGATGTATTAAAGTGCTCATGACCAATAATCAACAGTTCTGCTTTATTTTCCACGAGCTTTTCCGACCATTTCTTCCCATTTTCCACATCCGTAAGATGCTGCCTGGTACGCCGAATAATACTGTTGGTCTCACCAATATATACCTCATACGTCTTTTTATACTTCCAGTTATGAATATACACCGTTGGATAATCCAGAAGGATTTCCTGCTCCTTTATTGCTGAATCAGCGCGCAGCTCCTCTTCAAACTTTATCAGAGAGGCTTCATTGTCCTCGATTTTGCGTATGACTGGCATTGCAAGCTTCTTCTTCATCCACAATTCCTCTTTTGCATTTTGTGATATCAGAATCCCTGTACATATTTATGATTATAGCATCGAAAAAAGAGAAAGACAACCACGCCTTTCCCTTTCATACTTTTCTCCACCTGCCATGTTATTGTACGCACCAACTTTAAACGCCTGCTGCACTGCGCAGTCAATTCTGTGGATTACCGGCAGAAACTCTCAATCGCTTTTTGTACAAACACTGCCGTTCCGGTGCCGCCCGCACGGTCAATATTCTCCGTAAATTCTCCGCCAGCGGCATACATGCAGCCAAGCGACTGCAGAATTTCCGGCGTACACTGGTAATAATGTGCGGTAATGTAATCGCGCAGCTTTTCCACCTGCCGCTGCACAATCCCATCATGCACATCCGTATCCCGCATCTGCCCGAATTCCCGGAAAATATCCATCAGTCCCTCGCCGAGACCCAGCTCCTCCCTGGCGGAGCGGTATTTCGCTTTTTGCTCAAACTCTTGATAAGCCTCTGTGCTGCCCCACGCTTCCTTTGCCCTCCTGGCATAGTCATCCATCTTCTTCGTATCAAATGCGCTGAAATCTAACATATTTTTCACTCCTGTCTGCTGTATTTCACGGGCAAGGCTGATTAGATTTTCAATATGCTCCTTCTGCAGACTAAGCAGCGCAATCTGCTGCTCCAATGCCTTTGCTCTGTCAAAATCCGTGCTTTGCAGAATCTTCTGAATATCCTTCAGCGGAAATTTCAGCTCGCGGAACAGCAGAATCATCTGCAGCTTCTCCAGAGCCTTATCGTCATAAAGCCGGTACCCCGATTCCGTCACCTCTGCCGGATGCAGAAGCCCGATGGTATCGTAATAATGAAGCGCACGTATACTTACGCCCGTCAGACTGCTGACCTCTTTTACTGTTCTCATTGCCTTCCTCTCCTTCCGTGTACATTCAGTGTAAAGTATGACGCAGGGTAAGAGTCAAGCACTTTTGAAATATATTACTTTTCAATATATTACTTTTTAATATACTGCTTTTGCTGAAATGCGTTTCTTCTTACTTCGTCTCTTTAGCCCTTCAGTCCACGCGCCTGCCGGTCCATATCCTCCACAACGATATCATAGATCTCGCCGAGTGTCGCACAATATTCCAGCACCTCCCACGGCTTATTTGTGTGGAAATGGATTTTAATCAACTCCTCGTCTCCTACTGCCAGCAGGCAGTCTCCCTGGAAATGCTCTGTAAAATAATCGCTGATTTCGTCCTCGTCCAAATCTTTTCCTTCAATCAATAACTGTGTATCATACTTAAATTCTAACATTTTGTCCTCCCCTTTCTTAACTATTCTTTTGTGATGTCTCCGGCAAATGCTCTGGCATCCATCTGTTTCCAGCCCATCTTATCATATTACTGGAATTTTTTCCACTGAAATATAACCGCTGCTGTCCTGAGCTGGCTCAGGCATCCGCTGCAAGCGGAATAAGGCGTAACATATAGATAGTTACAGTTCAAGCATGCAGGAAAAAGGAGAAGACAGACCGTGCCGATTTATCTGCTAAGGAATGTATCGGATAATGTACACAGCAGCATTGCGCGACACGACTGCCATGTGCTATACTAATATCTGATATTTCACTTATTGTTGAGGTTGGGAAAATGATATACGAAACTACCGTCACCGCACATATTGCCCGCCTGTTTGACGGCTGGGAAGAAACCATTATCTGGTCCTGTCTGCAGGGTGTTATGGGAAAGCTTTATGCAAATGATACGGAAAATCCGACGGCTGTTATGGCAATCCTCGCCGATTTTGCTTTTTTTGCCGGCAGACCGGATGCAGAGCTTGCCGCCTATAAGCCAGAATGGTGCCGCCAGGATTTTATTATCCTTGTCCCGCAAAATGATGCGTGGAAGGAACTGCTGCTGCGCTGCTATGGTACAAAAGCAACCATCGTCACCCGCTACGCTTTCCATAAAGAACCAGATATCTTTGATATAAAGAAGCTGGAGAAAATTGTCAGCCGCCTGCCGGCAGACTGTGACCTTTCCATAATTGATGAACACTTTTACAATCTGTGCAGGGCAGAGAGCTGGAGCCGTGACCTGGTAGCGCAGTTTAAGGATTATGAGACATTCCACCGGCTTGGAACCGGGGTGGTGTTACATAAAAATCATGTAATCCTCTCCGGCGCCTCCTCCTATACCCGGTACCGGGAAGGCATCGAAGTTGAGATTGATACCAGAGAAGATTTCCGGAGACAGGGATTCGCCTGTCTGTGCGGTGCAAAACTCATTCTGGAATGCCGGAAACAAAATCTCTATCCAAGCTGGGACGCGCAGAATGCGGCTTCCGCCGCGCTTGCGCAAAAGCTTGGCTACCGTTTCAGTCACACCTACACTGCAATCGAAATACGCGGGTATCTTGATGCTGCCCTTTCCCGTTACGCAGGAATCCTTCCATAACTTTTTGAAAAAACTTTCAATGAAGCAGACGTGCTGCGCATACGTCGCAACGGAGGATACCGGACAACCGGTCGGCTTCTTCTGCTATTCTGTCGACACAGAAAATAATACCGGATTTCTCAAATTTATCATAGTGGACAAAGAGAAACGCCAAAAAGGCTATGGAAAAGAAATGCTAAATCTCGCATTACAGTATGCTTTTCATATAACAGGCGCCGGGCTGGTGCAGCTAAATGTATTTGCCAAAAACGCCGCAGCAAAACGATGCTATGAAAAAATCGGATTCGTTGAAAACCATTTTGAAAAAAATGTTTTTGAATTTAAAGATGAATTGTGGAGCCGGTATAATCTGGTGATTTCAAAGTAGCAGTTTCTCTGTTCCCATACCGATTCGTTTTTCTCCGAAGCAAATCTGAATTATGTAAAGAAATCCGTGCAGGAGCTGAAAAACGGAAAGAGTACCGCACACAGGCTGTCCGACGAAGAAGGCTAAAAAAATAACTGCCGCAATCCACAATCATACTTGAGCTTTGCGGCAGCTATTTTCTGTCATTATGTAACTTTCTGTCCCTCACAGAATTTCCGGAGTTCGGCTATTGTCCAGAACAGAACATCTGTGTTGACTTCTGTAAAATCTACAAAACATTTGAAACGTTTAAGGACTTTTGAAAACCTCCCATTCAAAATCCGTCCTTTGCAACTGATATTTACAAGGATTAGTTACAGCATGACTTTCCGGAATACATAAGTCCCGCTGATGCCTCTGCCGTGCTGCCTTCAGCACCAGAAGCCCCGCTCTCTGTTCCATCCGTAACGTATATATTTCCGTAAATCATTCCCATCCAGCAGCTATAACGAACCGTACCGGTATCTTCCGGCGTAAATTCAATGATATTTTCTCCCGTGTGAAACGTGTATTCAATACCGTAATCCTGGATAAAAATCTTGTAATTGCATCCGTTAATGCTTCCTTCCGGTGCATCAATAATCCATTTCACCGGAACCCCTGCCTGTACAGTAATGTCGGGATAACGGCTATAAGTCAGGGTGCTGTTGATCACCTGCACGCTATCAGCCGCTTCCATGCCTGTGTCCGCAGCCAGACCACGCTGTGTCTGCGTTCCCTGATAGCTCCACAGCGCGCAGGCGCCAATTACAACTGCCAGCGACACCACATTAACTATATTTTTGAAAACCTTTTTTTCGATAGGAATACTCAGCATCACTCCCGCAACACCGAAGGCAATCACAAGCACCAGAAGCAGATCGGGCGGAAGCCATCCGCTGAGAGAGCCGCCCTGTGAGAGCATTGCCAGCCCAAGGACAACGACCAGCACTGCGCCAGCTGTCATCACCTTATCTGCAAATTTTCTGCCAATGGCCGAAACAACCGAACCAAGTCCCAGCATTAGCGGCACGGTTCCAAGGCTGAACAGAAACATGGATAACGCCCCGGCAAACGGATTGCCTGCAGACAAAGCAACGAGCCACATGGACTGCAGCGGTCCGCAGGGCATAAAACCGTTCAGTATACCGACTGCAAAAGGTCTGGCAGCTTTCGCCCTCTGACCACCCACCTTCCGCGCAAGAGCCTTTGGCATACGGATGGTAAATTTGCGCAGCCACGGAAAAAGCCCCAGCATATTGATTCCCATAACGACCATAAGCAGACCCGCTATGATCTTCAGAATTCCCTGCAAAAATACGGACAGTCCTGCTCCGGCACCGCCGCCAGCCAGAGAGCCGGCAAAACCAAGGACAAAACCGACTGCCGTATAAGAGAACACTCTTCCCATATTATAAGCCAGCGCCGGGCGAAATGCTGCCAGTCTGCCAGTGTCACCGGGTTCTCCCTGCGCCGTCTGTGGAATACACTGCGAGAGATTAATGCCCCCGCACATGGCAATGCAGTGAACCGAGGTAAGCAGACCAATCACAAAAAGCATCCCATAACTCATCTTTGCATCCGCAAGCTGTCCCGGCGCCAGCAGATTCAGAATACCTGTCACCTGCAATACAACATATAATAAAACGATAACTGCCAGTATACATGTCGTCTTCGCCACGCCAGCTCCGGAAGCCTTCTGATTTAAAATCACCTTGTAGTTAAGTCTCTCAATAACAGTAATTATCTTTTTCAGAGAAATAATTTTCTCATCGTAAGCAATATCAGCTATGGCATTGTTATAGCTCACACTGGCACGGATTACGCCGTTCGTGCGCTTTAGTGTTTTCTTAATTTTGTCAGCACAGTTTACACATGTCATGCCGCCAATATGCAGCCGGACTGTTTTTTCCATTGCACATTCCCTCCTTGCACATTCCTGTGCAGTCTAACAGGAAGATTTGTGTTTTTTATGTGGATACACAAAAAAGGCTACAGCATCTGAAACAAAAGATACTGTTGCCCTTTCTTTTAAAGAGAATCCGTTTTGGGCAGGATAATCGTAAAACAGCTCCCCTTTCCCTCTTTACTTTCAACGCTTATGTTTCCCCCGTGCGCCTGTACGATTGTTCTGACAATTGTAAGACCAATGCCTGCGCCGCCGGTTTTACGGTTCCGGGATTTATCCGTCCGGTAAAATCTTTCAAAAATCCGTCCGAGATCCTCCTGTGGGATGCCGATTCCGTTATCCTCGACATGTATGATACCGCTATTTTTTGTATCCTCAATGACCACGTGAATCATGCCGCCGTCGTTTGAATATTTTATCGCATTAGATACCAGATTAGTAAGCACCTGCTGGATCCGTCCTTTATCTGCAAAGATAACGGCGGCATCACCCGAAACCTGCCCCTTCAGATGCTTTTCCAAAAGCTGACTTTCAAAATTTCCCAGAACATTTTGTGACAATTCAAGCAGATCTACCTCCGTTTTATCAAGCACAAGATTTTCATCTTCCACCTGGCGCAGCCGCTCCAGATTACAGATCAGTCCGGAAAGGCGCTGCAGCTCCTCGTAGCAGCTCTGCATCCGTTCCGTCGTCGGCTCCATCACCCCGTCTGCCATCATTTCCATATAGGACGATATATTCGCTACCGGTGTCCGCAGTTCATGCGTCACATCTGACGTCAGCCGTTTCCGCAGGGCTTCCTGCTCCTTCAGGGATTTTGCCATCTGGCTGACAGCGTTTGTCAGCTCATATAATTCTTTTGTGCGGATATCCTTTGTAAGTCCCTCATCACAGCCGCCATCTCTGAATCCCGCAGTATAATCTCCCTCAGAAATCTTCTGTGTAACCTCAACTACTTCAGAAACCGGTCTGGCAATGTGATTCGCCAGCAACACACCCATAATAATGGCGCTGACCAGCGAAATACTGCCAACTGCTATCAGAATCCGGTTCAATGCTGCAATAAAATGAAAATCATGTTCATCCATGTAATAAGGGCTGTAATAGCTGATATCAAGATATCCCACAAGCTCTTCTGATGGTTTTAAATCATATCTTTGCGTTACAAAATTACCGTCCAGCTCCGCACGCTCCTTCTCCATGAGAATAGTGATGGACTGCATCACTTCATGGCAAAGCGTCATATCGTGATTTTCTGCATCCCAGAGGATATTTTCATCCTTGTCATATAATTTGATAATAAATCCGTCTTCCAGCGCATACATCCCCATCCCATGCACATAGTCAATATTCCAGCCGCCATCCTCCAGGCGGTATTGACTGGAAATATTCTGCGCAATGCTATCCGCCTCCAGCCTTTGCTGTTCTTCCACATATTCTTCAAACTCACGGCTGATCATGATATTCGACACCACGCTGATGAGGGAAATCGCAATCAGTACCAGCAGGGCGAAGCGGACAGCGAGGACGCGCCGGAGACTGTATCGTCTCAATTTTCCTCACCTCCGAATTTATACCCCAGCCCATACACGGTCTTTATATAGACTGGATTTTTAGGATTCGTTTCCAACTTCTTGCGAAGGTTTTTAATGTGGGTATCAATCACACGGTCGTAGCTGTCAAAATCCGGTCCAAACACAAGTTCAATCAGATTTTCCCGCGAGAATACCTTTTTGGGGTGTTTTATCATTGCGGAAAGAATTTTCCACTCACTCGGCGTCAGGCTTAACGCTTCTCCTTGTTTGCGCACCTCACTATGCCCGAAATCAATCTGCAGGTCATTGTCATTCCACGAAAATTTCTCCGCCAGCGGCTTCAGGTCATTGCCAGTCCGGCGCAGAATCGCCTCCATACGGGCATATAGCTGCTTAACACTGAAGGGTTTTGTCACATAATCATCCGCGCCGATGTCCAGACCGTTCAGCACATCCTCTTCCTGTGTCTTTGCCGTCAACATTATAACCGGCACTCTCGACTGTCTGCGTATCGCCTGGCATATCTCTTCTCCCGTCATCCCCGGCAGCATCAGATCGAGAATCACAAACATAATCGGATATTTCCGGAATATCTCCAGCGCCTCTTTGCCGTCTCCGGCTGTAAACACATGGTATCCCTGTTTTGTTATGTAAGCAGAAACGGAATCACAGATCATCGTCTCGTCATCCACGATCAGCACATTTTTTTCTGTTTCCATAAACATACCTCTTTCTGTCAAAATGCAATCATTGGTAATTCTATAGAGCAGTATGCCACAAATCCGCCCATTTTACAATAATAGAAGCAACACGGCCTAATCCTACAGTACGTCCACCTTCACGGTATCAGAATGGCGTGTTGCAGAGGCTAAATGGTTATTTTCCGTTCGTTTTGTGTGAAAAAAACGTATTTTCCGCTGTGTCCGTGTGTTTTTTGGAGATTTTGTTATCATAGTGTTATCACACTATTAACAAGACCAGATATTTGCAATCTCATAATTTTTTATTTTCTTAGCCTTTTCGATACATTGTTTTAATTCATCCGTTTCGTTCATTCCGGTTCTTTTAACATTTTTATAATATTGGTGCAATGCATCCACACAATTATATAAACCATCCAAATAATAACGTTCACCTTGATTTGCCAATTTTTCATATATATCTATGCATTTGCTTACAGACAATGTAATATATTTCTGTGCTTCCTCCTTAGCAAAAAAAGGTTGCCTAAGCAATGGTGTCAAATGAATCCATAATGTCTTTGAATACTCTATATCTAAATATTTGATTGAACTGAAAAATTTTTCAAACGATACATCCTGATCACAATTTTCTTTCATAAATACCAAACATTGTATTCCTGTAAATGCACTTGAATAAAGCTTTTTATTTTTCGTTAAAATAATACTTTCGAACAAATCTACGCATTCTTCAACTTCATTTTTCTCGACCATTTCTAGCATATCAATTGCAATTGTACTAATTTGACAATCTGATAATGCTATCTTAATTTTTTTAATCAATGGATATATTTCTGTAATCAACTGATTTTTTATTGCCTCACAATAGACAAGTGCAACAAGTTCTTCAATTACTAGAAATTTATTTTCACAATCTTCTTTTTCTCCCATAAGATTATGTTCCAATAAACTTTTTTCATGAATTATGAAATCATATGAACGAGTCAAAATTGTATTTGCAAGTTCTTTATTTAAAATCACCTTATTACATTCTCTCACCGAAATTTCCGATGTTGAATAAAAGAAACTAAAATAATCCCGAACACTTGCATATGAATTATTTACTTCGTGCCCAATTGGGGTTACGCTTTCTACATATTTTGTCTTCATCAAATATGTAGAATATAATTTTGAAAACTCGACCGACTCTGGATGTGGTAGTCTCTCCCAAATGAATGAATAATATAATTCTGTCACCGGCAAAGCATCTCTGTCATTCTTCCAAAAGACTGTTACAATATCATCCTGGTATTTTTCTAACGGTTTATTATTCCACAATACTAATAAGCAAGCTAATCCATTATCTCTTTCAGATATATTTTCACTTGAACCCATGCAAAGAGCTTTTTCATAAAAATCTCCATTCCGCCGCCTTTCAGTTGGCGGCACAAATAGTAATGAAAGTCTTCCAATTCCCCACGTTGCTGATAAAATAATTGTTAAAGAAGCTATACTACAAAGCACGGGGAGGTAAGTTGTAAAGGCTTTCTTCCGTTTTAGACAGCATAAAAATCAGTGTAAGTTTCATCTTTCAAGCACAAATAAGTGGCTCTGTCAGACCGTACAGTAAGAATTGTTTTAACTTCTCTGTTAAATGTGTGGTGGAACAGTCAATGGCTTCTTTATCTCATTCTGAAAGGAGCTCTGACCATGAAAGTTGTTTACCAAACCTGCTGTGGCGTCGATGTTCACAAATCTTTTCTCGTTGCCACAATCATCAAAACCTCTTCCGGTATAG
The DNA here is from genome assembly GCF_025148285.1 of Marvinbryantia formatexigens DSM 14469. Lineage (NCBI taxonomy): Bacteria > Bacillati > Bacillota > Clostridia > Lachnospirales > Lachnospiraceae > Marvinbryantia > Marvinbryantia formatexigens. The sequence goes on along the minus strand of NZ_CP102268.1, from coordinate 2,844,472 downwards.
AACCTTCTTATCAAAAGAAGCGTTTCTCTACCTTCAACAATTCTATCCTGCAATTCAAAGACTGGCTTATGAAAAACCAGTGCCGGGATGTCTGCATGGAATCTACCGGTAAATACTGGGTTCCTGTATTCAACCTTTTAGAGGACGAAATCAATGTCACCATTGCCAATCCCAAATGGGTAAAAGCAGTCAAAGGCAATAAGGATGATACAAAAGATTCCAGGTGGATTAGGGATTTATTCCGGTTAGGCCTGGTTCCGGGAAGCTATATCCCCTGTAAACCAATCCGTATCCTGCGTGAATTTACAAGATACCGTTACAAACTGACCTCCTGCCGTACCAGCGAAAAGAACAGATACCAGAATGCGCTTACTGTCTGCAATGTCGCATTAGATTCGGTTGTTTCCGATATCTTTGGGAAATCAGCTACATCTGTTATTGATTACCTGATCGGGCAATCCGACAATTCCATCAACCACGAAGAAATCGCCTCCAGACTCCTCCGTTCCCTAAAGAAGAAGTCTGACAGTGTCATTGAATCCATCGAAGGGTACCAGATGACTGACTCCCAAAAATACCGCATGCGCCTCGTCCGCGCACATCTGGATTATATCACATCCACGATAAATGATATAGACACTATGCTTGATTCTTTGGTTACACCGTATGAAAATGCTGTCCAGTTACTGTGTACCATTCCGGGTGTTGACCGTAACAGTGCAGTCACTGTTATCTCCGAGACTGGTACCGATATGACTCCGTTTTCCAGTTCCAAACGCTTATGCTGCTGGGCGGGATTAACTCCCGGAAGCAATGAATCTGCTGGTAAGAAGAAGTCTGTCAGAATAACACGTGCCGGTGTCTACCTCAAACCTGCATTGGTACAAGTTGCCCATGCAGCCGTGAAATCTGATAAATCTCCTTATTACAAACAGAAGTATGAACGCATCAGGAAGCGCCGTGGTAAAAAACGTGCCATCATTGCTATCGCCCGGATGATTCTCACTGCTATCTACCAGATGCTGTCTACTGGTGAAGCGTGGAACCCGACCGACCTATACAAGGTTGATATGCCTGAACCTCTAAAAGAAAAACAGAAGGAAAAGGCTATCAAACAGGCTAAGAAACTACTTATCAGCGAAGGGATAATTTCCGAATCGCAATTAGCTTCTTAACACTTTATCTCAATACATTTTTTCAATTGCTGCCATAAGACAGCTTATTAAAGTGCGCCATTTATCGGCTGTCCTCTACTTTCTTTCACAGTATACTTCCATATCTTCTTCAGATATTTCAAATGATACATCATCAAAGTAACTAGCCAAATGATATCGCACATCAAACTCAGAGAAAATAATATTTTGACAAGCATTTGCAATATTTCCGTTAAATCTGGTTGAAATTATCTGTAAAATCTTTTTTATATCTCCAACTATAAACGAATCTTCCTTTTTACTGAATCTACTTAATATTTCCAAATAAGTAATTATATTTACATCTTCTATAAACACCACTAAACGTGATAATACATTTAAGATATTCTTCACTGATACAAAATATTTTTTTCTATCATAACTATCTTTTTCTGAATATAATTTTACAACATCAATCAATTTTTCAAAAAGGCACTGTTTTTCCGAATCATCTATATGATGTTTCGTTTTTTCAATAAGAAATTCATTTTTGTAATATGGATTTTTATCACAATACGCCTCACATCTTTCCATGCAAGTTTTATATAACTTTTTTTTCCATCAATCCTATACATTTCTGCTAAATACAATAATATTTCACATATGGTTTCTATCTGTAAGTTTTTTTCAATTAACATTTCTACCATTTTTTCTAAGTATTCAGCATTTTTATCTTCCAAAATAACCAAACATTTCCTTAATATTTTTATAATAGTTGAAATAATCTTTTCCGGCACTTTTTCCTGATTATGAAGCAACTTCAACATTACACTAAAATGTTCCGAAAAGTAATCAGCATATTGAACTCTTTTTTCATCTGGCAACAATATATAAGGTTCTATCAGCTTTTCAACTTTACATGAATAGTCATTTAATTTTTTAAGGTATTCTTCTTTTTCCATATCTTTAGGTTGCCAAAACATATCAACATTCCGGTACGGTCTTTCTAAATAAATATCTTTTTCACTTTGATTTTGTTCTAACAAACCAACAAATTCTGAAATTGCTTGATAATGTCGATTTTCTTCCTGTTGAGATACTAATTCAGAAATATCTACTATGGTAATTCCTTTATTTTCCAGCAGCTTTTTCTCTGGCGCACTGAGTTTTTCATATAAACCAATCAAATAAATCGTAGGACAGTATTCTCCCATATTATCTCGTAACCATCCAAGCCAGCTTTGGAAGTTCGGATCATCCCCAGAAAATCCCAGTAAACATAATCTGGTTTCAAGCATCGCCTGCTGTACGGTATTCACTAATGCTGAATATTGGTCTGGATATGTCCTATAATTTTCATCACTTATTATGTATGGTTTTACATGGGGAATACTGCCATGCAACTTAATTATCCGTGGCTTTATACTTCCTGGCAAGTCGTTTTGAGAATATATAATTTCATAATTGTTCTCACGGTAAATCATATCCACCGTCTGCTCCAACAGAGTATCATAATTTGTCGTAAAAATATCTGACCAATGTAATTTTAAAAGTCTTTTGTGTAATTCTCCAGGGACAAACATTTCGTCTGCAATAGACTGTTCTATTAAATTATTTATTTTATTTCTATCAAAATTAGCAATATATTCATCTGCCAGCTTTGTGACATTTTTTCCAGATGTCTTTATAATCCTTTGTTTATTCCATTCTTCTTTTTCTTGTACTTCTAATGGTTCTGGATATAACTCCTCATACATTTTTTCTGCAAGTTCACTCCAATTTGGCGGCTGTATACTTGCCATACCTTTACTTCGTGCATTTTTTGAAAATCCAGCTCCAATCATCAACGAAACATCGCCATATTTTCTTGGATTTTTTAACCGTTGTGCAATATCATTTATATAAGAATAAACAGTCATATCATTCATCTAAATACCTCTTTTGCAGAAATAACTTTTTTCAAATAGTGTAAACGCATCACTCTTCATCGAATATGTTATCCAACGTCTTCTCCATATCCTCAACCAAATTAACCACCAACGCATTTCCCATCATAAATCTACGTTTTCTCAACGGCATTTCCACTGTTTCACCTTTAACCAAACAATATTTCGTATGATTAGTAGGGAATCCCTGAATACGTTCTGCTTCTGTGGCTGTAAGCAATCTAACTCCTCCTGTCATCTTATCTTTCACAATATGGGTAGTTCTACTAAATCCACCTTCTGATGTCAGCATTGTGCGTGCTGGCTTGTCTTCTTGATCAATCATAGAAATCGCTCCCTCTGAGAAAACATATTCATGACCAGTAGAACTTGTTCGCAACAATTTTTTGGCACCTTTCAGATACTGCCAAGTCTGTCTATCTTCTTTTGGAAGACGTTGCTCTGTTTCATCACTATGTGTCACAGACGGATCTGTATAATATAATTTTTCCTCTGGAATGAAGTACTGTTCTTCGACTTTTCCAGTCTCCATAACATCTCCTAATGTTATTTGTTTTCCATGATAATTCGGTACAGTTTTTATTGTATAGATTATTCCGTCCTTCATTATTCCAGAATTTTCAAATGCACATTGAAATGTATCTGATACTTCTCCCACTTCTGCTGGCAATTCCTTAACTTTCATCTTAGCATTTTCCGCTCTATTTACAGAAAATGTTTTTGCGAAAAATCCATCTTCAATAACTGCCTTTTCCATACACTCTATTTTTTTATCTTCTTCCAATTTCTCAGTATACTGAATTTCTTTTAAAATTCTATCCGCATATTTTGTATCATTTTTATAAGCAAAAATAAATGTTCGGCGTCTTCTCTGCTGATACCCATATTCCGCAGCATTGATTACTCGCCATTCTACGGTGTAACCTTCATCTCGAAAACATGCAAGAATCACGCCAAAATCTCTGCCTCTTTGTTTAGCTGGGGATTTCAATAATCTGTCTACATTTTCTAATAATACAAATGGTGGTTTCTTTGCTTCCAATGTCTCACGTATCGACCACCATAAAATTCCTTTTTTCCCTTCAAGTCCTTTAGACGTAGCCAATGAAGATGCTACTGAATAATCCTGGCACGGAAATCCTCCGACCAACAAATTGAAGTCTGGAAGTGTTGTTTTATCTACATCTTCAATATTGTAGTTAGTAGTATCTTCACCATTTTTATCTAATCTTGTTCCAAATCGATATACATAACAGTCATGTGCGTACTGTGTACTTTTCTCCGCCGGCTCCCACTGACTAAACCAAACTGTATCCCATTTTTCTTCTTTACCATAATCTTCCGCTGTTCTTATATTATTAAGTCCACATCTAAAGCCACCTACTCCGGCAAACAATTCGCAAACTGTTTTCTTCACTTTTCCTACCTCTTCTTTTCTTATTCGAACGATCGTTCTTGAATATAATAACTGATTTTTATATTCTTGTAAAGATCCTTTTTTGATTTTTAGTATGTTTTTATATAATCCTTAATCTGCTGTTTCATATATTTTTTGTTGAACCAAAAACACTGTTTTGTCATATATTCCCCTGTAGGCACCGGAACACCTTTTAATTCCTCTGGAATTACTTTTAAGGTGATAACTTCTGCAGGCTTTTTCAGCTTCACTGAATTGCCACTTTCACCAAAATATTCACTTTCCCCGGCTTTGTTTCTTACATGTGCAACTTTATTGAACTTGCTCTTTGGGAAATTATTCTCATATGTAAATATCAGTTTTCCATTTCTATCATGTGATACTCTCTGTTGTAATACTATTCCATTCTTAATCACACTTCTCGTTTCTTTCCAAACTTCCTTTACCTTATTCTCATCTTTTTTAGGGATATACCATATCATAGCATTATTTAAAATTTCTTTTCCTTCTGAATTCTTAGAAAATATCACAAGTAAAAATTTTGAATCTATCATTTCATCATAGACAATGGAATCTTTCCAAGTTTTTTCTTTCACTAATGCTTCAAAATCAAACGCTGAAAATGACATATCCTGTGTCGGCATTCCTTTTGCATCTACTGTAAGAGTACGTAATCTATAGTTAGCTTTTTGAAATTCATCTGTTTCTTCCAAGTCACCCTTACTCTTATATATCTGCTTGATGATATCGTTCTTCTCGCTATATCCGCTTCGATAATTAGGAAATTCTTTTTTTAACGAATCAACAGTCCTTCCAAAATATGGTTTTAATGTTTCCATCAAAATATCATCAAATTCTTTTTCCTTTGGCAATACTGTATCTGGCAAAATATAAGATGTTTCCTCAGAGGCAAGCACTCTTTCATTAAATAATTTTGTCATATATGACTTTTTAAAAGAATATGCTCTTGGTTTTGCTTTAGGATATCTGTCATCATACTTTACTTTTTCATCCCCTCCACTGCCTTTTCTAGCAGGGCTCAGATACATAAAGTCCCGTTCTGACAATTCATGTGCTTTCCCCTCTTTTACATAACTTGCAATTTTTTCCCAATCATGCCGAATAATCATCTGATCTCTTTCTGGTAATTCTTCCAGCAAAATCTCATCTATCTTCTCTACACTAAAATTTTCACGTTTTAAACCTTTAATATACTGATAATACATAACAAGCAAATGATGATTTTTTGTCCAAAATCTGCTTTCTTCATACTCATTCCAGTTTTCATCTCTATAATTGATTTTCCCAAGAGATAATCTTTCTTTTGCTCTATATCCTCTACTATTGATTAAAAACGGGGTTACTTTCAATTCAATATCAGCTTCTTTAAAATCCGGTTCAGCCTCTTCATTACACGCATAATTGAACCAACCTTCTTCATATGCCTGTCCAATATCTCCTTTTCCATGTCTCTCTTTTAAGTTATTTTTCTCACGAAATTCCTGTGCCAATTCAAAAACTTCTTTAAAAGAATGTCCAATTGCTTCTTCTGCTCTTTTTTTCACTTCTTCTGGTGTTTTATATTCTTTATTACTCATTTATCAATCCTCAACAAAACGCTTATCCAACTGTGACAAAATGTAACTATTATTTAACCAGAAACACTGTTTCGGATACTGTCTTCCATCAGGAAGCTCATAAGTATCTTTCGAATTCTGTGCATGTGGTCTCACATGACATACTGGGTTCTCTGTAGACTTCGGAAAGTTATTATAATTCTTTCCATTTCTCCGTTCTATCTCAATACCCTCACGAAGCACCTTCTGTGTCTTTTCCCACACTGATTTTACATTACCTTCCAAATCATCATAAGGAATATTCCAGAACTGACATCCTTTCAGCCGAAGCTCTCCCTGTTGATCATACTTATATACAATAAAAAGGAATCTTGTTTCACGCAAATAGTTTCCAAATGTGGAATCATCCCAATCTTCCTTAACCAACTCTTTAAATTTAAAAGTTGGGAATGACATATTTTCCTTTATCTTGTTATTTTTCTCAATACGTATGGTTTTAACTACAACATTAGCTTTTTCAAATTCTTCCGCATGATTTCCCTTTATTCCTAACATCCGATATGCCAACATTGCTTCCAGGCTTTTCGGCTTTTTCTGATACTCAATATGAAATGTATTGCATAAATCACTAACTGACCAATCATAATAAGCATCTATTCTTCGCACAACATAATCTTCAAAAGAATCTTCTGCATTTTCTTTAATGATTGGCTCATAGGTATTCTTTCCTGGAATAATATAATTATTAAGAACATAGGTCATGTATGAATTTTTGAATGCAAAGGCCCGTGGTTTCGCTAACTCATCACTGAATGGTTGCTTTCTTCTATCTTTCGAGGTTGCCGCTTTGGGTGCTGCTCCCAGATATAAGGTATCTCCTTCAGACAATTCATGTGCCTTTCCATTTCTGATTTTCTCAACAATAACTTCAAAATCATGTTCTATGATTTTTATGTCTTGTTCCGGCGGTGCAAATAGTTTCACATAGCCAATACGATAATCCAATCGGTTCTTAATTTCTTGTTGATACAAATAATACACTAATAAAATCAATCGAGCCTTTTGCCACATATGACTATCTTCAAATGTCTCATCAACAACCGAAAAATAATCTATCATTGTCAATATCAATCGCTCTTTTGCTACTAATGTACCATTTTTGTTTTGCTTATACGGTGTTACTTTAAGTTCCACACCTGCTTTATCAAAATCTGGACGTGCATCATTATTGGTTTGATAATGAAAGAATCTCTCCTCTATTATTTCCCCCAGTCCACCTTTTCGTTTCTTGTTCTCATGTTTTACTTCATAATTTGTCGTCTCTCTGACAACCATTGCCTTCGTAATATCGTCCTGCTTACACACATCCGCAAACGTTTTCCCAATTAACCGTTTTGCATATGTTTCTATTGATATAGGATCCGTTTCATCGTATTCTTTAAAGTAATCCATCACTATATTTCCTCTTCATCATATTCTTCCAATTTTTGATCAAATATTGTTTCTTCAATCACCTTAATACATTGCTCTGTATCCTTTAAAATATCTTTTCCCCAGAAATGGATCACAGTCCACCCCATAAAATTCAATTGCTGGTCCTTTTCTTCATCTCTCTGGATATTGCGTTCTATTTTCTTAACCCAATAATCTGGATTTTTTCCCTTTTCCAACTTAGGCTTTAATATTTCCCAATCCTTACCATGAAAAAACTCACTATCACAAAAAATCGCAATACGATACTTTGTCAAAACAATATCCGGTCTTCCTGGCAATCCTTTATAATTCTTCCTATAGCGAAATCCTCTATGCCATAAAGCCTTTCTCAGAACTATCTCTATACTTGTATCTTTTCCACGTATCCTACTCATGTTTTTATGACTTTTTTCCGTAACTTCGCCATGAAAACGTGGTTCTTTCGTCGGCATAATTCTTCACCTTCAATACCGTATAATCCATTTTATTGTATCAAACTAACGACTACTATTCAATTCTTTGCCCAAAGAAAAAAGACACGTTTTTCAATCAATGTATCCCTTTCGTAATATATTCCACTTTAACTTTTATATATTTCGGGAGTTTGACACTTGCATAAAAGAGAAATCGTTAAAAGCCTTGAAATAGGCTTATTTTTTTGTCAAATTTTTCACTTCATTATTGCGTGATGTTACGTGATGTGTTATAATATAAGGGATTGGAGGTTATGATCTATGCGTTTGAAAGTATCCCGTTCAAAAAATGCCGCTTCCCTTTATGTTACAAAAACCATTTATGAGGGAAAAAAACAACGAACTATTACCGTGGAAAAACTTGGCACCGAAAAAGAACTGCGCGAAAAGTTAAATGGAGCCGATCCCTATGAGTGGGCCAGGCAGTATATCGAAAGACTTAACCAGCAAGAAAAAATGCAGCAGCGGGAAGTTATCGTCAAATTCAAACAGTCAAAACGACTGACGAAAGACCAGCAGCATCTCTTTTATGGCGGTTACCTTTTTCTGCAGCAGTTATATCACTTTTTGGGGTTTGACAGGATCTGTTCCGATATTTCTAAAGAATATAAGTTTACTTATAACCTGGACGCCATCCTCTCGCGTCTCCTTTACGGCAGGATTCTCTTTCCTTCCTCCAAGTTGAACACTTTTCAGGAAGCACAGAAACTCCTGGAACAGCCTGACTTTATCCTCCAGCATGTCTACCGCGCTTTGGATATCCTTTGCGAAAAAGACGCGTTTATCCAGTCGGAACTATACAAAAACAGCAAAGCTGTCTCCCACAGGAATGACAGGATACTCTTTTATGACTGTACGAACTTCTTTTTTGAGATCGAACAGGAAGATGGAATAAAACAATACGGTCCTTCTAAAGAACACCGCCCGAACCCCATCGTCGAAATGGGACTGTTTATGGATGGTGACGGCATACCTCTTGCCTTTTCCATCCATCCCGGAAACAAAGGGGAGCAGCAGACGCTTATTCCTCTGGAAGAACAGATCATGAAGGACTTTCAGCACGCTAAATTTATCGTCTGTACCGATGCAGGGCTCTCTTCTACTGATAATAGAAAATTCAATAACAAACAGGACAGGGCTTTTATTACTACCCAATCCATAAAGAAACTAAAAAAGCATCTGAAAAACTGGAGCCTGGATCCTGCAGGCTGGACATTAGAAGGACACGAAACACGGAAGGACGGTAAACCTGTTACTTTTAATATAGATGAGCTCCAGCAGGATGATGAATTAACAGAAAAACTTAAAAACGCTACTTTTTACAAAGAAAGATGGATAAAAGAGGACGGACTGGAACAAAAACTAATTGTAACTTTTTCCCTCAAATATAAGACTTACCAACAAAAAATACGCCAACGCCAGGTGGAACGTGCGACCAGGATACTGGATGGGAATCTTTCTTCCCTAAAAAAGCACGTTCAAAACGATTGTAAGAGATTTATCAGGAAGACCTGTGTAACTGCTGATGGTGAAGCGGCAGAAAAAGAAATCTATGAACTGGATCCTTGTGTAATCGAAGAAGAAGCTGAATATGACGGTTTCTATGCAGTATGTACAAACCTTGAGGATGATCCGCCTGTCATCGCAAAGATCAATCATAGCCGTTGGGAGATTGAAGAATGTTTCCGAATCATGAAAACGGACTTCAGGTCAAGACCTGCTTACGTCCGCACAGAAAACTGGATCAAAGCCCACTTTATGACCTGCTTTTTATCACTGGTATTATTCCGATACTTAGAACAAAAACTCGAATACAAGTATACCTGTGAAGATATTTTGGAAACACTTCGGAGCATGAACTTTCTTTCCGTTGCTGGGGAAGGATATGTGCCTACGTATACAAGAACAGATCTGACAGATTCACTCCATGAAGCGTTTGGATTCCATACCGACTATGACATTGTTACAGAAAAACAAATGAAAAAAATTTTTAAAGACACAAAGAAGCCACAAAAAAGTACGCAAAAAATTTAGAACTCAAAAACGCCAGAACCCTTGATTTTACTAAGGATTCTGGCGTTTTGTTTCTTCGCAACTGTCAAAGACAGGATTGTATCAAACTAACGACTACTATTCAATTCTTTGCCCAAAGAAAAAAGACACGTTTTTCAATCAATGTATCCCTTTCGTAATATATTCCACTTTAGCTTTTATATATTTTTATTACATATAAATTAATTTCTGAAGCACAATCTCTTCCGCAGCACTCTTTGTATTATTTGTCCTCCCAACCCACTCCACAAACAGTTGTCAGGATACTCTCCCGGCAACCGCTTTTCTTTATCGTTCGTTATTCTTTTTCGATTTATTTATCTGTTCCGAACAAAAGAAAAACCCCAGAAACACAAGGTTTCTGGGGTATCTTACGTTTAACCACAGGTTATCCTGCAATAACAAATCCATTTTCAGATTGGATTACTCGATAATAGAAGCAACACGGCCTGATCCAACAGTACGTCCACCTTCACGGATAGCGAATGTAAGACCCTGCTCCATAGCGATCGGGTGGATCAGCTCGATGGTCATTTCTACGTTGTCGCCCGGCATACACATTTCTGTACCAGCCGGCAGCTCGATAACGCCGGTAACGTCAGTTGTACGGAAGTAGAACTGCGGTCTGTAGTTGTTGAAGAACGGAGTATGACGTCCACCTTCATCTTTTGTCAGAACGTATACCTGAGCGGTAAATTTTGTGTGGCATTTAACACTGCCCGGTTTTGCAAGAACCTGACCACGAACGATCTCAGTTCTCTGAACACCACGAAGCAGAGCACCGATGTTATCACCAGCCTGAGCTTCGTCAAGCAGCTTACGGAACATTTCGATACCGGTAACAACAGTCTTCTTAACTGTTTCCTTAACACCGATAATTTCAACTTCGTCGTTCAGATGAAGTGTACCACGCTCTACACGTCCGGTAGCAACAGTACCACGGCCTGTGATTGTGAATACGTCCTCAACCGGCATAAGGAACGGCTTATCTGTGTCGCGCTCCGGATTCGGAATCCAGGTATCAACAGCGTCCATCAGTTCCATGATCTTGTCGCCCCACTCGCCCGACGGATCTTCCAGAGCCTTCAGAGCAGAACCCTGGATGATCGGTGTGTCATCGCCCGGGAACTCGTACTCGTTGAGCAGCTCACGGATTTCCATGTCAACCAGCTCAAGAAGCTCTTCGTCGTCAACCATATCGCACTTGTTCATGAATACTACGATATACGGTACACCTACCTGACGGGACAGAAGGATGTGCTCCTTTGTCTGAGCCATAACACCATCGGTAGCAGCAACTACAAGGATAGCGCCGTCCATCTGAGCAGCACCGGTGATCATGTTCTTTACATAGTCAGCATGACCTGGGCAGTCAACGTGTGCATAGTGTCTCTTCTCTGTCTCATACTCAACGTGAGCAGTAGAAATTGTGATACCACGCTCTCTCTCTTCCGGAGCCTTATCAATGTTTTCGAAATCGGTAGCTGTGTTACCAGCAACTCTCTCGGAAAGCACCTTTGTGATAGCTGCTGTAAGAGTTGTTTTACCGTGGTCTACGTGACCGATGGTACCGATATTACAATGCGGTTTCGTTCTTTCAAATTTAGCTTTTGCCATTTTGAATGTCCTCCTTAAAAAAATCAGATTTCGTTTTTAATTTTTAACAGGCTATCTATGATTATATTTCAAATCATAGATATTTTCAAGCCCTTTTTCATTTATTTCCCTTTATTGCTCAGTACTTTTTCCTGTACAGACTTCGGAACCGGCTCATATTTCTCAAAGAACATGGAGTAGTTGCCGCGTCCCTGTGTCTTGGAACGAAGGTCGGTGGAATAACCGAACATTTCTGCAAGCGGAACGTAGCCACGCACCATCTTGCCGCCTCCGATATCTTCCATACCCTCGATACGTCCACGACGGGAGTTGATATCACCGATAACATCGCCCATGTATTCCTCCGGCATCGTTACCTCTACCTTCATGATCGGCTCAAGCAGGATTGCTCCGCCCTTCTTCATAGCATCCTTGAACGCCATAGAACCGGCGATATGGAATGCCATTTCAGAGGAGTCGACCTCATGGTAGGAACCGTCGTATACATTTGCGTGAACGCCGAGTACCGGGAATCCTCCGAGGATACCTGATTTTGCAGCTTCCTCGATACCCTCGCCGACTGCCGGGATATATTCCTTCGGAATAGCACCGCCGACAACGGTGGATTCGAATTTGAAGGTCTCCTCGCCATTCGGGTCCATCGGGGTGAAGATAACTTTACAGTGACCATACTGTCCGCGTCCACCGGACTGCTTCGCATATTTGCTGTCCACGCTTACTTCCTTGGTGAAGGTCTCCTTGTAAGCAACCTGCGGTGCGCCTACATTTGCCTCAACCTTGAATTCACGCAGCAGACGGTCTACGATGATCTCCAGATGGAGCTCTCCCATACCTGCAATGATGGTCTGTCCTGTTTCCTGATTTGTATGAGCACGGAAGGTCGGGTCTTCTTCTGCAAGTTTTGCAAGCGCCTCGCCCATCTTGCCCTGTCCTGCTTTTGTCTTTGGTTCGATTGCCAGCTCGATAACCGGTTCCGGGAATTCCATTGATTCCAGGATAACCGGATGCTGCTCGTCGCAGATGGTGTCGCCGGTACCTGTTACCTTAAATCCGACTGCCGCTGCGATGTCGCCGGAATATACCTTATCCAGCTCGGCTCTCTTGTTTGCGTGCATCTGAAGGATACGTCCAACACGCTCCTTTTTGCCCTTCGTGGAGTTCAGTACATAGGAACCGGAGTTCATTGTACCGGAATACACACGGAAGAATGCCAGTTTGCCGACAAACGGGTCCGCCATAATCTTGAATGCCAGAGCGGAGAACGGTTCATCATCAGAAGAATGTCTCTCAACCTCGTTGCCGTCCAGGTCGGTACCCTTAATGGACGGAATATCAAGCGGTGACGGCATAAATTCAATGATTGCATCCAGAAGCTTCTGAACGCCCTTGTTTCTGTATGCGCTTCCGCAGCATACCGGAACTGCTGTGCACTCGCAGGTAGCCTTTCTCAGAACCGCCTTCAGCTCATCAACGGACGGCTCTTCGCCTTCCAGGTAAGCCATCATCAGGTCGTCATCCAGCTCGCAGATTTTTTCAATCAGCTCTGTGCGGTACAGCTCTGCGTCTTCCTGCATATCCTCCGGAATATCGACAACGGAAATGTCATCGCCCTTTTCATCATTATAGATGTAGGCTTTCATTTCAAACAGGTCAATGATTCCTTTAAAATCGTCTTCTTTGCCAATCGGGAGTTGAATGCAGATGGCATTCTTTCCCAGTCTGGTCTTAATCTGTTCTACGGCGCCGTAGAAGTTTGCACCAAGGATATCCATCTTATTGATGAATGCCATTCTCGGTACGTTATAAGTGTCAGCCTGACGCCAAACATTTTCGGACTGAGGCTCTACACCACCCTTTGCACAGAATACGCCGACAGCGCCATCCAGTACACGAAGGGAACGCTCAACCTCTACTGTAAAGTCAACGTGACCCGGTGTATCAATGATGTTGATACGATGCTCCAGGGCACCCGGCTTCGGCTTGCACTCTTCCTGCAATGTCCAGTGACAGGTTGTAGCGGCTGAAGTGATGGTAATACCTCTTTCCTGCTCCTGCTCCATCCAGTCCATAGTAGCAGTACCCTCATGAGTATCACCAATCTTGTAGTTAACACCGGTATAATAAAGGATACGCTCTGTCACGGTAGTTTTACCGGCATCAATATGCGCCATAATACCAATGTTTCTGGTTCTCTCTAACGGATATTCTCTTCCAGCCAAGGTAGTTTCTCCTCCTAATTAGAATCTGTAATGAGCGAAAGCCTTGTTAGCTTCTGCCATCTTATGCATATCTTCTTTTCTCTTTACAGATGCGCCAGTATTGTTTGCTGCATCCATAATCTCGTTTGCCAGTCTCTCTTCCATTGTCTTCTCGCCTCTCTTGCGGGAGAACATGGTCAGCCAGCGAAGAGCCAGCGCCTGGCGTCTGTCTGCTCTTACCTCAATCGGCACCTGGTAGGTAGCACCACCTACACGTCTTGCCTTTACTTCCAGAACAGGCATGATATTATTCATTGCTTCTTCAAATACTTCGATAGCCGGCTTGTCTGTTTTTGCAGCCACTCTGTCGAACGCACCGTATACAATTTTCTGTGCGATACCCTTCTTACCATCTAACATAATGTTATTGATAAGCTTCGTAACCACCTTGTTATTGTACAGCGGGTCTGCCAATACGTCTCTTTTCTGAGTATGTCCTTTACGCGGCACGTTACTTCCCTCCTTAATATTGTTGTCTATCAAGAACAGCAGATGATAATCCGGCTGCTCTTATAGAGGCTGATTAATTCATCGGTACTCACATGTGTCTCTCTAATGTGTTTCGCGCCCAAAGCTTCTATTTTTAACCTGCAACCACCTGGTAATAGAATCCCGGCACAAATACTAGTTCTGTTTGTGATACGATTTTGTTGCTTACTGTCTTACGCGACCCGAAAACCCGTCTGCTTCGCATCCGCTGTGCTTACGCACATTCTGGTTTTCCCGTGATCGCCTGGGTGAAAACAAATGCCCGCTTTGCTCGCGCTTGTTTTCCTTCCCCGCACTCTATTTCTTTGCGTCTTTCGGTCTCTTTGCTCCATATTTGGAACGTGCCTGTCTTCTCTTCGCAACACCTGCGGTATCAAGTGTACCACGTACAATGTGGTATCTGGTACCCGGAAGGTCCTTTACACGTCCGCCGCGGATAAGAACAACGCTGTGCTCCTGCAGATTGTGTCCCTCGCCCGGAATGTAGCTCGTAACCTCGATGTTGTTAGACAGACGTACTCTGGCAATTTTTCTAAGAGCTGAGTTCGGCTTCTTAGGAGTTGTTGTCTTTACTGCTGTGCAGACACCTCTCTTCTGCGGTGCAGATACATCGGTGCTCTTTTTCTTCAGAGAGTTGAAGCCCTTCTGAAGTGCCGGTGCAGTAGATTTTCTGGTAGACGTCTCTCTGCCTTTTCTTACTAACTGATTAAATGTTGGCATTCCTTTTACCTCCTGTGTTATTCCCTCTGGGTTGTGGTTGCCGGTTATTCTGTCATGAATAACGCTATTTTGGCGCAAAAAAAGACCTGCGTCTTCCCGCGCACGAATTTAGTATACATAGTCCGGGCGCTGATGTCAAGAAAAAAATCCTGGCAGGAAGCGGTTTTTTCAGCGTTTCTTCTTATATTTTTCTTAAAATGATGGACATTCAAAAACAGGCGTGGTATCATGACACTTATTCAGAAAACAAATTACAGGAGGTACACAATGATAAGGACTTTATTAAAACCATTTTCCTTTGTGCCCGCCCTTCTTCTGATGTATATGATTTACAGTTTTTCGGCACAGCCCGGCGAGGTGTCCTCGCAGCTCAGCTATAAAGTCAGCTATAAAATAGTGGAAACCGTGGATCAGACGCTGAACGCAGGAATGGCGGACTGGGAGATTGAGACCTGGGTCTACCGGATTCACGGTCTAGTCCGGAAGCTGGCACATATGACAGAATATTTTGCACTGGCGGTTGCCGTATCGTTTCCTTTATATGTATACGGGGTGCACGGCATCTGGCTGATGCTTCTCGCCGGTTTCATCTGCGTGGGCTTTGCCTGCGGGGATGAATACCATCAGTCATTTGTGGAGGGACGCGGTCCTTCCGTCCGCGACGTGGCAATCGACAGCTTTGGCGTTTTCTGGGGAATCATTCTGGTGAGAATCGTCGGCTGGACCGGAAGAAAAACTATTTTCCGCCCGCGGAAGAAGAAAAAGAAAAAAGAAGCAGAGCCGCAGATGCAGGCGCGTTCCGGGCAGGCATGGCAGGAGCCCCGGATGCAGGCGCGTTCCGGGCAGATGTGGCAGGAGCCCCGGATGCAGGGACAGATGCCGCCGGTGCAGCGGTCCCGGCAGGGGTATGCCGGACAGGGATATACCGGTTCTGCTCCGCAGAGCGGGCAGCCGCAGGGGTATGCAGGACAGCACTGGCAACAAGCGCAGCCGATGCAGGATTATGACAATCCTGCTCCGCAGAACGAACAGTCCCAGGCACAGCAGAGCTGGCAGCAAGCGCAGCAGACGCAGGACAGGCAAGTCCAGGAATATGCGCGACAGAATCAGCAGCAAATGCAGCCGACGCAGGACGGGCAAGTCCGTGAATATGCACGGCAGAATCAGCAGCAAATGCAGCCGACGCAGGATCATGATGGTTTCGCTCCGGAGAATGTGCAGCAGCCAACAGGATATCCGGAATATGTCCGGCAGAAAGTAAGAATGCATGAAACTTCCCCGATACAGTCCACGGATGAGACATTTCAGCCGCAGACACAGGCTTCACAGACTGATTACCAGCCGCAGCAGACGCAGGCTTCACAGACTGATTACAGCCCGCATATGCCTTTTTCGGACGCGCAGGATTCCCGGTCCGTTGAGGAACAGGGCATTCCCGTAAATGTTCCCTATCGTCCGTATACGAGGTCTTACCAATACGATGACCAGATACCAGAATCCAGAAATAAATAAAATTCTGGTGCTGCAGATTTCCTGCTGCGTATCCGGAATTAAATGAGAATCTTTTTGTTTTACTGAAATTTTCGGGAAATATAAAACGGCACCGCCTGCGCGGTGCCGTATCTTTTTATATCTTTACATCCGTTTTATACAAGCTCCAGCAATACTTCCATTGCTGCATCGCCCTTACGAAGACCAATCTTTACGATTCTGGTGTAACCACCATTGCGGTCTGCGTATTTCGGACCATATTCTGTAAACAGTTTGTCTACCAGATCAACCTGCTTCGTGCTTTTCTTCTTGCCGGCAGCTTCCTTCGGAACCTCAGTTACCGGATAGAGAACCTTCATCATCTGTCTTCTTGCATGAAGTCTGCTCGGAGCATCTTTCTTGATTTCCTTCTGTACTTCATCATAAACAGTTACTTTCTTTCCGTCTACGACTTCCTTTACTCTCTTGCCGTCCTTGTCCTTGCGCGGAACCTTTGCGGTAACCGTAACAGTTTCGTAATTATCTTTCTCTCTTACAGCCAGTGCAATCAGGCTCTCCGCAATCTTGCGTACTTCCTTTGCCTTTGCTTCTGTCGTAACGATTTTTCCATGCTGCAGCAGAGCTGTAACCTGGTTTCTCAGTAACGCTTTTCTCTGAGCGGATGTTCTGCTCAGTTTTCTGTAACCTGCCATTTTATTTTCCTCCATTTTCGGAGCACGCGGGAACGCTCTTCGGGCTTACTCCCCGTGCCAAAATAATCTTCCATACGCCGCATGGCGTATCCTGCGCTATATGCGCGCTTTATTCCTCACTCGGATTAAGCTGCAATCCCAGTTCTTTGAGTTTCGCAAGAACCTCCTCCAGGGATTTGCGTCCCAGATTCCGGACCTTCATCATGTCCTCCGGAGTTCTGTTGCACAGCTCTTCCACCGTGTTGATGCCTGCTCTCTTCAGGCAGTTGTAGGAACGAACAGACAGCTCCAGCTCGTCGATGTTCATTTCCAGAACTTTTTCTTTTTCATTGTCCTCTTTCTCAATCATGATTTCCGCTGTTTTTGCGCTTTCGGACAAATCAATAAACAGACTCAGATGTTCACTGAGCACCTTTGCCGCAAGGCTGACCGCCTCGTCCGGAGCAAGGGTTCCATTTGTGTATACATCCAGTGTCAGCTTGTCAAAATCTGTAGCCTGTGCCACACGGGTGTTTTCCACCGTCATGTTTACACGCTCTACCGGGGTATAAATAGAGTCAACCGCAATTACACCGATCGGCATATCCGGCGTCTTGCCTTCATCCGCACTGATATAGCCTCTGCCCTTGGTAATTGTAATTTCCATATAGAGCTTACTGTCAGGACCGCCGCTCAGTGTAGCAATAATCTGGTCTTTATTGAGAATCTCGATATCCTGGTCTACCTGGATATCCGCTGCAGTCACAACACCTTCTCCGTCATACTCGATATATGCTACCTTCGGTTCATTTGTCTTACTGGTATTTTTAATCGCCAGCGATTTCAGATTCATGATGATTTCGCTGACATCCTCTTTTACGCCCGGAATAGAACTGAATTCGTGTAATACGCCCTCAATCTTTACCTGGCTTACCGCTGCACCCGGCAGGGAGGAAAGCATAATTCTGCGAAGGGAATTCCCAAGCGTTGTGCCATAACCTCTCTCCAGCGGTTCCACGACAAATCTTCCATATTTACGGTCTTCTGAGATTTCTGCAATCTCAATTCTCGGTTTGTTAAAATCGAACACTACTAAGGTCCCTCCTTCTGGGTTTGTTGTTGTGAGGGTTATATATTCGCCGTGCTGCACTACTCGCAGCCTATGCTGCTCGTGCGCGGGCCCATGCTTCACACGGCTTTCTACGCCGTGCTGCACTACTCGCAGCCTATGCTGCTCGTGCGCGGGCTTGCGCTTCACACGGCTTTTTACGCCGTGCTGCGCCCCTCGCAGCTTACGCTGCTCGTGCGCGGGCTTGCGCCCTATGCATCCTCAAAAAGATGTTTGCGCTTATGCAAGCATAGCGCGTACATCTTTTTTCGTCTGCGCACGGCTTAATGCTTTCGCGACTATTTCGAGTACAGCTCGACGATAAGCATTTCGTTTACCGGAACGTCGATTGCTTCTCTTGCCGGAAGTTCTTTAACCGTTGCTTTTAAGTTTTCTGTATCTACATCCAGCCAGTCCGGAACCAGTCTGCCGTTGGTCGCTTCCAGAATCTCTTTGTATCTCTGGAATCCCTTGCATTTTTCTTTGATTTCAACAGTGTCGCCTGCTTTTACAAGGTAGGACGGGATGTTCACCTGCTTGCCGTTTACCAGCACATGCTTGTGGTCTACGATCTGTCTTGCCTCTTTACGTGTTCTTGCAAAACCAAGTCTGAAAATAACGTTGTCCAGTCTGCTCTCCAGCATGGTCATAAGGTTTGCACCTGTCATGCCCGGCATTCTCTCCGCTTTCTTATAGTAGTTGCGGAACGGTTTTTCCAGCACGCCATAGATGAATTTTGCTTTCTGCTTCTCGCGGAGCTGCAGACCATACTCACTCATCTTGCGGTTTGCTCTCTTTAATTCTCTGTTAGACTTTTTATCAATTCCTAAATATACCGGGTCAAGGCCGAGGGAACGGCATCTTTTCAAGACCGGAGTTCTATCTACTGCCATCTTCACTTACCTCCTGATTAGACTCTTCTGCGTTTCGGCGGGCGGCATCCGTTGTGCGGTACCGGCGTAACATCTGTAATACTGATAACATCCAGACCACATGCACTCAGTGCACGAATCGCTGCTTCACGTCCTGAGCCCGGTCCCTTTACAAAAACATCAACGGTCTTCAAGCCATGAACCAGGGCTGCTTTTGTTGCTGTTTCTGCCGCCATCTGTGCTGCATAGGGAGTAGATTTCCTTGAACCTTTAAATCCCAGACCACCGGCACTCGCCCATGATAATGCGTTTCCAGCAGCATCTGTCAGTGTAACAATGGTATTGTTGAAAGATGACTGGATATGTGCCTGTCCGCGTTCAACGTTTTTCTTAACGCGCTTTTTTGTCACTTTTTTTGTAACTTTTTTAGCCATGATAAACTAACCTACTTTCTTCCTATTCTATTATTTCTTCTTATTAGCTACTGTCTTCTTCGGTCCCTTGCGTGTTCTTGCATTGGTCTTTGTCTTCTGACCACGAACCGGAAGCCCTTTACGATGGCGGATACCTCTGTAGCATCCGATTTCCTGAAGTCTCTTGATATTCAGAGCGATTTCTCTTCTCAGGTCACCTTCCACTGTGTAATGTTCATCCATTACGTCACGGATTTTGGAAACCTCTTCGTCCGTCAGATCTCTGACACGGGTATCCGGATTTACGCCTGCCGCCTCCAGAATCTTGTTCGAGCTTGTTCTGCCAATCCCGTAAATGTAAGTCAGACCGATTTCGATTCTTTTCTCTCTTGGTAAGTCTACACCAGCAATACGAGCCATGTAATTTTTCCTCCATTTTCTCTAAGCTCCCGTCATCACGCAGCCCGTCCATAGCAAGACGTCTGAAATGTTGTGCGCAGCCCGGTGCTTCGCTATATTGTCTTTAATTGGGGTTTTGGAAATCTTTTCCACCACCCAGCCGCAAAAAATGACTGCCGTCTGATAAGCAAACGGCAATACTGACGACCTTTCCGCAAATCCGCCGGTACCCGGAAATGCGGTATTAGAAGCAATATATGTGAGACATCCTGCCCAAGGATCCTGCGCACGCCTTATATGCGGTGCACCGTCCACTCCGGATCATATGTCCGGCTTCCTGCCGCGGATTGGGATGTCCCGTTCGTATATTGTCCCAGTATGCGCACAAAATCCACCGCATACTGAAGCCGTAATCAAGCCGCATAAACAACAGGATCAGCCCTGGCGCTGTTTATGCTTCGGGTTCTCGCAGATTACTCTGATACTGCCCTTTCTCTTGATGATTTTGCATTTTTCGCAGATAGGTTTTACTGATGATCTAACCTTCATGTTAAATCCTCCTTTCCTATTTACTCGCCCTTTTGGGCATAATAACCCCTTCTAATAAAAGGTACGCTAATGAGTATATCATCAGCGTACCGGAAAAGCAAGCACAAATTTTAAAATTTTCAAAAAAATTCGTAACAAATTCTCTCTGCCGGGCGATTACAAAAACTTTGAAATATAGCCCTCCACAAAAATAAACAGAACAATCAGCGGCAGGATATAAGAAACATATACCCGCGCCCACGCTGGAAACTTTATTCCGTTGCCGGTATTTGCCTCTTTCATGAAATTTTTGAAGCCCCAGCCATAGCGGCTCGTACAAAACAGCAGATAAACCAGGCTTCCCAGCGGAAGCAGATTGTTGCTCACAATGAAGTCCTCAAGGTCCAGCACATTTGTGCCCTCCCCAAACGGCATAAAGCCGCTCCAGAGATTAAATCCGAGCACACACGGCATCGACAGAATCACGATAGCAATGAAATTAACGATGACCGCTTTTTTGCGGCTGCAGCCTGTCAGATCCATCGCAAACGAAATAATATTTTCAAATACCGCAATGATGGTGGACATCGCCGCGAAGGTCATGAAGAGAAAGAACAGGCTTCCCCAGATGCGTCCGCCCGCCATCGACTGAAATACGTTCGGCAGCGTGATAAAAATCAGTCTCGGACCGCTGTCCGGCTGCACATTGTAAGCAAAGCACGCCGGGAAGATAATCAGACCCGCCATCAGCGCCACACCGGTATCCAGCAGGGTAACGCTCACCGCCTCGCCTGTGAGCGCGCGCTCTTTGCCGATATAGCTTCCAAAAATAGCAATCGCGCCGATTCCAAGGCTTAAGGTAAAGAATGCCTGCCCCATAGCAGCAAAGACAGCCTCCCCGATGCCCGCCTCCACCAGCTTTCCGAAATCCGGCTTCAGATAAAATTCCAGTCCCTCAGAGCCGCCTTCCAGGAACACGGAATGCACCGCAAGAATAATCATCAGAAACAGCAGGCAAAGCATCATATATTTTGTAATGCGCTCCACGCCCTTCTGCAGACCGCCCGCACAGATAAAAAAGCAGACTGCCACCACCAGAATCATACAGAAAGTCATCAGTCCCGGCTGTCCCATCAGACCGGTAAACTCTGCCGCCACGCCCTCCGCGTCAAGCCCCGTAAAGCTGCCGGAAGCCATTTTCACAAAATAAAGAATCATCCAGCCTCCGATGGTCGTATAGAACATCATCAGCAGATAATTTCCCGCTATCGCACCCCATTTGTACCAGTGCCACTTTGTACCCTTCGGCTCCAGCACGTCAAACGACAGCGCCGCGCTCTTCTGGCTCGCACGGCCGACTGCAAACTCCATCACCATAATCGGAAGCCCCAGAATAACCAGGAAGAACAGATAGATCAGCACAAATGCCGCGCCGCTATACTGCCCGGTGATATACGGGAACCTCCACACATTTCCCAGACCGATTGCACATCCCGCCGAAATCAGAATGAACCCCAGTCTGGATGAGAATTTTTCTCTCTCCATTTCACATATCCTCCAGATGTTTCATTTGGGAATGTCCGCGCATTCCCCGTCGCCGCCAGCTCCGCCCGCAGCAGTTACCAATGAACCTATTTTACACGAAATGAAGTTATAATGGAAGAAATATCTTTGTATTTTCAAAAGTTTGGCAGCGCTTTAAAGCTGTGAAGTGCTATTCTGTAAGTTTTTTCTCCTCTTCAGCTTTTCGATAATATCATCTGCATTCTCTTTCTTAACTATCCCCGGATAAGCCTGCTCAAATTCTATCAGACTACTCTTCGTCTGCATAAAGTCTGCTTTCAGCCACCCATACGGAAGTCCAAACCTGTCACCAACATGATTGATAGCCTCTTTCTTCAGACAACATCCCGTATTTCACTTTCTACAATATTAAACCGCATAAACTCCGGAATCGAAGCGTCCTTCGCCCGCTTCTTTGCATCGTCATTTCCAGATACCGCACATATACTCAGAACTCCTGCCGGATAAACAGTCTCTTCCAGTTTATATCCGCGCAGCTCATCGTATTCCTTACACAATGGCACATCGTTCGTCCTGCTGAGATAATCCACCATTGCCAGCAGGTAAAAGCATTCCGGGTACCATTTCCGCTGATAATATGCATGTACCTTATCCTGTTCAAGCGTTTCAATAATAAAATCAACATCCCCAAGTTCTTTCACACGATGGCATACATTGCTTTTATATATTTCAAAATCAACCCGCTCTTTTTTCTGCATATAGGGTTCCAGCAGATTTTCCATTGATACTCCCAACGCTTTTGTCAGTCTGTACACTGTCTCTGCCGTACATTTTGCAAGCAGATACAAATGTCCATTGACCAAATTATCCTTTATATCTTTCCATTGGATATCCAGTATCATTGTTGGTTGCTTTATTAAAAGCATTTATATATTCCTGCCTGGTAGCCTTCTTGCCATTAATTGTCCATACATTTCCACCTACCAGGGAAAGAGAACTTTTCGAAGACAACACTCCATTACTATACCTGTAAAACACTTCATCTGCAGGCATGTGCGAAAAACCACGATTTATCAGATTACTATTTTTATATACCTTCACAAAATTTGAATGTTCCAACCAGGGAGAATACTCGCCGCTGGACAGCACTGTTTTTACTTTTCCATTATCGATCGTATAGATATAGGTATTCTCGCCATATCCGGAATCAACATTCGTTTTGTGCAGTGCCTGCTCAGTATTCTCATAACGTAAGATTAATTCATCAATTCCATTCTTGTCTATATCTGCGAACGCATAGTAAGTAGCCCGCCCGGAATCTCCCCACTTTGCCGCTCCCTGTTTCATTTTCCTGTCATAATTTTTTATTGTATTCTGATACAGCTTATGCTGATTCTCTTTCGATAATCGGGGACTTTGCTCTTTTTTCTTCACTGTTACCCTGCACTTTGCCATTTTTCCATTTGCCTTTGCCGTAATTGTAGCGGTTCCAGCTTTTTGGGCAACAACCTTCCCTTTAGAATTAACCGTTGCAATCTTCTTATTACTGGAAGACCAGGAAATTTTTGAACTTGCGCCTTTTACGGTTGCCTTGAGCTGTAAAGATGTAGTGCCCGACGTATAAATAGTTACAGATGATTTGTTCAATTTTATTGTAGGATTTTTAACCGTTATTCTGGCTCTCAGCGTCCTGCCTGACACCTTCGCGGTAATCGTAACACTTCCCGCTTTTTTCGCAGTCACTTTCCCCGCTGCACTTACCTTCGCTATTTTTGAATTCGACGATTTCCATTGTGTTTTTTTCTTCGTTCCCAAAACTTTCAACGTATAAGACTGTCCCTTATACAGTGTTTTCGCAGTGCTGTTTAATTTTATGGTACTTGCCGCAGACACCGTAAATGACATGAAAATTGCACACATAAAAACCAGCGTCAATGTCATAATTCCCTTTTTTGATATTCTTGTTTTCATAAAGCTTCTCCCTCCATTTCGCTCCAGATAAGTCCGACATCTATTTGTAAAGCAGTTTTTCTCCCGTATCACCAACACGCAAAGCGCGCCTGTTTACTCCGAATCCTCCTGTTTCGCAGCTATATAATCATTGACGACATCAAAAGAATATCCCATCTGGTCTGTCCTGTAACCTTCCGGATTTATCTCATGCTCCCTGCTACTGAGCATCTGTACATTCTTTTGTTCGTAAGCATTCAGCACTCCTTCATCGAAGTCCCCCGGTTCTATCGTTCCGCGGTACCAGCTTTTACTGTCAAAGTATTGCTGCAGCTCTACAGAGCGGGATCTCCGTCCTTTTCGGGCGTATATTTCATTTTTCGCATAATTCAAGACCTGCAGGGACATGTCCAGAATTTCACTGTCACTTAAATATCTGATATCAGAATCCGGCAGAATTTCATCTGAAGATTCATTTCCGGCACCGTCCTTTAAATCTGTATAGTTAAAAATACCATAATCATACCGGTACTCGCCCGCATCAGAACCGAATTTTCCGTAAATCTGAGCAAGCTTCAACATCTTCTCTTTCTCATCCAAAAGCCACATGGATCTTCCAAACATTGTCTCCGACACAGACGCATGTAAATCATACACTCCCAAAGCTTCATTCAGACAGTCCCCATATGCCGAATCTTCCGCACAGTCCGCCGTTGCATCGTTTTCGTACAGAAGCGTCGTCTGCCATCCTTCCCACTCTGCATCGCAGAGCATCCCGGCACCTTCTTCCAGCGCCCATTTTGAACACAAAATAATTCCGGGCGATTCACCTGGATCCAGAATCCAGCTTTTCAGGAAAAATGCTCCATCCGACGTAATTTCAAAAATATAAATATTATCCGCACATCCGTTCAGGGTGTGAAAGTTCTGTACAATGATATCACCTCCCGCTTTCCCTTTTGTCACATAAATTCTCGTATCATTTCCCAGATTAATATCTATCCCCACTATCCGGATATCCTGCTGCCGTACTTCTCCAGCCTCATCCACTGACAATGCGGTAAGATGCAACATCTTTCCATTGCTTTCTTCCTGAAGATATATTACCAGACACTCTTCCCGCCCATTGTCATTAAAGTCTGCACAATAGGATGTTATTATCCCGGATTGTTCACACCAACCAGGCATTGCCCCCGGCATAGTCCTGGTAAACGTTCCTGTTTCGCATATCCCAAGCGTTTTCTCCATGTGCTCCTGCACCCACGTCTGATAAAATGCTATACTGTCAAAATCAGAATCTGTATTTTTCCGGAAGCAGACAGGGCCCATATCAGCATACTCCGAAATATATTCCCCAAATCGCTCCCCACAGGCATAAAATTCTCCATTTTCTTCCTGCGTAACTCCTGCCTCAAGCGCTTCGTTACTATCATATTCATAATAATACAAGCCGCTCTCCTTCAAAAAAGTAAAGCACTTCGAATGAGCATTGTGACTGCTTTGGATATAATCCTGTCCTTCTTTCCTGGCAATGCGAAGAGGAACAGATAAACCGGCGACTGAGCCGCCCCCTGTCACCTGCCCGCCTGTATAATAATAAATGTCACATGCTGTAAACAAAATTTCCCCGTTTTCTTCTGTCTGCCCTTCTTTTCCAATCAGTAAAACCGGCATCTGGTCTACCCCCAGATTTTCAATCGCATAATATGCCCCCGGACTTACTGACTCGTGGAGAAATTCCATATATGCTTTTTCAATCGTCTCTGATGTAACATCCTGAGCATGGACAACAGGCATCCCAACCACAATTAATACAAAAAATATCAGAAGAAACAGCTTTTCTTTTGCCCACTTCATTGTTTTTCCCCTCTCCTTCACTTACAGAATATCTGCCAATCAGGAATTGCATATAAGCAAATCAGCTATTCTGAATTTTTCTACACACGCAAATCCAGAAAATTATTAATAATGCTTTTCACACATTCATCTTTAGCGCCATACTCACTTATCAAAGTCGCTTTAAGCTTATCACCACGCTTCTTATGATGTCTTCTCTCTGTAATATTATCCGCATTACAAAAATCACGGTATATTGCTTCAGCAGCATTTTTATATTCCCAGTATTCTTCGGAGCCGTTTTTCAATTTAGGACCAATATCTTTATGCCGTTCGTAAGAAGAATCCTCTTCTGCTTCATAATAGGACGAATAATCATCCTCTTCATAATAACCGGAAGTATCCTTTTTCCTCTGCGGCTTTCTGCTTTGATAAGCCGTTTTATCTGTATCTCTGTCTGCATTTCCAAAAAACAGCTTATAAAATATAAAAAGTAATACACCCCAGCAAATAACCTGTGTTATCGTCTCCGAAACGCCAGACATATCTCCCATGCCAAATTTATAAATTCTGATACCGAATGCCAGAATTGTACTCAGAATGCAAGATATTGCTACGTGTTTTTTTATAATAAGATAAACAAATAAAATCCATAACAGAAGCGCAAGGAAACCATTTATTTCAGCGCCCCCGGCTTCCCCCGGACACGCCAGAATAACGGCAGTCAAAGTAACCCATATGATAGAAAAAAAGCTTAGAAAAAAAGCTTATAAAAAAATTCTTTATTTTATTCAGCATAAGATGTTTTCCTCCCCAATGCCTTTTTACTTATTCAGCTTCTAATGTTCCATGCAGAACAGGACTACCATCCCATCTGGGACACCGATACAGATTTTTCCTCATTCGCACTCCAGACCAATCTGACATCATCGGCTATCCTGTTTCTTTCTCCTTCAGAATAGCACACAAGCTTCTGTTCAGAAAGATATAAAATCGTTCCCGATCGCAGTTGTACGAAAGAAGTAACATCATCTGCTATCTTAAATTTTTCCCCCATATCAGAAACATAATAAAGCGTGCCACCATATTGTGAATCCACATAATCATCAACCATTAAAATGCTCCCATTTTCATAAAAGGAATATATATAAGATCCAGCATCATAATTTCCGTCAAACATATATAACATTTTATCTTTACCAAACTGAAAATCACTGCTTCCCATTTTATAATATCCCAGTTCTACTCCCTGAACATCACCCTTATATACATAAAGTGTGTTATTCACATCATAGCAAAGCATATCTGCATACTCATATATTTCAAATATCTCTTCCTCCCCGGAATTTTCCACTTTTCCCCAGGTTTCACTCCTATTATCTGCAATATATAACTCTCCCTCCTCACTCAGCGCAGCCAGGCTCTGTCCATGTTCAAAAACCTGCATCATATAAAATATCTCTCCTATATCCAGATCCATAGAATTACATATATCCCCTGTTCTGGCATTAATAAACAGACCTTTCCAAGGATACACGATGTTTTCCATATCCGGTATTTGCTGTTCCATATATTCGTCCATTATTGCACCAGCATCTTCTTCATCATATCTTTCATCATCAAGAATCATATCTACCGGAATTTTTTCATAATTTTCAAGGAAATCCATTGGTTCCAAATATAAACAGCCAAATATCCCGCCATTGTAGTCAATAAGGTATTCGTATTCATAAACAGAGTATTCACCATAAAGATTGCAGATACATACAACCCTTTTATTATCAAAATCATAGCAATACAGCGGCTTATACTCAATGGAACCTTCTTCTTTAATTTGATCCAGCAACGAAGTAATTTCCGCTTCATTATGCCTCGAATTCGATGTATCTATCAGCTCCGCATACAAATTTATCGTATATATGTCATCTTCCAGAATATAAGCCAATGTTTTATCTGCCGGATCACCTTCTATGGGAATCAGCCTCTTGATCAGCAGTTCTGGCTCTGAACCATACTCTATCATGTACAAATCCACTGATTCATAATCCGTGCTTATTGATTCGTAATAAGTGTCCTCACTCGCTCCATTTCTTGTCATATAGCAAATATGTTCTTCATCCAGTATGGTAAAATATCCACCCATAAATGAATATCTCTCAAAATCAGCTTCTCTATAAACCATTCCAAATTCAATTCCAGAAATAATTTCTTCGCCTGCTGCATCACTGTTTTCCGTTCTGAATAATGAATATTTATTATCACCTGTGTATTCGCTATAAAAAACTACACCGGAATCCGTCATTTGATAATACCTTCCACTACCAACATCCGTTAAAGAGTTTTTTTCCTCCCTATTAAGTCAAGTCTTTTTTCCTTAAAAATCAAGGATTTTTTCAATATATCATCAATAAATATCTCAGAAGAAGGAGCCATAGGAATGGACATTTCTCTGTATCTGGTACGAAAATAGCTGGTTTTGGGTACACGAAGTAAAACGTCTTGGTTTTCTGTTTTACATGGCCTTGTGTATACCCATCCATCTACGGCAGCGAACCTCCCGTGTCTACCAGGATCATCAGACAATTGCTGAGTCCTAACTTCTCTCGTCCCGCCTGTCCATAACCAGGGTGTCAGCTCAGCTCCTCATCAGGGTCATGCCCTCTGGAAAATATTCCTGCCGACTACTGGCTCATTCTTTGTATGTTTTATTACTGACTTTCTTCCTTCCTGCAGCAGCACTTTTCAGTGGACGTTTTCCTGTTGCATTCCGATTTTTATACTTCCAGCTACCGTGGCCAGTCTCAGCATTCAGGCATTCTTTACTCAAATGCTCAGGCCAACCACGATATACTGTTTCCTGATATTTTTATGCTGCCATTATAGTTTCCGGTCTTACGATATCACTCAGCATCTTCTGACCATCATAATCTACACCTTTTGTTAATATCGTGTAGAAGATCCTGATCAGCTTACACGCAATCGCTATGACCGACTGCATCTTCTTCAAAGGATTCTGGCTCCTTCTCCTGTAATAGTCATAGATTTCTTTAAACTCTTTGTTCTTTGCTATCACAGATATCGCAGCTTCATACAATGCATACCTCAGGCGCTTTCTTCCCCTGTGGCTGATGCGGCTTTCTCCGTTGTGTTTGCCGGAACTGTCTGCAACAATGGCATAACCTGCCAGTTTCTGCAGCTGCTTTGGGTTATCAAAACGACAAATGTCACCCACCTCTGCAATAAAACAACTTACGGTTTTTAAACCGATTCCCTTGATCTCCATCAGTTTATCAATGTATGGGATCTCTGAAAGTTTTTCTTCTATCTCCTGCATCAGATCATCCATTCTGTTTTTATATACTTCGTAATCGTTCAACAGGTTTCGGATCTCTATTCTGGCACTTCCCGGTGCTTCCGTACTTCCGATGCTGTGCTCCGCAGCTGATACCAGGGTCCTTGCCCTCTTTAAGCCAGCGCCCTTCAGCTTTGCATCCCTCCATACCTGATTCACACCATCTACGCCTAGTTCTTTGATATCACATGGCAGCGGTGCCTTTTTAATCACCATCATCCCGCTTACCGCGTCCGGACTTTTATAAACGTCTTTTATTTCCGGAAAATAAATGCAGAACCATCGGACAATCCGGTTTTTGATCCTTGTAAGTTCTTCCTGCGTCTGAATACGAAGATTTGACAGATTTCTAATCTCTGCGTATATTCCTGTAGGGATATACGGATACGAAAATCTTCCTTCATTTACCAGTCCCGCAATTGTTTTTGGATCCTTACGGTCATTCTTGTTCGGGTTGTTATCATCCAGTTCTTTGGACTTCTTTACATGATGCGGATTCACATGCACCGGCTTCATTCCCTGTTCCTGCAGGTACGCTCCAAGGTTCAGCCAGTAATGACCGGTAGGTTCCATCCCTGGAATCACCGCCTCTTTCCCATGCTTCTCTGCTATATCTTCCATCCATGCCTTAAATGAAGCAAACCCGGCTTCATCATTGTTGAAAGCAAACGGCTTTTTTGAGTACTCGTAATTTCGCCAATCAAAAGCCCTTGCATAATGAGTTTCACTTCCAACATCGATCCCAACAATTAAAGTTTTTTCCGTAATAGATGCAATTTTTGCGTTCTGTGTGTTATAATTCATTTCAGATACCTCTCTGTTCAATAAGATTTTTTACTAACCGTGCAAAGTCAGTAATCTTATTTTACACTGAGGTATTTTTTTCTCAACCTTCTTTCGCGGAATTCCTTATATTTGAATTATACAAGAAGCTTCTCATAGTAACGCAGTTCTCCGCTGTCTTTCAAATAAATACCTTTATCACTGTCTATTTTAGAAACACCATACTGACAGTTTACATCTGAATCAATCTTAACGATACTATTTGTCTGCAAATCACTGTCAATCCTGTTCAAATCTGCCTTATACAATGTACCTTTCTCAAAATCAGAAGAAATATCAGAAATAAAATACAGATTTCCATCCTCTGTAATCTTTGCGTAATTTCCACCACAGCCACTAATTATGAACTTCAATGCTACAGATGTCCTTTCCCCTGTTCTGCCCAAAACCGGCCATTCACCGCCATTATAAAACTCTGCTATCTTCACAGGTAAAATTCCTTCTGCCTCAATATCTTCCACAAACCAATATCCATCATCTGTCAGCCATACACAGGCATTTTGCAGGTTGTTATCCTCAGAAGATGCATAGCACGCTGCTGCTCCGTGCAGAATCAGAATAATTGCCAGAAGCATTGTCGTTCTAAACATATATCGCTTCATACACTTCTCCCCTCCTTACTGCTGTTTTTCTTCTATCCTTTGTCCACAATTTACGCAAAATGAATCTCCTCGACCCAGTATATCCCCACAGGCAGGACACTTTTTAATGGTCTGCTCTTTTATGACAGATTCATCGTTGTCAAGTATCTCTTTTTCATTTCTTTCTCCTGCAAGCTCCGTTCCGCAATAAACGCAGAAACGCATACCTTCCTCCATTTCCGCCCCGCATTTCGGACAAATCAGCCCGTCCCCAGCCGGTACTTTCTCAGTTTCTTGTTCCGGAAGCTTAGCTCCGCACTCCCCGCAGAATTTAAGTCCCTGCCGGTTTCCAAAGCCACAGTTTGGGCATATTACATTACCCTTCAGAACAGAAAGTCTTTTCCGGTGTTCTTCATTTTCCGCCATAAGTACAGATATCTCCTCTACCAGAGGCTTTATGAAGTCATCTGGTTCCGCTTTTCTTTCATTATAATATATCTCACCCATTTTTATATACAGTTGTCGGATTTTCTGCTCATTAGCAGAAATGGCACTCTTCAACCGCAGACTTTCGCCAGTCCCCCTTGATTCCCGAATGACCTTCTGACTAATTTCCGTTTTTGCTTTATTGAAGCGCTCTAAAAAAGACATTTTTCCTCTCCTCTCTGTCCAGACTGAACTTCCGCTCCATATCTTTTTATAATTCCTCCATACCCAGACACCAGAAATAATCTGTATCTCCGGCAACAACCTCATCTTCTTTGCCATCATATAATCTGAGTTCATCATCTATAAGATATAGGATTTTCCCATCGTTCAGCACACGAAAACGGGATATCTCCTCTGCCACCAGCTCCTCTTCCCCCGTTTTTGATATTCTGGCAAGCATTCCACCATTCTCATACATATAATCGGTCCAGACCAGTGTACTCCCATCTTCATACCCTTTTGCATTAACCGAGTAGCACTCGTCCTCCACCACAAAAATGTGTTTGTTATTAATGTACATATAAAAGTATCCATCCGCATCATGATAGCCCAGCCGGTCACCATAAACGCCAATACTGACTGCATCCGTCGCCGAAATACTTTCCAGTTCTCCAATCTTCCTGTCACTGACCGTCACCGTATATATATCATCACTGTATGTACGATTCCACGCCGAATCATACTCTGCACCAAAAAACGCCAGATTATTACCCTCATTATAAATCCCAAGTATAAAATACGCCCCGTTTTCTCCCTCAAAAACATCGCCAACGCTGCCATCCTGCAGGTTAATCCCCTGCTCTTCACTCCCATCAACTGTACAATAAAGTATATCTGTATTTGCAGAATTGCTATTGAGATACTCCATAACAATCCTTTCCGCATCAGAATATGTCCCGTCATACTCCTTTTGCACCTGTTCAATGTTTAATTTTCTAATAGTATCCGGTCTCTTAAAATATGCAATAGCACTATGTTTATTAGAATATGCCATCTGATAGCTTATCTGATAATCATCTACCCAATCCGATATCAAAACAGGCTCTCCCACCGAAATATCATAGTAATACAGGGAATATGCTTTGCTTCCGCACGATAACTCTGATAAATAATCCATCAAATCACGTCTTTCCAATGCCATTTCATATTTCTCATAATCCGCTTCGTATGCCGCATAATCCTCATCATATTTTTCATCATAATAATCCGGCTCAACTGCTTCTTTATCCTCATCAGCACAGGGGTTCTCCACGAAGTCACTCATATACACCTTCTCACTGCCTGTCTCTGTGTAGTAAAAGCTTCCTGTCTGTTCAAAGGAAAAATTATACCAGGTTCCTTCACAGACATTATCTGAAAGCTTCTCAGGTTCCGCAGAATATCCCGCTATATAAAGTGCACAGTAGCTGTTATATTCATCACTTCGCGTTTTAGTATAAACGATGTGTTCCGGGTCCTTTATATAGAATGCGCCGTCTGTATATGCCGCTATCTTCCTCTCACTCTCTTCATGTCCAAGCATTTGACCATATAGCGTATATATTTCACTGGCATCCTCACTCACTGTATAAAAAACGTAATCCCCGCATACCTCCGATATATAGACATCCCTTGCAACAGAAGCAGACCTTTCTCCGTCGAAATAATACAGACGGGATACATTATCATCCAGTGATTCCTTTTTTTGATAGACAGCCGTCCCATCTTTACAGATAAAAAGTCCGTCTGTTTCCACATCAGAAGCAATTTTTACAATATATTTATCATTTTTATCCGAGTCCGGTCGAAGTTTTCCCAGTTCTGCACGATACAGATTTCCTGTTGCGCCATAATCACTCAGCTTCGAGAAAAAATACAAATACTCGCCATCCTCTGTCAGTTGCGCATAATCATTATTAAGATAGCTCCACGTATCATTACCGGAAGAATCCCACTCAAGACCGGCAATTACTATCTCCTCCTCCCGCAAATTCTGTTTAAACGGTACAAGCTTATATTGCCCATCTGATATTGTAACGCAATAATCGGACATATCTGTTTTACCGCCAAACACGCCTGTTATTATCGCCCCATATAAAATACCGCCCGCCATTACAACCAACACCGCTGCAACAGCCAGCCCTTTAAACGGAACCCCTCTTTTCCTGTGCGCTGTTTTTTTCGTCTGCTTTCCCTGAACAGTATTTTTATATTTTATTACCTCTCTCCCACAATTCCTGCAAAACTTATCCCCATCCATTATTTCATGACCACAATCCGGACAATACATACTCCCTATCCTCCCTTTTTCTCTCATCCACATATATTCCGTTCTTTTGGCAAAACGGATATTCATATTCCTCTTTTCTGCGTGCTCACAAACACAGATTACCATGTGACCCGCGCTCAAATTACAGTTTCTTATTCTGTCCCTCTAAAAGCTGTCCGCAGAAGCCACAATATTTCCCCGGTTTATTCTGTATTTTCCCGCACGTTGGACATATCTTAACTGTTTTTTCCTCCCGATATTTTTTCGCAAACACATCTAAATTTCTGAATAATATATTCCGTTCCGGGCACACAAAATTACTTACCTTTTCGTCCTTAATATGAAATAGTTTCACAAAAACTGTCTTGTTTTTTACAAAGAGCAATACTGGAAAAACCAGTCCAATCGTCTCACAGAGTGTCCGTATGCCAAAATTCATATGGATACCTCCCCATGAAAGCGACTGGTAAAACGGGACTGCTACAACCCATGCCGTACACAACATAATATAAATCCCAGCAGGATTTTTCTTTACCGCTTTACTTTCAATCCAGAGTATGGCTTCAATCAGAGCAATGTGGACTATATTTATAACCCATATCTGCCATGTAAAATACCACAAATTTTCGCTATAAATCAACATAGACCCGCAAGCGCTCAGAAAAGCCAGAATTCCCAGAAAACGTAAGCTGCCAGATGCTGCATAAACTACAGACATTCCGATTAAAAATGCTTCCACCATTTTCCATACAACAATTCCCGTTTCATTGTAGAGGACAGCTGGTCTCCCTTTATATACAATCAGTTCCAGCAATAATATCAGAATAGTAATAATGAGCACTGACTTATTTTTCCGGCAATACTCAGTCCAGGAATTTTCCACATTTGTATAAGAAATTTCTGCTTCTTCAGAACTGCTTTCCTCGTCCGCCATATTTTGTGCTGCTTTCAGAAATTTGTCACACTTATTTAATAAAGCGGACGTCACCACCGGCAGTATCAGCCATAAAAAAGACCAAGCCGATAAACTTAATGCCTTTCCATCCAGTCCTTCATCCCACGACCTAAATTTGTAACACCATAAAAGATTAAAACTGACAAGAAAAAATACACTTAATGCATAAATGATATTTATCGCATCAGCTACAGCTACTTCTCCCACACAAATCATAATCAATTCTAAAAGCGCAATAAAAAAGCAAAAAACGATAGCTTTATAAAAAACGTCGCTCATTATTTCTATATATTCTCCACCACCGTCACCATCACGCACCACTCCTTCATTAATAGATTCAACCAGAAAGTTGTGAAACTGCATTAATGTCAGTTTTCCATTTCCAATACTGTTTGCTGTATTTCCATACAAAAGTCTCACAAGCTTGTCATTGAATTCTGCCACAATTTCACTTGAGAATGTAAAAAATTCCTTTGCATAAAGAAGATACAGCGTACAGCAGTGTATAATAAATGCAATCCATTTATATCTTTCTGCAAGCTGGCGTACTCCCACACCATTTGTTTCATTCTCTTTCATCTGCTTTCTCCCTTTATTAATCCTTTCATTTCATAATTTTCAGAATGGTGATAAACCTCTTTTAATTCTTCTGCCATATCAAATAAATTTATTTAAATTCGTTGATGTATACGCATACATCGGATAGCCCTGCAAATTTGCTTTCGCATGGTTCAAATACGTTTTATATTCCGTATATGTGACTTTTCTCCCAGTTTGATAATCTCCGTTTATGTAGTAAGCGTTGCTCCTTACATAACAGCAACTATACTTCGGTGACTTTGCAAGGTTCCCATTTACATATGCATATAATTCATTTTCAGTTATCGAATGACCCGATGTATAAAATCCAATCAGATTACTATTTTTATAAACACTCACGCCTTGATAATTTCCACACCATGCCGCGTCCTGTTTCACAACTGCCTTTATCTTATTATCCTGTATCGTATATATCTCAGTTCTTTCCAGTGGTCCTCCTGTACCAGTAGCAGTATTTTCTCCATTTGCACCTGTAAACCGTACGATACACTCATCAATCCCATTTCCATCAATATCTGCAAAAGCGAAGTATGTTCTGGCTGAAAAAGAACCTGTATACATAATTCCTTTACAGTATTCCATTGACTTCTTATTTTTCTGGTCAAATTTTGCAATATAATTAACGTACTTTCTATGCTGCTCCTGTCTTCCGGCAACTCCCTGCATTTTCTTTTTTACTGTCACCTTACATTTTGCAATTACCCCGTTTGCTTTTGCTGTAATCGTAACAGTTCCTGTCTTTTTGGCTGTCACTTTTCCTTTGGAATTGACCATAGCAACTGCTTTATTACTGGATTGCCATGTCACCTTCTGGCTTGCTCCCTTTACGGTCGCTTTTAATTGTACAGAAGTCGTGCCCGACGTATAAATAGTTGCAGATGATTTATTTAGTTTTACTGTAGGATTTTTGACAGTTATCTTCGCCCTGAGATTTTTCCCCGACACACTGGCTGTAATCGTAGCAGTTCCTGCTTTTTTTGCAGTCACTTTTCCCGAAGCAGATACCTTTGCCACACCCGAATTTGATGTCTTCCATTTTACTTTTTTCTTTGTTCCCGAAACCTTCAGAGTATAAGACTGCCCCTTATACAGCGTCCTCGCAGTACTGTTTAATTTTACCGCACATGCCGCACTTACTGAAACCGGCAGACAAACTGTACATATTATCAGCAATGCAACAATTGCCCTTTTCAAGCACTTCATACTCATTTTCTCCATAATCATTCCCCCCGTCAGCACAATAAGTTTTTTTCTTTCCAGGCATAAGATTCATATTTAAAATTGTATTTTCATTTTATCATCCGACCATTCGTCTTTCAAGACGTAAATTCATTTTTACATCTTATTTTTACTGTGTTTTTCATGTTACAGAGTGAAAATTCATTTTTTCATCGGTTTATTAAGCGACTTTTTTACATATTATTAATACAAAACCTTAGGGAGGAACGCATGACACTGGATTACAACGAAATTGGTCGAAGAATTGCCCGACGGCGGAAACAACTGGGTCTGAAACAAGCAGAAGTCGAAGAAAAAGCAGACCTCAGTTACAAGTATCTTTCAAATATTGAACGCAGTATTTCTATCCCATCAATTGAAGTCATTATGCGTCTGGCTGTTGCCCTTGATACAACACCCGACGAATTTTTAGTCGGGACACTGCAGACTGAAAACGAAGAGTGGAAAAATGTGGCCGAGATTCTCCGTAATTTTGACCCGAAAAAGCTTTCCCTTGCCAAAAATTTCCTGATATGGTTATCCGAACAGGAATTATAAAAAGACTGATGGTCATAACAAAATATATGCCATCACACTTTTTCACAGAGCTGCTTTTTGCAAAAAAATCACAGGCTTCTCTTCAGAACCTGTGATTTTTCGTATATATTCATGTAAATTCACTTTTATAAAATATCATTGTTCTTTTAAAATTTACTGCTTTCGCCGGTGATATTTTAGCGCTGCGATGCGCCCGGCTGCTCCGCGCCTGCCTCTGCAATCCACGCATCGATCATTTCCCAGATTTCATCTCTCCCCTGCTTTGTTTCTGCAGAGAACGGAATTACGGTGCCGCCTTTCATGCCCAGCCCCTCGCGGACGGCTTTCACCTGCTTCTGCACCTGGCTGCGTTTGATTTTGTCAAGCTTGGTGGCGATGATGATCGGCTCGTAGCCGTTGTACAGAATCCAGTCGTACATCAATTTATCATTCGCTGATGGATCATGGCGAATATCTATCAGCAGAAAGACGGCTTTCAGCATCTGCGACTTCTGCAGATAGCGCTCAATCATCCTGCCCCATTTCTCCTTCTCCGACTGTGCCACTTTTGCATAGCCGTAACCCGGAAGGTCCACCAGATACATAGCGTTGTTGATGTTGTAGAAGTTGATGGTCTGCGTTTTGCCCGGCTGGGCGCTGGTGCGCGCCAGCGCCTTGCGGTTCATCAGCGCATTGATAAGCGAAGATTTCCCCACATTCGACTTGCCCGCAAACGCCACCTCGATTTTATCATTCACCGGCAGCGTGCTGGTAACGCCGCATACCGTCTCAAGAGCTACATTCTTGATTACCATATATGTTCTCCTTAAGCAATTCTCCCTGCTGACGTATAGCTCCCTGCCAGCACTCCTTCCTGCAAGAAGCGGCTCCCTGCGGAAATCCGGCGTGCAGGGTGTTCCGCCTGCAGACGATAGGCAGATTTTTGAAAGCTTCGCGAGCATAGCGGCAGTCATTTTATCCGACCCGCTTTTATGGAGGCAAAATGACTGCCAATCAGCGGCGCAGCGAAGCTCAAAAATCAACGTGTCTGCAGCGGAATGCCCTGCACGCAGGATGGCGCAGAGCAGCCCGCTTTTCCTATACCTTCTTTTTCTTCGGAGCCTTTTTCTCAGGCAGCGCCGTCACCAACGCGCCCGGCAGGATATCCTCCATCGTCTCTGCATAGCGGATGTCCAGTCCCTTTTTGATTTCCCTGGAAATTTCTTCGACGTCCGCCCTGTTTTTTGCCGGAACGAAAACGGTTTTCATGCCGGCATTTTTAGCTGCGAGCAGCTTTTCCTTCAGTCCACCGATTGGCAGGACGCGTCCGCGCAGCGTGATTTCCCCGGTCATGGCGACGTCCGCGCGTACCGGGATGCCGGTGATTGCGGAAATCATGGCGGTCGCCATTGTCACTCCGGCGGAGGGTCCGTCCTTGGGAACCGCCCCCTCCGGGATATGGATATGGATGTCGTGCTTGCGGAAAAATTCCTCCGGAATATTGTACTGCGCGCTGACGGAACGTATGTAGCTGATACCCGCCTGCGCCGACTCCTTCATGACATCACCAAGCTGCCCCGTCAGGCAGAAATCGCCCTTGCCCGGCATAATATTGACCTCTATCTGCAGGGTATCGCCGCCCACGCTCGTCCAGGCAAGCCCACGCACGATGCCGACTTCGTTGGTATCGTTCAGCTCCTGAATAGTGTAACGCACCTTGCCAAGATATTTTTTCAGACTCTCCTCTGTCACACGGACCGATTTTTTCTTCGTCTCCAGAATCTCACGTGCCGCCTTCCGGCAGATATCGCCAAGCTTTCTCTCCAGACTGCGCACACCCGCTTCCCGCGTATAGCCGGAAATCACCTTGCGCAGCGCGCTGTCGCTGATGGAAATCTGCTCCGGCGTCAGCCCGTTGTGCTCCACCTGCTTGCCCCAGAGATGCTCCTTCGCGATATGGAATTTCTCATTTTCCGTATAGCTGGTAATCTCGATGATCTCCATGCGGTCCAGAAGCGGCCGCGGAATCCCCTGCACATCATTTGCCGTGGCAATAAAGAGCACCTCCGACAAATCCAGCGGAATCTCCACGTAGTGGTCGCGGAATTTGCTGTTCTGCTCGGAATCCAGCACCTCCAGCATCGCCGACGCCGTATCGCCCTTGTAATCGCTGCTCAGCTTGTCAATCTCATCCAGCAGCATCAGCGGATTCTTTACGCCCGCCATCCGCAGTCCGTTTGCGATCCGTCCCGGCATCGCCCCGATGTAGGTGCGGCGGTGTCCGCGGATTTCCGCTTCATCACGCACGCCGCCAAGGCTGATGCGCACATACTTTTTATCCAGCGCCCGCGCAATCGATTTTGCGATAGAGGTCTTTCCGGTTCCGGGCGGTCCCACCAGGCAGAGAATCGGGCTGTCGCCCTTTTTTGTCAGAATACGCACCGCCAGAAACTCCAGAATGCGCTCCTTCACCTTTTCCAGACCGTAATGATCCGCCTCCAGGATTTCACGCGCCTTGACAATATCGCGGCTATCACGCGAGGCCTTATCCCACGGCATATCCAGAAGCGTCTCGATATAGCCGCGGATGACCGGGCTTTCCCCGGAATTCATGCCGACATTGCGGTAGCGTTCAATCTCCTTTTTGATTTTTTCCTTCACCGACGCCGACGCCTTCAGCTTTGACAGCTCCTCCAGGAACTGGTCTGCTTCGTTTACGTTATCCTCTTTCAATTCCTCGCGGATAAGCTTCATCTGCTCGCGCATGAAATATTCGCGCTGGTTTTTGTCAATGCGCTGCTTCACCTTCTCCTGCAGCTCCTGGCGAAGCTGGAGAATATCAATC
The DNA here is from genome assembly GCF_025148285.1 of Marvinbryantia formatexigens DSM 14469. NCBI lineage: Bacteria > Bacillati > Bacillota > Clostridia > Lachnospirales > Lachnospiraceae > Marvinbryantia > Marvinbryantia formatexigens. The sequence goes on along the minus strand of NZ_CP102268.1, from coordinate 2,804,857 downwards.
TCCCTGCCCATGACCGTAAGCAGCAGCTCGCAGCGCTCCTGCAGATCCGCCGCCTCCAGCACCTGCTGCTTCGTCTCATAATAAAGCGGCAGATTCATGGCAATCTGCCCCGCCGCCTTCTCCAGGTCCCGGATTTCCGAGATCTGGTGAATCAGCTCCTTGCTCATCTTTCCGTTGACGCGGCAGTAAACCTCAAACGACTCCTTCAGGGAGCGCAGCAGCGCTTCCTTCGTCGTCTCGTCCATCGGCTCCTCCTCGGCAAAAATAGCGACATCCGCCTCCAGATAGCCGTCCTCCTCCATCAGATCGGTCAGCTCCGCGCGCTGTATGCCCTCCGCGAGCACGCGCAGAATATTTTTCGGCAGCTTGACGACCTGCTTGATTTCCACAATCGTGCCTACCCGGTATAAGTCCTCCATCACCGGGTCTTCCGTCTCCATGCTCCTCTGCGCCACAACAAACAGCCTCTGCTGCTTCAGCATTGCCTGTTCTATCGCCTTAATTGATTTCTTCCGGCTGATGTCAAAATGGACAATCATTGCCGGAAGAATCGTCATTCCCCGCAGCGCAACTGCAGGGATATTCTTTATCATTTCTGTCATAACTTTCTGCTCCTGCATCAGGCAGATTCCGGCGTCATCACTACCTTCTTCTTCGTATTGTATACCGGAATCAGTCTTTCCTCACTGTGAATCAGCTTCGGTTCTCCCTTGCCTTCCACAAGTTCTTTGGTAATCGTGCACTCCGTGATCGTCTCATCGGACGGAATCGTGTACATCAGCTCCTGCATGGAACGCTCCATCACCGCACGCAGACCGCGCGCGCCTGTCTTTCTCTCCATCGAAAGCTTCGCGATCGCATCGACCGCGTCGTCCTCAAAGTCAAGCTTGACGCCATCCAGCTCAAAGAGCTTCTTGTACTGCTTGATGATGGAGTTTTTCGGCTCCTTAAGGATACGCACCAGCGCCTCCTCATCCAGCGCATCCAGCGAAACAACGACTGGCACACGTCCGATAAACTCCGGAATCATACCGTATTTTACAAAATCCTGCGGAACCACCTCTTTCAGGACCTCTCCCACATTCTTCTGCGCCTTGTCAGAAAGCGTGCGCCCAAAGCCGATGGTTTTCGTGTTCATTCTTGTCTCTATGATTTTATCAATGCCTTCAAACGCACCGCCGCAGATAAACAGGATATCTGTCGTGTCAATCTGAATCAGCTCCTGCTGCGGGTGCTTTCTTCCGCCCTGCGGCGGAACGCTCGCTATCGTTCCCTCCAGAATCTTCAGCAGCGCCTGCTGCACGCCCTCTCCGGAAACATCCCTGGTAATGGACGCATTCTCCGATTTCCGGGTGATTTTATCGATTTCATCAATGTAAATAATGCCGTGCTGTGCACGCTCAATATCGTAATCGGCAGCCTGGATAATCTTCAGCAGAATGTTTTCCACGTCCTCGCCCACGTATCCGGCTTCCGTCAGCGTCGTCGCATCCGCGATCGCAAACGGCACATTCAGAAGACGCGCCAGCGTCTGTGCCAGATAGGTCTTGCCGGAGCCGGTCGGTCCGAGCATCAGAATGTTGCTTTTCTGCAGCTCCACGCCCAGGTCCTTGCCCGCCAGTATTCTTTTATAATGATTGTAAACCGCCACCGCCAGCGCTTTTTTCGCGTTGTCCTGCCCGATCACGTAATCGTCCAGCACCGCCTTGATCTCCTCCGGCTTCAGCAGATTGATTTCTTCCGTTCCTTCCTGCGCATATTCCTCCGCAAGCTCTTCCTCTATAATTTCACTGCAGATTTCCACGCAGTCGTCGCAGATAAAGACGCCGCCCGGCCCTGCAATTAATTTTCTCACCTGGTCTTCGCTCTTATTACAAAAAGAGCATCTTACTTTCGGTTCCCCTAATCTTCCCGCCATATATTCCACCTCATAAAATGTCACAATTTATTATGATACCCGGCCCCAGAAATCATGTGTTTCACACCTGCGTGAAAAACATAACTTCAGAACCTCAAAAACACGAATATAACAATAAGACTCCCACAGGCTGCCACCCGGCAGCCCGCTGCAGGAGTCTTTCTATTACTGTCTGTTCGCGATTACTGCGTCAATCAGACCGTATGCCTTCGCTTCCTCGGCAGTCATATAATTATCGCGCTCGGTATCCGCCTCGATCACGTCGATCGGCTGTCCGGTGTTCGCTGCCAGATACTCATTCAGGCGCTTTCTGCTCTTTAAAATCTCTTCCGCCACAATCTTGATATCACTCGCCTGTCCCTTGGCTCCGCCGGACGGCTGGTGAATCATAATCTGCGCATTCGGAAGCGCAAAGCGCTTTCCTTTTGCACCGCCGGCAAGCAGGAAAGCTCCCATGCTCGCCGCCATGCCCATGCAGATCGTGGAAACATCACATTTGATATACTGCATGGTATCATATATTGCCCAGCCCGCGCTGACGGAACCGCCCGGACTGTTGATATAAAGCTGGATATCCTTCGCCGGGTCTTCCGACTCCAGGAACAGAAGCTGCGCTACGATCAGATTTGCGCTGACGTCCGTCACTTCCTCGCCGAGGAAAATGATGCGGTCCTTCAGCAGTCTGGAGTAAATATCGTAGGAGCGCTCGCCTCTGCTGGTCTGCTCAATAACATAAGGTACAAAACTCATAGTCCTGCCTCCTTTTTCATACTATGATGCACTTTAAACCTCTGCCGCAGAGTCTCTGAGGAGGTTTACCGCCTCCTGGATGGCAAGGTCGTGTCTGATCTGCTCCACGCCCTGCTCGCCGAGCATGTTCTTCACATTCTCCGCTTCCATCTTATACATCTCTGCCATCTTTTTGATTTCTTCCTCTACCTTGTCATCGCCTGCCTCGATGCCCTCCGCTTTCGCGATTGCTTCCAGCACAAGCGTATTTTTGATGCGCTTTTCTGCTTCCGGACGCATCTGCTCCAGCAGCTTGTCAGCCGTCATGCCGGTAAACTGCAGATACTGCTCCAGAGAAATTCCCTGGGACTGGATTCTTCTTGCGAAATCATCCGCCATCTGTCTTACCTGGTTGTCGATCATAGCTTCCGGAATATCCATCTGCGCATTCTCCACAGCCTTCTCCAGAGCCGCCGTTTCCTTTGCATTCTTTGCTTCCGTTTCTTTCTTCTCTGTCAGTTTCTTTCTGATATCTTCCTGGTACTCTGCCAGCGTGTCAAACTCGGAAACATCCTGTGCGAAATCATCGTCCGCCTCCGGAAGCTCCTTCACCTTGATTTCGTTTACTTTGCATTTAAATACCGCCGCCTTGCCAGCCAGCTCTTTTGCATGGTAATCCTCCGGGAAGGTAACGTTTACGTCCAGCTCCTTACCAAGCTCCGCGCCGACAAGCTGCTCCTCAAAGCCCGGAATAAAGCTGCCGCTGCCGATGGTAAGATCGTAATTTTCCGCCTTGCCGCCCTCAAACGGAACGCCGTCCACAGAGCCGTCGAAATCCAGCTTGATGCTGTCGCCGTCTGCAACTGCACGGTCGTCCACATCAATCATTCTGGAATTTTTCTCGCGCTCTTTATCTACCTCTGCCTGGATTTCCTCATCAGAAACAGCTGTGTCAGACTTCGGCACCTCCAGACCCTTGTATTCGCCAAGTGTTACCTCCGGTTTTACCGCTACCTCTGCAGTGAAGATAAACGGCTTTCCTTCTTCAATCTGTGTTATCTCAATTTTCGGCCGGGATACCAGCTCCAGGTCGCACTCTGCCACTTCTCTGTCATATGCAGCCGGAATCACTTCGTTTGCCGCATCCTCATAGAAAATACCTGCGCCGTACATTTTTTCAATCAACTGGCGCGGCGCTTTGCCCTTACGGAATCCCGGCATATTGATTCTTCCTTTGTTTTTTAAATATGCGCTCTGCATTGCCTTTTCAAATTCTTCTGCGCTCGCTTCAATGGTAAGTTTTACCATATTGTGCTCTAAGTTCTCCACTTTCAGACTCATCTTGGATAGTTCCTCCTTAACATACATTCATTCGATTGAAATGGGTGCACGTTCCCATATTCACAGTCATTGTATGATAATAACACATATTTTCGAAAAAGGCTAGTATTTTTTTTATGATAAACAATCACGATAAGTAAATTCTGTATTTTTTTGTGATAAGCGATTTCCGCCTGTCTCGTTGCCCGCAGTAATAAAATACATGCGGAAGGAATTTATAAATCCGCTCCGCATGTATTTTTACATATAGCCTCTTTTATATCGTACCACTGTCAAAAGATATTCCGACGTCCGGGTTTCCGAAAGTCTGTCAGCCCTTGATGCCGGACTGCGCCACGCCTTCGATGAACTGCTTCTGGAAGATGAAGAAAAGCACCACCAGAGGCAGCACGGCAAGAACCGCTCCAGCCATCTGCATCGGATATTCCGTCGTGTACTGGCCCTGCAGTGTTGACAGGGCGGGTCCGAGGATCATCTTGGACGGAGATGTATTTACGATCAGCGGCCACATAAAATCGTTCCACGCAAACTTCACAGTAAAGATCACAAGAGTTACGATGCCCGGTTTTACCAGCGGCATCATAATCTTCCAGTAGATCCGGAACCGCCCGCAGCCGTCCATAATTGCCGCTTCCTCAAGCTCCTTTGGCAGCGACATGAAAAACTGCCGCAAAAGGAACGTTCCGAACGCACTGAACAGGTTCGGGAGGACCAGCGCCGGGAAGCTGTCCAGCAGCCCCATTTTCTGGATAATCTGATACTGCGGGATCAGGAAAATCTGTCCCGGAACCATCAGCACCGAAAGAATCAGCACAAAGATGGCATTTTTAAACGGAAAATCAATTCTTGCAAACGCATACGCCGCCATCGAGCAAAAAAGCACCTGTATCACCGTCGTAACCACCGTGGAGCCTATCGTATTCAGATAAATCTGTCCGAACGGAAGCGCCGTGACGATCGTTTTATATGCATCCGTCACAAACTTCTCCGGCCAGATCGTCGGCGGGATCCGCATCGCCTCGCCCGTCGTCTTAAATGAAGTTAAGATCATCCAGACAAATGGAAACGCCACAGCCACCACTCCGGAAAGAAGGACCAGATGTACGATCAGATTCTGCCATTTTATTTTACTTCTCATACTCTTCGCCCTCCTTAATCATAATTTACCCACTTCTTCTGTCCGATAAGCTGTACGACCGTCACCAGCATGATAACGACAAAAATCAGAATCGAAATTGCTGCGGCATACCCCTTGTAACCATAATCAAACGCCGTCCGGTAAAACAGCATAACGATCGTCTGCGTGCTTTCATACGCCGGATTCGTTTTTCCGATCATCATGTACACCACATCAAACACCTGAAATCCGCTGATGGTGGAAGTGACCGCGACAAAAAATATGGTCGGCGTAAGCAGCGGCACCGTAATGTTCTTAAACTTCGCCCATGCTCCCGCCCCGTCGATCGCGGCGGCCTCGTAATAGGACTTGTTGATCCCCTGCATACCTGCCAGAAGAATAATCATATTATATCCCACCGTCATCCACAGTCCTACAATCATGATGCAGTACAGCGCCGTTTTGGGATCTGTCAGCCAGCCGTGGCCTTCTCCGCCGAGCGCCTCGATTGCGCTGTTGAGGATACCCATCTGCTCATTGTACATCCACTTCCATACCATAGCGACTGCCGCCGACATGGTAATGGACGGGAGAAAATACAGCGTGCGGTAAATGGACTTTCCTTTGATTTTCGTATTCATCAATGCCGCAAGGAAAATAGACAGGATCAGCCCCACCGGAACCGTTATTACAACATACTTCAGGGTATTCCCGAAGGTCTTCCATACCTCTTTGTCAGAGATAAGCTCTTTGTAGTTATCAAGTCCTGCAAATGTAGTTACATTGAATTTGTTCACATCATTAAAACTGAACCAGAAATTCTGAATAAAGGGCCAGATATAAAATACCAGTAAGCCGACGACAAGCGGCGCGATCAGTATATATGCAGCTATCCAGTCTTTCTTTTTCCTCGAAGACACCCTCCTGCGGGGTGTCTTCGCTTTCGCTATTCTTTCAGCCATTCTATCACCTGTTCAATCCCTTACTTTGCCAGTAAAGCGTCCGCCTCTTCCTTCAGCCCTGCGCAGGCATCTGCAAGGCTCATCTCTCCTGTATAAGCTTTCGTCAGCCACTGCGCTTCTATATCGTACAGCTCCGCCGCTTTGCTGCAAACCGGAAGCGGATACGCTATATCGGAATGGTTGGTGTACGCAGCCAGATTGTACTGATCGTTTGCCTGTGCAAAATATTCCTGCGCGTCGTTTCTTGCGGAAATAACGACGCCGGTTTCGCCCTGAATCTTCATCGCTTCTTCGCTGCCAAGCCACAGCGCAAATTCGATTGCCGCCTCTTTGTTCTTGGAGCCTTCGTATACGGCATAGCCAAGACCGTTGATGCAGTTGTCCTCAATGCCGTTGAAGGTCGGAACCTCTACGCAGTCGATTTTATCCTTAATAGTATCGTTCGACGCATACTCCGGAACCATGTAGGAGCCCGCCAGCGTCATCGCGATCTGCTCGCCCTCGAACATCGCATCGGAGCCTGTCTCGGACAGCGTAGCCGCGCTGGGAGATAAGCCTGCGTCGATCATATCGATCCAGCACTGGATACCCTCCTGCGTCTTCTCATCGCCGTATCCGGTTTCCGTCGCGTCTTCATTCAGAATCCAGCCGCCGTTCGCATATATGGTCTGATAGTACCATGTCTGGAAATCCACCGGGCACGCAAACGGATATACGCCGTCCGGAAGTTTATCCTTCAGTTCCTCAGCCAGAGCAACCAGATCCTCAAAGGTCATATCGTCCGTGGGATATGCCACTCCCGCGTTGTCGAACATTTCCTTGTTATACCAGAGCGCGTTTGTATCAAAGTCTTTGGGAACCGCATAATTTTTGCCGTCGCGCACATAGTTGTTTACCAGCGCCTCCGGAAAATTCTCCGGAATGTCGGAGCCTGCGATCGCATCCGTCAGATCGGCAAGGATACCGCCTTCATAATACGCATCCATATGAAGCACGTTCAGCCAGAATACGTCCGGCGCGGTGCCGCCTACAGCCGACGCCTCCAGCTTCGTCCAGTATTCTCCGCCCTTATACGGTGTGAGCTGGATCTCGATCGAAACATTTTCATGCTCCTGCTCATATGCCTCTACCATAGCCTCCATTGCCGGTCTTTGATTCTCATCCCAAATGCCGAACGAAAGCTCAACCTTGTCGTCCGCACTTGCCATCATTCCTGTGCCAAGAACCATCGCCATACCTAAAACAGCAATTTTTGTTTTGTTTTTCATCGTTTTCCTCTCCTTTTTTTGTTTTCTGTTTACGGGTTACTTTATATGAAAACGGGACGTCCGCCGTTTTGCAGCCGCACTCCCTCTCTGCAAACGGCGCTGCAGCATATCCCATATCATATAAGCGTTTTTTATCGGAAAAACTTATGCTTCGCCGCGTATGGTGTCCAGATCAATCACCGCGCCGCCCTGCAGCCTTGACTGCTCCGCCGCCAGAGCGCAGTAGTGACTCTCCACCGATGCCTCCAGAGAGGTGATGGAGGGACTTTCCTCCCGGTTTCCAAGCAAGATATCTAAAAATTCCTCTACCATAACAAGATCTCCGCCGCCGTGACCGGAAAAATCGTCCGCCAGTTCGGACGCCCAAATGGTCTGCGTCTGCAGCTTCGTCCCGTACAGGCTTACTTCAATGACGTCGTCCTGAGCGTCCCACGAGCCCATCGTCACCTTCATCTCGCCCCTTGTTCCGCAGAACTGCGCGTGACGGGCAAAATCGGCGGTAAATCCGCACATGGAAAAGCTCATAGTGGAGCCGTCCGTCATGTTCAGGTTCACAACCTGATGATCCGGCACGTTGTTATCACAGTGATATACGCATCTGCCATAGGGACCCGTTTTCAGCGCCTGCTCTACCGATTCCGGCGTTGGCGTCTCCGTCAGCACATTCAGCGGCCAGCCCGCATGTCCCGTTCTTGCCCCGATCCATTCGTTGTCCAGATAGATTGCCTCCGCGTCGTAGGGACATTTTTCCTTCACCCGGCAGCCGTCCAGACACCGCGCGGCGCACCCCTCAGGGGCTTTTTCCTCCTTAAACAGGTAGGTGCTTCCAAAGGAGGAAAGGGATTTGCACTTCTTGTTTGCCAGCCACAGGTACAGATCCATGTCGTGACAGCATTTTTGCAGGATCATGGGGCTGGATTCTTCGGAATTTCTCCAGTTTCCCCGCACAAAGCTGTGAGCCATATGAAACCACCCTACGTTTTCGGAGGCATTTATATCCACGATATCTCCCAGCACTCCCGAATCCAGGATCTCCTTTACCTTCCGGAAAACGGGCGTATAGCGCAGCACATGGCACACCACCACTTTTCTGTCACATTCCTTCGCGACTTTTACAATCTCCCTGCATTCTGAAAGCTCCGGGGAAATCGGTTTTTCCAGCAAAAGATGATAGCCCTTTCTAAGCGCCGCCACCGCCTGAGGCACATGCTGGCGGTCCTGCGTTGTAATAAACATTACGTCAGCCAGACGCGGCTCTGCGAGCATCTCCTCTGCGCTTGCATAGCAGCAGTTTTCCGGAATCCCGTATTCTTCGGCGACCATCTTCACCTTTAGCGGATTGACATCCGCGATCGCAACGATCTGCATTTTGTCCGGAAATGCCTTCGCAGCGCGGGCATAGGTGTCCTTTCCTCTGCTGCCCAGTCCGGCAAGAGCAACCTTAATTGTTCTGTTCATAGTATCCTCCCTTTCTTGTTGTGTTCCGGATGCACGGACCATAGAATGCTCCTTTGTGGTCCGTACCTTTGTTCTCCAGTTTTTATACAAAAAAGCGGGTATGCGCCTGCTGCATATCCGCCCTCTTTGGCTTTGGTATCACTTCCGTTTCGGGAAATGTATTTTTTATTCAGGAAATGTATTTCTTACGCATTTGTTATGTTATATGTCTGTTTTCTGAAATCCACCTCGACGACGGTGCCGTCGCTGAAAAAGCTCCGATGTATGCCGGGGTTCTCTTTGTCTATCTCATACCGCAGCATCTCGCATTTTGCCACTTTTTCATGCAGTCCGGAGACCGTATTGCACCGCTGTATTGTCTCTTTTATATCTGCAGCGTTTTTCTCTGCCAAAAACGCCCCATCGATTCCGGGATACGCTGCTTCCCGGATCAGATACGGCGCACCGCCGTTTAAAAGAGCGTACAGCATATAATCCTCTTCTTCGCTGACTTTATCCATCATCCACGGCTGAATCACGCAGTCGTGGTACACCAGATTGTACAGCGGCACGGGTATCCCCTGCTTCGGACTTCCCGGCGCTTCCAGCATAAAATCATACGGAGCATAATGACAGAACACCAGACTTGGAACCGACCAGTCATTTACCTCCTCGGAGCTGGACAGGATTCCTTCCGAAAGCAGATAATCAAAACACCAGTTTCTGAACTCATAGCAGTCCCTTCGCGTCATGCGGTGCTCCGGATTGCAGCACTCGTCCCCTTCGTTGCAGGTAAAGACGTCCAGATAAGCGCAGTCCAGCTTTATCCCCATTTCCTTTAATTCCGAAAAATTTCTTTTCACATAACCAGGCGCCTGCGTAGCGCAAAGATATGCCTGCGAGCCTCCGGCCCATCTCCGATGCCGGGGAATCGTTCCGTCGGGAAGACGGCAGGCAAAATTTTCGTCAAAGCTTGGTGCATTCTGATAATAATCGCGGTACTGGTCGTGAACTCCAAACAGATATCCGCACGCATGGACGGTATCCGCCAAAGCCTTCATTTCCTCCCAGCCGCCTGCTTCCTTACATGCGGGTGGATAATCCGGATGACGGTTGTCGTATCCCGCCTCTCCCCAGCCGTCCAGATGCAGATACAGCTTCCTGACTCCCAGCCTTTGCAGCGCGCGCATTTCTTCGCCTCTCTGTCTGAAGGTAACGACGCGGTTGTTTTTTTCAGGATTTTCGGGGTCATAAAGCTCTGATTCCGGCTGAACGTGCGTCTTAACGCCAAGGTGCACGAAAGCGCAGCCCGCCAGATCGTTTACGGAACGGTTCTTCACCGCCTTTTCCTCCAGCGTGCGCAGCATTCCGCGCTCGTCCACGTATTTCCGGTACACCTTACACAGATCGTTGTAGTCGCAATTTTCCAGCAGTTTATATTTGACGGTTCTGCGGTAATCCATTTTTCCCATGCTCGGCTCCTGCCAGAAGCCGACGTGGGTGTAGGGACCGTTCGCAGGATGCTCTGCAAAATATCCCATGTTCCACGGGGTTTCGCAAATGGCAATATAACCCGCTCCGTCCTTCACCTGACCGAACCATGACATATAGCCGCCCGCAGTTCCGAACTGCCCGTCAAAAACAGGAGTGCGCAGCTCCACAGGCCATGTGTTGGGAACCAAAAGCCCCTGACGGCAATTCAGCAGAGTATACCACCCGTCCTTCGCTTCCTCAAATTCCATCTCACCGGGCCAGAACACCCTCTGTACGTGAAGTCCCTCTTCCCGTACAGGAATCCACTCAAAATAAACCTCGCCCGTAGTCTCCTCCACCCGGATGAGAGTTTCAAATTCATACGGAAAAACCACACCGTCTTTTTTCATTCCGGAAAAACAGCTCCGGATTCCCGCTCCCGTACCCGTCGCGTACTCCTCGTGCGATATCTGCACGGCGTCCCGGAAGCAAAATTCACCCTCCCGGCAAATCATGCGGGGAACATAGTCCCTTCTCCACGCCCAGACAGCGCCGCCGCTTTCCATCGTTACGGTCAGCGCCGTCTCATCCAGATATACTTTTACATTTTTCGTCTCAATCTTCTTCATACGCACACTTCCAGCAAAACATTCTGAAAAAAATTATTATTTTTATTATATCTTCTTTTTTGGCATATTTGTTGCATTTTTATACATTATTATTGTCTTATCATCCATTTTTTGATAAAATAATGCCACGGATGGAGCGCAAAGCGCGCAGTGATCCGTGGTATCATCTGGACAACATAGCTGAGAAGCTGCGACGGAACAACTATAATCGGAGGGGAAAATATACGCTATGGCATATGTTAAGACAACGTTAGAGCGCCAGATCGTGATTGATTCAATCATCACGATTCATTATTTTGAATATATGAAGGATTTTGTATTTCACGGAGAATCCCATGATTTCTGGGAATTTTTATACGTAGACAAGGGAAGCGTCCTCGTGAGATCCGCAGAGGAGCATCACCTTTTAAATGAAGGGGATGTGATTTTTCACATGCCCAATGAATTTCATGCAATCCAATCCGTGGGATCTTCTTCCCCGAATCTGATCGCCGTTTCTTTTGAAACCTCTTCCCCCGCTATGGAATTTCTGCAAAAGAAACATTATACACTGACGATGGAGGAGCGCACACTCATCTCCTGCCTGATCAACGCAGCGAAGGACTGCCTTTCCACTCCCCTGCACATTCCTTCCATTGAACAGGTGAAGCTTAAGAACTTAAGAAAGACGCACCCTTCGGTTCCCAGCAGAAAATCTTGATTTATCTGGAGCTGTTTCTTCTGGACATAATACAGAGCCATTCCTCCGTACAGACAACGCCGCCCGTGCGGCACCCCGGCTTTTTTGAAGACGCTTCCCCTAACAGGAAAAAGCGGCTTGAGCCAATCCTTCAGTATATGCAGTTCCATATCTGCGAACGGCTGACTCTTTCCACCATCTGCGAAAAGTTTTCCCTAAGCCGCTCTTCTTTGCAGACCCTCTTTCACAATGAAAAGGGCTGCGGAGCTATGGAATATTTCAGCGAGCTGAAAATACAGCGGGCAAAGGACATCATCCGCGATGGAAACATGAATTTTACGGAAATTGCTTACTATCTCTCCTACAGCTCTTTGCCGTATTTTTCCAGATGCTTCAAAAAATCCACGGGTATGTCCCCGGCAAAATATGCTTCCTCTGTGAAGGGAATCTCGCAGGCGCTCAAAAACGCTCCGGCAAGAAGCGCTCCCGTAAGGGAAGCATAGATTGTCCGGGAATACGTTTTCAGCTTACCTGCAATAGATAATTGATTTTGCCAGATTCTCCGCTTTTTCCGCCCCGAAAAGCCGTTTTACCAGCTCCAGCGCGAAATCGATCGCCGTTCCCATGCCGCGGCTGGTCGTCACATTGCCGTCCGTGACAACGCTGCAGGTCTGTACATCCGCTCCGGTGAGGCGCTCCTCAAAGCCCGGATAGCAGACCGCCTTTTTTCCCTTCAGGATTCCCAGGTCCCCCAGCACGCTGGGCGCCGCGCAGATTGCCGCAATGCCGCCGCCCGCCTCATTTGTTTTTACGAGCAGCTCCGTCAGCCCCTTATGCGCGCCGAGATACTTTGTGCCCGGCATCCCGCCCGGCAGCACCAGGATCGCCGCATCCGAAAAATCCGTCTCCGCAAACAGCGCATCCGCCTCCAGCTTTATCGCGTGGGAGCCGCATATATTTTTTGTGTCACTGATAGAAACGGTCGTCACCTCCGCTCCCGCGCGGCGCAGCACATCCACCACTGTCAGTCCCTCTATTTCCTCAAATCCGTCCGCAAGAAACACATATACTTTAGTCATAATCGGTCGCCCCTTTCACCTTGACACTATTTTTTGACTTTGCTAAAATTATTTCAAAGATATTGTATAGCATCTGTTGTTCGCCGTCAAGATATAGTATGATGCCAGAGGCAAAAACTCTCAGCCCGTATGAGCCCGCTTATAAGCGGATAAAAGGCTTTGTGCTTCGCAGGCATCATATTACAAAGGAGGATTTTATGGAAATCGAAAGAAAGTTTCTGATAAAGGAGCTGCCGCAGAATCTGGATACGTATCCCTGTCATATCATCGAGCAGGGTTATCTGTGCACAGAACCGGTCATGCGCATCCGCAGGCAGGATAATGATTATATCTTCACCTGGAAGGGCAGCGGCATGATGAGCCGCGAGGAATATAACCTGCCGCTGAACGAGACCGCCTATCTGCATTTAAAGGAAAAGACTGACGGAAACTTTATCTCCAAAAAGCGCTATGTTATCCCGATTGAAAACGGTCTGAAGATTGAGCTTGATATTTTCGACGCTCCGTTTGCCCCGCTTATGCTTGCCGAGGTGGAATTTCCCAGCGAGGAGCAGGCAAATGCCTTTGTGCCGCCGGCATGGTTCGGCGAGGACGTGACCTTTGACGGAAGATATCACAACAGCTATCTGAGCACCGTAAAACTATAAGCATCCCGGAAAACCAGGCGGCAGTCTGCTTACGGATACCGGTCTGGTCTGCGGGAAAGGGAGAAGTAGTTATGAAAAACAACAGTCTGGGAAAAAAGCTGCGCGCCCTGCGGGAGAGGCGGCATCTGACACAGGCAGAGGTCAGCGCCCTGCTCCACATTGAGCGCGCGGCTTATTCCAATTATGAGAATGATAAACGTATCCCGTCTTTTGAAACGCTTCTGCTTATCGCCGATTTCTACGGCGTCCCCGTGGAATATCTGATACGCTCTGATTATGCGGAAACGCCCCGGCACAGAAAACATGCCGCCGAATGGTTTTTTCAGAATTTTGGTCTGCTCGACCCCGGAATCCAGGAAACCATCATCGCATTTGCAGATTTTCAGTTGTCGGAGAAAGGGATACATTAGCTGCGTCACGCAGCACAGAAAAAAGGCACGGGAAATTATGAAAGGTGCACGGAAAGCTGCGCAGGGATTCTGAGTGAAATCCGGCTGCCATATGTTCCAGCGCAGACACGTTGATTTTTGAGCTTTGCTGCGCCGCTGATTGACAGCAATTTTGCCTCCATAAAAACCGGTCGGACAAAATTGCTGTCGCTATGCTCGCAAAGCTTTCAAAAATCTGCCTATCGTCTTACGCTGGAAATATGGCACCGGATTTCGCCAAAATTCATTCACGCAGCTTTCCATGCCCTTGCAGTAATTTCCCATGCCTTTCAAATTGCACTACAAATACCTGATTTCGAGCAGCGTCAGCCCCTGGGGCGGCGCTGTTTCGCCTGCCGCCTGGCGGTTTTTGGCTGCCAGCAGCTCCTGCATGTATTCGGGCGGGTAGTAGCCGCTGCCGACGCGCAGGAGGGTTCCCACGATGATGCGCACCATGTTGTACAGAAAGCCATTCCCGCTGATGCGGATGGAAATCATGTCGCCATCCTTCTGGATATCCGCCTCATAAATGGTGCGTACCGTGTTTTCCACCTCTTCTTTATGGGTGCACAGGCTCTTAAAATCGTGCTCTCCCACCAGATATGCGAGCGCCCGGCGCATGTTTTCCACGTCCAGCGGATAGTAGTAAAACAGCGAATACAGCCGCCTGGTCGGGTCGGGGAAACGGCGGTTTAAGATGCGGTACTCGTAGGTTTTGATGGTTTTGCAAAAGCGCGGATGGAAATCAGCCGCCACCTCGCAGGAATCCTGGATGCGGATGTCCTGCGGCAGTCTTGTATTCATCGCGTAGGAAATCTTCTCCGCCGGCATCCTCGCCGATGTATCAAACACCGCCACGTTTCCGAGCGCATGGACCCCTGCGTCCGTCCGGCTCGCCCCAATTACCCGGATGGGCTCGCCAAGGAGCTCTGACAGGTGCAGATTCAGCATACTCTCTATCGTGACGGCGTTTGGCTGAATCTGCCAGCCGCTGTAATTGGTGCCGTCGTACGCAACAATCAGTTTTACCCTTTTCATGCCCTAAAACCCTGCGATTCTCTTTGCCGCGTACATTGCCAGAAGATACAGCACCATCGCCAGATAAGCTATGCGGTCGCGCTTCTGGTATTTCAGCGGCTTCATTTTTGTGCGCCCATCCCCGCCGTGATAGCCGCGCGCCTCCATCGCCATCGCCAGGTCGTTGGCACGGCGGAACGCCGAGATAAACAGCGGCACCAGCAGCGGCACCATGCTTTTCGCCTTCTGGATAAGACCGCCGCTCTCAAAATCTGCGCCTCTCGCCATCTGCGCCTTCATAATCTTATCCGTCTCCTCCAGAAGGATCGGGATAAAACGCAGCGCGATCGACATCATCATCGCCACCTCATGCACCGGAACATGCAGCTTATTTAAGGGACGCAGCCCCTTTTCCATGCCGTCCGTGAGCTGGTTCGGCGTGGTGGTGAGCGTCATCACCGAGGAGCCGATGATAAGATACGTCAGACGAATCGCCATAAAGACCGCCTGCTGTACGCCCTCCCGCGTGATGGTCAGCTTCCAGATGCGGATGAGCGGCTCGCCCGGCGTCAGGATCATGTTGAATACCACCGTGATCATCAGCAGAATCATAATCGCCTTCAGGCCCTTCACCATGAACTTAAAGGGCACCTTCGACGCCTTTATCACACACGCCAGACAGATGGTCGCCACCACATACGCCGCAAAGGAGCGGAACAGAAACAGGGAAAAAATAAATACCAGCGTGCCCACCAGCTTTGTGCGCGGGTCCAGGCGGTGGATGACCGAATCCGCCGGATAATATTGTCCGATTGTAATATCTCTTATCATTGCTTCACCTGCCCCATGCACGCCAGAATAGACGCGCGCGCTTCCTCAATCGTCATTGCGCCGGTGTCCACCTGCATCCCGCGCGCCTTCAGCTCCTGCATCAGGTACGTTACCTGCGGCGCCGCCAGACCTATCTGCTCCAGCTCCTTATAATGCTCAAACACCTGCCGCGGCTTATCGTCGAAGCGCACATGCCCTTTTTGCATAACGATGATGCGCTCCACATATTTCGCAATATCCTCCATACTGTGTGAAACGAGTATGACTGTAATTTTACGCTCCTCATGCAGCAGCGCAATCTGGTCGAGGATGTTGTCCCGCCCGCGCGGGTCCAGTCCCGCCGTGGGCTCATCGAGAATCAGCACCTCCGGCTGCATTGCCAGGATTCCGGCAATCGCCGCGCGCCGCTTCTGTCCGCCCGACAGCTCAAAGGGCGATTTTTTGTAATATTTTTCTTTCAGACCCACCTGCCGCAGCGCCTCATAAGCGCGCGCCTCCACCTCGTCCTTTGGCAGACCGAGGTTCTTTGGCCCAAAACACACGTCGGTAAATACGTCCACCTCAAAGAGCTGATATTCCGGATACTGGAACACCAGTCCGACCTTGCTGCGCAGCGTCTTCATGGAGTAGCCCTCTGCATAAATATTTTCGCCGTTGTAGTATATCGTGCCGCTCGTCGCCCGCACCAGCCCGTTCAGATGCTGGATCAGCGTCGATTTCCCGGAGCCGGTATGCCCGATGATACCAGCAAACTGCCCGGCGGGCAGCTCCAGGTTGATGTCGGTGAGCGCCTGTTTTTCGTAGGCGGTTCCCTGGCTGTATATATAATTTAAGTGCTCTATCTTTATTGACATTCCTGCCCCGCCTTTCCCAGTACGTCCGCGAATTCCCGGATAGTCAGAATTCCCTCCGGAAGGTCCAGACCGTCCTTTCGCAGCTCATGCGCAAGCATAGTCACCTGCGGCACATCCAGCCGGTGCTCTTTCAGCTCCTCCACTCTGGAAAATACCTCGCGCGGCGTGCCCTGCATCAGAATCTTTCCCTGGTCCATCACGATTACGCGATCCGCCTCGACCACCTCTTCCATATAGTGGGTAATCAGAATGATGGTGATACCCTTTTCCCGGTTAAGCTTCTGCGCCGCCCGGATGACCTCTTTGCGCCCGACCGGGTCAAGCATGGCGGTCGGTTCGTCCAGCACGATGCATTTCGGCTCCATCGCCACCACGCCGGCGATCGCCACGCGCTGCTTCTGTCCGCCGGAGAGACGGTTCGGCGAATGGCTGCGGTACTCCCACATGCCGACCGTTTTCAGACTGTTTTCCACACGCTTTACGATTTCCTCCGTGGGAACTCCCATGTTTTCCGGTCCGAAGGCAACGTCCTCGTCCACCACGGTGCCAATGATCTGGTTGTCCGGATTCTGGAATACCATGCCCGCCGTCTGACGGATTTCTTCCAGCTTGTCCATATCCTTCGTATCCATGCCATCCACGTAAACCGTGCCCTCGCTCGGCAGAAGGATAGCGTTTAAATGCTTTGCCAGAGTGGATTTTCCGGAGCCGTTATGCCCTAAGATGGCAATAAACTGCCCCGGAGCCACATCCAGGTCTACGCCGTCCACCGCCCGGTAGACGGATTCCACACTGCCATCCTCCCCGATTTTCTGATAATCATGCGAAAGCTTTTTTGCCTCGATAATTCCCATTTTCCGTCTTTATTCCCTTCTGCTGCCGCCTGCAAAACAATAATGCCTGCAAAGTATTCCGTGCTGCGCGTCTGCGTTTTGCTCCGGTCGGTGCCAGACGAGTATCGCCGGCATCATAACCTGCAGCTCAGTTTTGTTATGTGATAAATTTCCTTTGTCAGCGCTTTTGTGATATCGCCCTTTTTCAGACGCCACTTCCAGTTTTCCCCCAGCGTGGACGGAAAATTCATGCGCGCTTCTTTTCCCAGCCCCAGATAATCCTGCATCGGGATGATACAGGTATCTGCAACGCTCAGCATCGCAAGGCGGATGAAATCCCAGCGGACCTCCTCGCGCGGCGTGCGTTTATTGTTCATGTAATCCTGCACAAAGGCAAGCTCCTTGCCCTTCAGGCCGTCGTACCACTGCATCAGCGTCTCATTGTCGTGCGTACCGGTGTATACCACACAGTTTTTGTCGTAGTTGTGGGGCAGATGATCGCTGAGCCCGTCGGCATCAAACGCGAAGCCGAGCACCTTCATATTTGGATAGCCGCTGTCCTTCACCAGCTTACGCACGGAATCCGTCATGAGCCCAAGGTCCTCCGCAATGACGTCCTTTTTGCCCAGCTTCCTCTCCAGCGTGCGGAACAGATCCATGCCCGGTCCCTTCTCCCACTTGCCGCCGGTGGCGTCCTTGTCGCCGTATGGGATGGAAAAGTATTCGTCAAAGCCTCTGAAATGATCGATGCGCACTACGTCATAAAGCTCATAGCAGTGCTTCATGCGGCGCGTCCACCAGTCATATTCCTGGTTTTTGTGTACATCCCAGCGGTACAGCGGATTGCCCCAGAGCTGTCCCGTCTCGGAGAATGCATCGGGCGGACAGCCTGCCACTGCCTTCGGCTTGCCGGTCTCATCCATCTGAAACAGTCCCGGATGCGCCCACACATCAGCGCTGTCCAGCGCCACATAGATCGGAATATCCCCGATGATGCGGATGCCCTGCTCGTTGGCGTATTTTTTCAGTTTTTTCCAGTGCTGCATGAATTTATACTGAAGATACTCATAAAATTCGATCTCTTCCGCATATTCCCTGTAATAATAGTCCAGAGCATTTCCCCAGCGCAGACGGATATCCTCCGCCCATTCCAGCCAGGAAGCACCGTCAAAGCACTTTTTCACTGCCATGAATAATGCATAGTCTTTCAGCCATGATTGATTTTCATCCACAAATTTCAGGAAATCCGCGTCCTTGCCGATCTCACTGCGCTCATACGCCTTTCTCAGCAGCGCGAGACGTTTGTCGTAGAGCTGACCGTAATCGACATAGCCCGGCTCCTGCCCGCAGTCCGCCTTTCTGCATTCCGCTTTTGTAAGAACTCCCTCCTCAATCAGCGCCTCCAGATCGATAAAATAAGGATTTCCCGCAAACGTGGAAAACGACTGGTAGGGGGAATCCCCGTAGCTGGTCGGTCCCAGCGGCAGGATCTGCCAGTAGGTCTGCCCCGCCTCCACAAGAAAATCAATAAAATCATAGGCACTTTTCGAAAACATTCCAATCCCGTAGGGGGACGGGATACTGCTCACCGGCAGTAAAATTCCACTTGCTCTCTTCACTTTTTCTTCTCTCTTTCATATGTAGTTATGCCTGCACGGGCAGGCATGACAGTGTGCGGCACAGGCTTTTCCATGCTTCCTTTACTCCACCCGTCTGCGGTCGACTGCTCTTGAAATAGACATTCCGACCATCTGGAATACCTGCGCCAGCACGACCAGGAGCACAACTGTGATAAGAAGGATGTTCGGTCTCCAGCGGTTGTAGCCGTAACGGACGGCAATGTCTCCAAGTCCGCCGCCTCCGCAGGCGCCCGCCATCGCGGAGTATCCCAGGATCGTATTTGTGGCGATGGTAGCGTTGACGATCAGCGAGGTGCGCGCCTCTGTCAGCAGCACCTTGAAAATAATCGTCCAGGTGCTCGCGCCCATGCTCTGCGCCGCCTCGATCACACCGTGATCCACCTCTTTTAAGGATGATTCCACCATTCTTGCGATGTACGGTCCTGCTGCGATCGTCAGCGGAACGATGGTTGCCGTCGCTCCGTAGCTCTTTCCGAGCAGAAATCTTGTGAACGGCTGCACAAGGATCAGCAGGATCAGGAACGGGATGCTGCGGAAAATATTTGAGATCACATCCAGGACCTTATATACAGCCGCATTCGGGCGAATGCCGTCCCTGCCCGTGACCGTCAGTGCGATCCCCATCGGCAGTCCGATCAGATAGCCGAAAAATACGGAAGCCAGCACCATCCAGAGTGTTCCGCCGATTCCTTCAACAATCATCATAATTTCTTTTTCAGTCAACATAACCTTCCAGCTCCTCCACCGTTAATCTTGCGCTCTTTAAATATGCGATCATCTTGCGCCCAAGCTCCTCGTCCTCCGGAAGCTGCAGAACCATCTCGCCCTTTGCCACGCCGTCCAGGTCCCTTGTGTTGGCATAGAGAATATTCACCGGCGACTTAAACGCCAGCACCATATTACCGATCACCGGCTCGAAGGACGAATTTTCCGAGAATACAATGCGCACGCAGCGTTTGCCCTTCATCTCCGCTACCTTCTCATAGCCCTGGTAGATCAGGCGCTTCGCCTCGCGCGATTTCGGAGCGAGGAAAATTTCCTCCACTGTGCCGTGCTCCGCCAGATTTCCCTGATCGATGATAGCGACGTGCGTACAGATTTCCTGTACGACCGCCATCTCATGCGTGATGACAACGATCGTAATTCCGTACTTCTGATTGATCTCCTTCAAAAGCTGCAGAATAGATTTTGTAGTCTGCGGGTCGAGCGCGCTGGTCGCCTCGTCGCAGAGCAAAATCTTCGGATCAGAGGCGAGCACGCGGGCGATCGCCACACGCTGCTTCTGTCCGCCGGAAAGCTGCACCGGGTATGCCTTCGCCTTTTCCGCAAGACCGACGATTTCCAGATACTCCATCGCCTTTTTGCGCGCCTGCGCCCTGCTCATCCCGGCGATCTCCAGCGGAAAGCAGACATTATCAATGACGCTGCGCTGCATGAGCAGATTGAAATGCTGGAAGATCATTCCGATATCCTTGCGCGCCTCACGCAGTTCTTTTTCTGAGAGCTTTGCAAGATCTTTTCCATTTACCGTCACCGTCCCGGCTGTCGGACGCTCCAGGAAATTTAAACACCGCACAAGCGTGCTCTTTCCCGCGCCGGACATGCCGATGATGCCGTAAATGTCGCCTTTATAGATATCCAGGCTGACGTCCCGCAGAGCGTGAACGTCCATCTCCTTCAGCTTAAATTCTTTTTCCAGATGTTCGATTTTGATAATCGGTTCCATATGTTCCTCCATCCCTCTCCCCATGATACCGGATTGCTGCGCATTCCACAAATATGTTTGAGTATAGCGCAAAAACGGGGCTGATGCAAGATAGAATTCCTGCTCAGCCCCATAAATCATCTTCTGCCTGTTATGATAGCGTCGCCGCGTTACTGTTCACGTCGTTCACAGTAACATCGCTTCCTACTCAGCTTCTGTCTCAGTTTCTGCTTCCGCTGCCTCGGATGCTGCCTCGTCTGCCGCTGCCTGCGCATCCTCCGCCGCATCCGCCGCCTCGTCTTCAAACGGAATTACGGCGCCGTCAAAGGTCTCGTTGATGTAATCTTTGATTTCGTCAGATTTCAGCACCTCTACCAGAGCCTTGATGCCTTCGTTGTTTTCGTTGCCCTCTTTTACTGCGATAACATTTACATAGGTCTTTGCAGCCTCAGAATCAGAAGACTCATAAGCGATCGCATCCTTGCCTACGGAGAAACCTGCATCCAGCGCATAGTTGCCGTTCAGAACGACAAGCGCTGCCTCTGCGGTGTATTTGGAAACCTGCGCCGCCTCCAGCTCCAGGATCTCCAGATTCAGCGAATTCTCTTCGATATCATTTACGGTTGCGGTAAGACCTGCACCGTCTGCAAGTTTGATCAGACCGTTGTCCTGCAGGAGAAGAAGCGCTCTCGCCTCGTTGGTGGTATCATTCGGAACCGCGATCACATCGCCCTCCTCCAGCTCTTCGATGCTGGACTTTGTGCCCGGATAAATGCCGAACGGCTCATAGTGGATGCCGCCTGCGTTCACCAGAGAGGTGCCCTGCTCCTCATTGAAGCTCTCCAGATACGGAATGTGCTGGAAATAGTTTGCGTCCATTTCGCCGCTGTCCACAACAAGGTTCGGCTGTACGTAATCGGTGAATTCCACAACATCCAGCTTCCAGCCTTTTTCCTCAAGAAGCGGCGCCGCTGCCTCCAGGATCTGTGCGTGCGGTGTCGGGGATGCCGCTACCGTGATGGTTCCCTCTTCTGCTGCTGCCGGTGCCGCCAGAGCAAGTGTCAGAGTTGCCGCAAATGCGACTGCTGTCAGTTTTTTCATAATGTTATCCTCCTTTTTTGTTTTTCCTACTTTTTCAGTAGGAAATATATGATTTTTAATCATACACGTTTTTTACCGGTCTGTCAAGTCTATTGTGAAAAAATCCCATCGCTGTTCACAATCATCGGAATGGACAGTATAAGAATTTCCGGAAAACCCAAGACCGGCAGCCAGCTTCTGCGAAGCGGTATTGCCCGCCGACGTGTGCAGCTTTAACTGCGGAAGCTGCAGAACGTCCCGCGCATATGCAAGCACGGCGGCAGCGGCTTCTTTTGCATAACCGCGGCGGCGGAACCGCCGGGCAATCAGATACGCCATCTGCCATCCGCCCGTCTCATCATCCTCCACACCGATACGCCCGGCCACTGCGCCGGACTTTCGCTCGACGACCGTCCACAGACCGTACCCGCAGAGCGGATACTGATGCTTCACATAAGAATAAAAAATTTCCTCCGGGTTATCCGGAAACGGCGTGACATCCGGATTGTCCGCCTCTTCGCCGTACATGGAAAGAAACGCCGGCAGATCCTCCATCACCGACTCGCGGATCAGGAGGCGCTCCGTCTGCGCAATCGTCCACGGAAGTCCGTAGTGGCGCTGCCAGAGACGCATAAGCGCCTCATCACCAAGATGCCGGGCAACCTGCCCGCATATATCGTCCGTTCTCCAGCTCATACAAGTGCACACGTTGCCAGTCATTCCATTCAAATTAATGTCAGCGCCTGCATCCGTGCCGCCCTGTTCTGTCCTCGCTTCGCGCCGAGCATCGTCCGCCTCTGGCGGACACGATGGTTCCTCCATCAGAACCAGGTCGACGCCCCAGACGGATTCCCGCTGCCCTGCGCTCTCCAGAAAAATGCACGGAAGCTTTTTCTTCGCCAGGGCGCGCGCCGCCTCCGGCAGGCGCGTCACATAAACGGCGTGCTCCTCCATCCGGATGGGCACCGCAAGCGCCGCCCGGCACGCCTCTTCGTCTGCAATCTCCCGCAGGGAAATCAGCATTTCTCCGGTTCCGGATATTCCACGTCGAAGGTCTCCACCGTCACCGTTTTCATCTTCTGCTCGTCAAGCGGGCGGTCGCTGTAATCGGTGTCCTCCTCCGCAATGCGGTTTACCACGTCCATGCCCTCGATCACTTTTCCGAACGCCGCATAGGAACCGTCCAGATGCGGGGCCGCTTTATGCATAATGAAGAACTGGGAGCCCGCGGAGTTGGGGTTCATTGCGCGCGCCATTGAGAGCACGCCCTCCGTGTGCTTTAAATCATTCTGAAAATGATTTGCGGAAAACTCGCCCTTTATGCTGTATCCCGGACCGCCCATGCCGGTACCGTCCGGACAGCCGCCCTGAATCATAAAGCCATTGATGACGCGGTGGAAAATCAGCCCGTCGTAGAAGCCCTTCTTAATAAGACTGATAAAATTGTTTACGCTGTTCGGAGCCACTTCCGGATAAAGCTCTGCTTTTATCACGTCTCCGTTTTCCATAGTAATTGTTACAATCGGATTTGCCATTGTGATTTCTCCTTCAATTTCAGTTTTTGCAACTCTGGTATTATTATGTTTCCGTCTGCATAAAAAGTCAAGTTTTTTCCGCTTTTACTTCTTATAAAGATGAATCCACGGCGTAACGGACGAAATGGAGGCGAAATCCTGGCGCATGACCTCTTTTTCGCTGCCGTCCTCGTTCACCACCAGCAGGCGGTCCGCCAGCGAGAGGGAATCGGAGAGCATCATTGTGAGGATGACCACGGAGATACCTTTTGCCAGCAGAATTTCCAGCATTTTCCAGACAAACATGCGGTGCGGCAGGTCCGCCCCCTTAAAGGGCTGGACACAGAATACGATTCGCGGCTTCTGCAGCAGCACGCGCGTGTAGATCATCTGATATTTCTGCTTCTCGCTCAGCTCCTCCACCGACATGTCAAAGACCTCCTCCCCCAGTATGGGACCATACTCCCGCCGGATGCTGCTGCGGATTCCTCTGCCAAGCCAGATGAAGGGCATCCTGCCGGAAAGAGAGATACACAGATTTTCCATGTAGCTGAGTTTGGGAAACACCATGCTTTTTGTGGGCAGCTCCTGTATCACGGCAAGCTTTTCATTTCCGGAAAATTTTGCCGGTTTTCCCAGAAGATACAGCTCTCCCGCTTCCGGCTCCTTCTCCCCGGTGATCATCTGCACCAGCTCCTGGAAAATATGGTTTTCCTGAATCTGGATGACCAGACATTCGCCGCCGGAAACCACAAAGCCAAAGTCGCGGACGTATTCCCCGCACAGCCCGTCGGTGCGCAGAACCTCCGCGTGCCTCTCCCTGTCGTTCTGGCGGCTTTCCAGATGGCTGCGCACCATGCGGTCATACTCCGCCGGATACAGCCGCAGAATCTCATCCGCCATTTCCTCCCTGCGCACAATTTTCTGGATACGCCCGTTGGAAAGCATGGCGGAACGGTCGCATATCATGACGACCTCCTCAAAATGCGGGCAGATATAGAGAAAAGAAAAGCCCTGCGCAGCGTAATGGCGCAGAATCTCGTGCAGCTTTTTCATTTCCTCGAAGCTGATCAGCGTGCCGATATCGTTCAGCACAATCAGGCGGTGTCCCATGACGACCGCCCGCAAAAGCTCAACCACCACCCGCTCAAATTCCGACAGCGTCTCCACGCGGGCGTCCGCGGAAATATCGATACCGATATCCGCAAAAAAGGGCGCAAGCTGCCTGCCCAGCAGCTTTGTGCGCACGATTTCCTGTCCGAAGCTCTGCCGCAGTACAAAGATGTTGTCCAGCACCGTCATATTTTCCACAAGGCGGCTTTTTCCCTCGATGATGCTGATGCGGTTGGTCTGCTTTTTCGATTCCTTCCAGGAATTGATCTTTTCCCCGCCGTAATAAATGTAGCCGTCATAGAGCGGAAGATTGTTCTGCAGAAGCTTTAAAAACGCCGTCATCCCGTGCGCGTTGACCGGTATCATCCCCATGATCTCCCCGCGGTAAATCTGGAGGTTAAAGTCCTCCAGCAGCATAATCTCCTGTTCCAGATAAGTCACCCGCTCCATCCGGAATATTTCCTGCTTCATCCTAACACATCCCGGTTTCTGATTTCCCGGTCGCTCGTCACAATCGGGAGTGTAATCTCCACATCCGTCCCGCTTTGCGGAACAGAGTAGACATGTATGCCGTATTCATCGCCGAAAATCAGATGAATGCGGTTGTTCACATTCACCAGCGCGATGCCGCCCTGCTTTTCCTCCTCCTGCGAGGCAAGCGGTCCGGCGCTCTTTCCCAGCTTGCGGTTCAGCTTCGTAAGC
Organism: Marvinbryantia formatexigens DSM 14469; assembly: GCF_025148285.1. Classification (NCBI taxonomy): domain Bacteria; kingdom Bacillati; phylum Bacillota; class Clostridia; order Lachnospirales; family Lachnospiraceae; genus Marvinbryantia; species Marvinbryantia formatexigens. The sequence continues at coordinate 2,779,861 of NZ_CP102268.1, read as the reverse complement.
GTCTCCTCATCCATGCCGACCCCGTCGTCGGAAATGCGGATCAAAAGCCGGTCCTGCGTGCGCGCAAAGCAGATATACAGATTGCCCGTGCCGATTTTCAGCTCCGTCCCGTGAATGATGCTGTTCTCCAGAATCGGCTGCAGCGTCAGCTTCGGGATACGGCAGTTCATGATCTCCGACCACTCCTCCGGCTCATACTCGATATGAAGCTGCAGCCGGTCCCCGAAGCGGTACTTCTGGATTCCGAAATACGTCTCGCAGTTGTCCAGCTCCTCCTCCACCGAGACAAGATTTTCCACCTTGGTAATCGTATAGCGGAAAAACTTCGCCAGCGCCTCCGTCATATCGGCGACGCTGTCCAGCCCGGCAATCAGTGCTTCCCCGCGGATGCTCTCCAGCGTGTTGTAGAGAAAATGCGGGTTAATCTGATTCTGCAGCGCCAGATACTGTGCCTGCCGCTTATTAAGGTCCATAAACTGCGGGGAGCGGGCGCTCTGCTCTATCAGTGAAAGCTGGGAATGCATGACCGGCGTGAGCGCGGCGTCGTCGAAATCCTTCGCGTCCGAAAACGGATACCCCTCCGCCAGACGCTGCAGCATCCTCTCACAGCGGCGGTACGGCAGAACGATCCACACCCAGGATACCGCCAGCGCCGCCGCCAGCGCACACAGCAGCAGAACCGTCGGCAGAGGGGACGGATTTTCCTTCCACATCAGATATAGCTGCACCGCCGCCAGCGCCGCCGCGACCGCGGCATAGACCAGCGCAACACAGACCACGCGGCTGGAAATATATTTCAGTTTTCCCGGCTGTTTCATATCGCTTATCTCCTCTATCCGTAAAGCTTCCGGTAGGTTGCCGGCTTCACGCCGACCATTTTCTCAAAGGTGTGCGTGAAATGCTTGATATCATTGTAGCCCACCTGCCGGCAGATTTCCGCCACCGGCGTATTTGTCTCGCGCAGAAGGCTCTTTGCCTGCTCCATCCGCACCTGTATCAGATATTTTGCAAAGCCGCCGCCCTCTGTCTTTTTAAAGAGCGTGCTGAAATAAGCGGTGCTTAAGCCCACCGCACTGCTCACCTCTTCCAGCGTAATCGGCTCGCTGTAATGGTTCTGGATATATTCTTTGGCAATGCGGATGGGACGGACGGTGTCATTTTCCCGCTTTCTGAGCATCGCTTCGATTTCCTGCCGCTGGAAATCCTGCAGACAGGCAAACAGCTCCTCCATATTCCGGCACTGTCCGCAGCGCTGACGGAATTTTTCCATTTTCTGCGAGCGCTCCTGCATCTGCACATGCGCGGAAAAAATATCGCAGGCGGAGGATACCAGCTCCGCGATCTCGCAGCCGCGCACATCCTTCGTCCCGCGGACCTCCGCCTTCAAAAGCTCTGCCGCCGCGTCCGCCCGCTCCACACTCAGCAGCTCCACCGCCTGCGTGATCTCCCGCAGATAGCGCTCCATCACATTGCTGCTCTTCAGCGCGGACGGTCCGCCCATGTGCTCCAGCACTCTGCCGGTGCCCTTGACGATTCGCTCCTGCATCAGCTCTGCAGCCTCCTTCATTGAAGCTGCAAGCTGTTCCGGCTGCCGGACAGCTCTGCCCAGCGACATGGAAAAGGAAGCGGAGCCGAACAGGCTTTTCTGCATTTCAATCTGACTGAGACAGTCCTTCAGCGCACGCCGTATCTCCTCCTGGCGCGCCTTTTCATAATTCAGGATGCCCAGACACCAGAAACCGCGCACGCCCAGCAGGAAGCCCGCGCATTTTTCCTTCAGCACCCGCTCCAGTATCTCGCGCGCCTTTCCAAGCAGCACCGCCGTCTGTCCCTCTCCCGGCTCCTGCAGCCCGCAGTCCAGCTTCAGGCAGAACGCCTGGAAAAGTCCGGGCTGTACCTGCATTCCATAGATTTCCTGCAGCGTCTGCGCGGAAAGCTCCGTGTCCTTCTGCAAAAACAATGCCTCCAGCAGCTCCTCCCGCAGGCGGCGCACATCCAGCTCCGCCTTGCGCTTCAGCTCCTGCCGGTCCTGCTCGGACGCCTGCCGCTGCAGTATACGGTCCCGCAGCTTTTCCAGCGTCGCCGTCAGCTCCGCTTTGCTTATCGGTTTCAGCAGATAATCGCCCACGCCGAATTTTATCGCCTGCTGCGCATATTCAAAATGCGCATAGCCGCTGATAATGATGATTTCCAGCTGCTCTGCGCTCTTTTTTACCTTTTCGATAAGCTCCAGACCGCTGCACCCCGGCATACGGATGTCGGTAATGAGAATGTCCGGGCAGGTCTTCTCTACCATTTCACAGGCTTCCAGACCATTGTGCGCCGTGCCGACGACCTCCATAGACAGCGCCCGCCAGTCGGCAAGCGCCTCAATCAGACGGCATATCCGCTCCTCATCATCTGCAATTACTACCTTTAACATGTTTTTTTCCTCACGCTTTTTACTATTTTCATGATACCATGAAGCCGGCTGCTTTACAAGTTTTGTATGCAGAAAACCGCCGGTGGTCAGCCGGCGGTCCCCTCTAACAGACCTGTCTGCATTTTATTTACTCTGTTGCTGCCTCTGTGGTCTCTTCCGCTGCATCGCCCGTCTCTATGGTCTCTGCTGTCAGAACGGATACGCCCGTGTCTGTAACCTCGCCGCCGAGAGATTCGCCGCCGATTGCCGCAACTGCCGCTTTAACGCCTTCGTAACCCATTACATCCGGGTTCTGCGCCATTGTAGCCAGCAGATAGCCGTCCTGGATAAGATTCAGGATAGCGTCGGATTTATCGAAGCCTACGCCAACGATATCGGTATTGCCGGAAGCCTTGATTGCGTTGCCTGCGCCGGTCGTGGAACCTTCGTTGCATCCGAAGATGCCAACAACGCCCTGTGTGATATAGTTCTCAGCGATGCTCTGGGATTTCGCCGCGTCGCCTTCGCCGTACTGTGTTTCCATCAGCTCGAACTCTGTGCCTTCAAATGCTGCGCGGAAACCTTCCTCACGGTTTACGCAGGAATCCGTCGCCGCATTTACATTGATGATACCGATCTTGCCGGAGGTAACACCCTTTTCCTCCAGGGCTTTGAGCATTTCCTCGCCTGCCGTCTGACCTGCCGCCTTGTTGTCGGTGGAGAAGGTCGCCTCTGCCTCTACGTTTGCCGGAGAGTCAACATAAACAATCTTAACGCCTGCGCCCGCCGCCTCTGTGAGTGCGGAAGAAATCGCATCCGGACCGTTTGCCGCCACGAGGATTGCCTGGTAGCCGCCTGCAACCGCGTTGTTTACGCACTCAATCTGCTGGGAATCATCCTTGGTATTCGGGGACATGAAATCAACCGTTACGCCGAGTTCTTCTGCCGCTTTCTGCGCGCCCTCGTTCATGGTGATCCAGTGCTGGTCGATGGAATCCATCGTAATCAGTGCAATTTTCTCTCCCTCTGCGGAAGCGCCCATTCCAAGCGCCGTAACAGCCAGCATTGATGCAGTAAGTGCCGCCAACATTCTTCTCTTCATTTTAAAATCCTCCTTAAATAAATGTTTTTTTATTTCCTATCCGCAGTATCTGCGGTCTAGTTCTGTTTCTCAGCCTTTTTTCTTTTTGCCGAACTGCCCGCTTCTGACAACAACATCCAGAAGCACCGCGCCGACTACGATGATACCGATTACAAGCCGCTGGATGCCGACCTGTGCGCCAATCATGTTCAGTCCGTTTTCCAGTGTCTGCCATACAGCCGCGCCCGCCAGAGTTCCGAGCAGGATTCCGGTGCCGCCCAGCGGTGATACGCCGCCGATAACGCCTGCCGCAACGCCGTACATTTCATACATGTTGCCCGCTTCCATATTTCCCATGCCCGCCTGTGCGCAGAGAATCAATCCCACCAGACAGGAGCACACGGAGCTTACCAGATACGCCTTGGTGGTCGTTCCCACCACGTTTACGCCGGAGAGCTTTGCCGCATCGATATTGGAACCGATCGCGTAAATATGGCGTCCGGTTCTTGTCTTTGAAAGAATAAAGAAGAACAGGATAAATACCAGGATGGCAATCCAGAAGGTATTGTATACGCCCAGTGTCTTTCCGTAGTAAAAGAAATTCTGGAATTTGTCCGCCGCTTCCTTGCCGATGCCGGTCGCGATTGCGTCAGTATTGCGGTTGCTGTTTACCATGTAGGCAACGCCTCTGGTAACAAACATGGTTCCCAGTGTGGCGATAAACGGCGGCAGCTTAAACTTTCCTACCAGATAGCCGTTGACAACGCCGGTTGCCAGACACGCCAGCAGAGCCACCAGAATGGCAAAAAGCGGATGTACCCCGTGCGTCATCAGAGTCGCGGAAATCATGGCGCTCATGCCGACCATCGAACCGATGGAAAGGTCAATGTTTCCGGTAATCAGAATGTAACTCTGCGCGATACCTATCAGCAGATATTTCGACATGGAGCGGAGCAGGTTTAAAATGTTCTGCCCGGAAAACACCGCCGGATTTATCAGACCAAATGCTATGTAAATAATAATCAGACCGGCGAACGCTGTCAGCGCGGCGCCCATGCCCCGGATGCCCAGAAGCTTTTTCAGCGGGCTTTGATTTTTGTTATTCATGTTTTTTCTCCTCCCATCAATTACTGCCGATTTTCTTATTTTCAAAGGTCGTTGCCATCGTCAGAATTTCGTTCTGCGTCGTCTCCTTCGCCATCACCTCGCCGGTGATCCTGCCGTCGCACATGACGATGATGCGGTCGGCGATTCCCATGACTTCCGGCATTTCCGAGGATACAAACATAACGGCGATGCCCTGTTTTTTGAGCTGGTTCATCAGATTGTAAATCTCGACCTTCGCGCCGACGTCGATGCCTCTGGTCGGCTCGTCAAAGATGACCACCCTGGAATCCCGCGCAAGCCATTTCCCGACTACCACCTTCTGCTGGTTTCCGCCGGAGAGATTTCCGGAATCGATTTCCACATTCGGCGTCTTGATCTTCAGGTCCTGCACGGCTTTTTCACAGAGCGCTTCTTCCTTGCTGCTGCTGATAATGCCGAGCTTATTGCATACCCAGTCCAGATTCGGGAGCGACAGATTCTGACGGATGCTGAGCTTTGTGCAGAGCCCGTCTTTTTTGCGGTCCTCCGGCGCCAGCACCACGCCGTTTTTAATCGCGTCCATCGGACAGTTGATTTTTACCTGTTTGCCGTCCACGTAAATCTCACCGCTCTCTTTGGAGTCTACCCCGAAGATGGCGCGCGTCGTCTCGGTTCTGCCTGCGCCCATCAGCCCGGCAAAGCCGACGATTTCCCCCTCATAGACGGAGAAGTTAATGTCCCGGACCATCTTTCCGGCATTGAGGTTTTTGACCTCGAATACTTTCTTTCCCTTCTTGCACTCCACACGCGGGAATTTTTCTTTTATCTCGCGTCCGACCATGTTCGCGATAATCTGGTCCATCGTCATGTCGGCAAAGTTTCCGCTCGTAATATACTGCCCGTCGCGCATAATCGTCACACGGTCCACGATGTGCGCCAGTTCCTCCAGGCGGTGCGATATGTATACGATTCCGTGTCCCTCCGCTTTCAGCTTGCGGATGATGCGGAACAGATCTTCTATCTCTCTTGCCGTCAGCGCGGAGGTCGGCTCGTCCATAATCAGTATTTTGGCATTTACGGAAAGCGCTTTGGCGATCTCGACCATCTGCTGCTTGGATACCGGCAGGTCGCCGACCGTCTGCCGCGGGTCGATGTTGATTTTTAAATCGTCGAGAATCCGTTTCGCTTCCTCTTCCATTTTTGCATTATCCAGCGAGAACTTTCCCCGCAGCTCCCGTCCAAGAAACATGTTCTCCGTAACGGACAGGTGACGGCACATATTCAGCTCCTGGTGAATAATTGCCACGCCCGCCTGCTGCGCCTGCTTTGGCGTCAGGTCTCCATACTCCTTCCCGAAGATTTCCATCGTGCCGCCGTCTCTCGTATAGACACCGCTTAAAATCTTCATCAGAGTGGATTTTCCCGCGCCATTTTCTCCAAGAAGCGCCATGACCTCGCCGGAGCGCAGCTCAAAATTCACCGAATCGAGCGCCTTCACCCCCGGAAATGTCTTGGTAATATTTTTCATGGAGACAATGACTTCATTCATTCCGTCGTCCTCCTTTACCGGTTGGCAAGTTGCACAGCTCTCCGGCATTTCCGGGGTGCTGTGTGTGCGTTTTCTTTTTTATGATTCTATTATACCATTATCTGATTGTACAAAAAGAGGGGTAGATTTTTGTTTTAGAGGGGGTTTTTTATGCATATTGCATTCCATCGTCTTCCGAATTTCAGATGTGTGCAGAAAAGAGAAATCCGGAAGCACAACATGCCATTTACTTCAGATATGTTTTCAGCATTTCGCCGGTGCATCCGGCAATTTCATTAATGATATTTTCACATGAAAATATCCACTAACTTTTCTTTTTTAAAATCATTTCTAATTTCAAAAAATCGCAGCATCTTCGTTTCAACAGACCATTTGCTTTACCGGAAATAATCATTTCGTAAAGTCTGTTTGCCCTGCGAATAATTGCCTCTTGATTTTTCTGACACCAGGAAAGCTGTTTCGCAGCCAGTTTCTTATAATGAAGCGCACCCGCATCATCATAGGGAAACGGTTTAATGTTTAAAGGTCTGATAAAACGCTCCTGAACCGGAATCATATTATTAAAATTCAATACCCCGATTAATTTATCTCCATCATAGATTTTCATAAAATCAACATCATTTTTCATCGAAGCATGTTTCGGTTTCGGGGAGCTGAGAGGTACACAGTATTGTTCTGTTCCACAAATTATTATAATACCTACAAACGGTCGTTTTTCTTTTGATATCTGTGGAGATACAGACATAACGTGATTATCCGCTTTTGATAAATCCCTAATATACTTCATATCAATTAAATACAAATTCAAACGGTTTTGCTTCATAATATATCTCCTGTTTATTTAAAAAGGCTATTGCGGCGGAGATTTACCAACCTCCATCGCAACAGCCCCAGATAGTTTCCACTTACGGTAGGACTCACCGCTTTTATCGGTTCCACTCACAGTAGGACTCACTGCTTTTATCGGTTCCACTTAATGGTAGGACTCACCGCTTTTTACAGAAATGCGGTACCATCGTATTTCTGTATGATAAACAGATACCAAAAATATTTTATATCTGTCATTTATAGTATATAAAAAAACATATACGATGTCAAGACTAACAAAAACATGATTTTTGCTGTAACCCACTTGTCTTTCACAGGCTCATCCTGTAAAATGAAACCATTGTATTTCAATCCGAAGCTGTCCGCGGCGGGCAGGCTTCGCAGAAAGGAGTCTACATATTATGAATACATTTTTCAATAATCTGTCCGGGCAGGCGGTCGATATTGTCTGCCGCATTTTATTTGCGCTGGTCGTGTTTTTTGTCGGCAGACTGCTGGTGCAGAAGCTCATAAAAATGTTCGCCAGGGGCGCGTTTCTCTCCCGCATGGACGGCGCAGTGAAAAGCTTTATCCAGAGCTTTGTGCATTTCGGACTTTATTTTCTGCTCGCCGTCATCATCGTCAACATTCTCGGTGTGCCGATGTCCTCTATCTCCGCGCTGATTGCCTCCGCCGGAGTGGCTGTCGGTCTCGCCATGCAGGGCGGTCTTTCAAACCTGGCAGGCGGCATTATGCTGATTATTTTCAAGCCGTTTAAACTGGGGGATTATATCGAAACCTGCGGCATTACCGGGACCGCCAAAGAAATCAACCTGTTCTACACTATTATCGTGACGCCGGACAACAAACGTATCACGGTGCCGAACGGAAATCTGATGAACGCTACCATTATTGATTATTCTGCGGAAAATCTGCGGCGCGCAGAGGTGGTCTTTACCTGTGCAAGAGGGGAAAGCCCTGCCGAAGTGCAGGAGATTATGCTAAAAGCCATGAATAGAATCGAAAAAATCCTGCCGTCGCCGGAGCCTCCATTTGCCCGGATGACCGGCAGCACCGGCGATGCACTGGAATTTACCGTGCGCGCATGGTGCGCCAACGCTGACTACCTGGATGTCCTCTATGATTTAAACCAGTATATCACAGAAGATATGCAGAAAGCCGGTATCCAGTCGCCCGCCGTGCGTATCGCCGGGGACGCCGGAAACCAGTACCGGGAAGTAAAAGCGTGATTCCCGAATGTCGGAAACCTGTGCCGTGAAGCAAAAGCCTAACTCCCGGATACCGGGCAGACCACAGACCGCCCGGCGCCGGCGGCACAGGCATCACTGTCCGAACAGTTCTTTTGCCGCGCTCATGTTTTCCATGATGGAAACCTCAAACGGGCAGCGGCTCTCGCAGGCGCCGCACTGAATGCACTCTCCTGCATGGTGCGGCAGCAGCGCATAATGTTCTCTCACCGTCTCCGGAACCTCTTTCTGCGCCCTCGCAAGATTTAAAAACTTCGTGACAGAAGCCACGTCAATCTGCTTCGGACATGGCGCGCAGTGACTGCAGTACATGCAGTGCCCCTTCCAGCTTATGTTCGGAAAAGAGGCAAACGCAGGCGCGTAATCCTTCTCTTCCTCTGAAGCCGTTTCGTAGGCAATGCTCTGTCTCAACTGCTCTTCTGTGTGCGCCCCCGCCAGCACAGTCGCAACCGCCGGACGGGTGAGCGCATAGTGCAGGCACTGATACACCGTCAGAGCTTTGCCCGCCGGAGAGAGCTTCTCATCCAGTAAATCCCCGCCGCCGAACGCTTTCATCACAGTGATGCCGACGCCGAGCCGCTGACATGTCTCATATAATTCCTGGCGCTGCGCGTCCATATTTACCAGCGGCGCCTCATAATTTTTCTCCGCCCACAGCTCCTCCACATCCTCGCTTGCGGGCTGCAGATCGTAGCATGGATTCACGCTGAACATCAGCACCTCTATCAGACCGCTTTTTACTGCTTCCAGCGCTACCTGCGGATTGTGGCTGCTCATGCCGATGTGACGGATGCGCCCTTCCTTTTTCAGTTCTGTCACATATTGCAGAACACCGCCGTCCACGACCCGCTTCCAGTCATCCATCGCATCCACATAATGAATCATACCGATATCTATGTAATCCGTCTGCAGCTGTGAAAGCATTTCTTCAAATCCCGCCTTCACCTCCGCCAGATTCCTCGTCCGCTTATACTGTCCGTTTTTCCATACAGAACAGACATGCGACTGAATAATAAACTTTTCTCTTCTGCCCTGCAGCGCCCTGCCGACGCTTGCGCGGACCTCCGGATTCGACGTGTAAAGATCGAAATAATTCACGCCGTTCTCCTCTGCGATATCAAAGAAGCGCCCGGTATTGCGGCAGCCGTCCTCCCCGAAGCCCTCGCATCCCATACCAATCTCGCTCACCCGCAGACCGGTTTTTCCAAGTTCCCGATAATTCATATACCCTTTCTCCTTTCCCGATGTTCTCACGGCATCATAAATACTATAACATCCGGAGTTCACTCCAGGTCAAGCACTTCCTCCGCTTCTTCTTCCTCTCCCTCGTCGTCCTCCGCCGGACGCCATGCCTGCCCGAATTTCACATCCTTAAACAGCGCCGCCAGACCCGTAATCTGCTTCAGGCGCAGAATTTCATCACGGTCCATGCCCAGATGCTTGGAGATCCAGGCATCCGAACGTCCCAGGTCATGCAGCTCCTTTACGATATTGCTCATCAAATCCACGTCATGGCTTCCGCGCGCACGGTTGTGGCGGATGGTGCTCGCCATTCGCTGGTCGAGCGGCTTATCAATCACCGAAACCGGCAGCATCCCCTTTTCCCGCTCATAAATATCCGGATACTCCAGCATAATGCGGTAGCGGTGAAACCCGTCCACAATAATATAGGTATCGGTTGTTTTATTATAATAACATACTATCGGCATCGTATAGCCGTCCGCTTTCACGCTCTCATAAAGCAGCTTCATTTCCGGAGGAGCCACTTTATTCGGGTTGTAGGTATTCGGTTTGATTTTTTCCACCGGGACGGCAATTACATGATATACCGGACTTTTACGCTCCATCTTCCATATCCTCCAGACTCTTATATTTTTCGCGGATCATATCCACCCGCCGCTGCTGCTCGCGCGTCATCCCGAAGCCCATAAAACGACAGGTATGATCGTTTTTCAGAATGCAGTAGCACATCCGCTTCCAGCTCGGAATGTCCTTGGTCGATTTAATATCGTCCGTATCGTCCGGGATTGTGCCGACAAACACAACGCGCGTTTTTTTCTTGAGGGTATAATTCGAGACGCCGTTCCTGCGGATTTTATATCCGTGGTCAAGCAGCTCCTGGATAGTTTCCTCGTCCATTCCGCCGCCCGTCTTATGCCAGAACTGAATAGACGTATTAAACTTTTTGACGTAATTGTTCCGCAGCCTCGCCGGCAGCGTATCCAGCAGAAACAATGTGTACGAGCGCCACGTGTGCCCTTTGGGCAGCGTGATGTTGCGGTACCCCATCGCCTTGGTCCTGCCATAAATGCTGGCAAAATTCGCCCCGCGCACCCTGCCGACCAGCTTTGTCCATATTTCCGGGTCAATCACCCGGTACAGATTCAGGGAATCCTTCGAATAGTCGTTGAACGGCGATGCCACACGCATCTGCGAAACCTTCAGCCCCGCCATATAATAAAGGTCATATAGATGGTTGTATTCATAATTAAAGAGATAATTTGCATGCCAGATGTCCTCTGAGGACCAGTCGTACAGGGGCGATGCGCACCAGACATCCTTAAAGGTCTGGCTGATCCAGCACTGTCCCTTATAACCGTACTTTTTATTCAGGAATCCGCTGTATCGCTGCAGGGATTCATCCGCCCGCATTCCCAGAAGACACACCGTCTTTTTGTTGCTGTGCGACAGGCGGTACCAGCGCCCGAACTGCTTGGCAAGGTCCTCCTGGTGCATCCGGTAGCGGTAAGTCGTCATCGGATTATTATCCAGATTAATCACATATTCCTTTTGCGGCATCGGGCGCACCCAGAGATTTTTTTTCGTGTCATCCCACGGATACCAGTACATTTCGTAGCTGCTCAGAGCCGTGCGCGTCGCCATCGGCAGACATACCCAGTACGGCTCCACCTCGTCCTTGATGCGCTCAAAGGTCTTTTCCACATACTCAGACGTTACCGTGTACTGTGCCTCAAAATCCTGATGAAAAACGCCGATTTTCTTTTCCGGATAATATTTCCTTTGAAAATCGAGCGTCATGTTCAGCAGCAGACCACTGTCCTTTCCTCCGGAAAATGACACATAAATATTATCAAATTCCTCGAAAATCAGACGCAGGCGCTCCTGGAATTCCTCATAAACATTATGTTCCATGTATTCGCGTACCATATCGTCACCCCAAAAAAATTACCAAAATTTACCAGTTTTCAAAGTAACATTGATACTAATTTAACACATGCGACGACTTTATTCAACAAAAATCGCAAAGAAAAGGCCTGTGGCATCATCATACCACAGGTCTTTCTATTCACCGGTCATGTCCTGCCGCCGGTGCAAAAATGTCACATTCTGCATCCCGCGCAAAAAAACGCGCTGCGTTCTACTCCAGATATTTCTGCGCCGCCGGATGCTTCTGTATCTGGCTCTTTACAAGTCTGCTGGTGAAATAGCCGACTATCAGTCCAATCAGAATGCCCGCCGCCACATCGGTGGGAAAATGTACGTACAGATACAGTCTGGAAAAAGAGATAAGGGCGGCAAAAATAAACGCCGCGATTCCCCATTTTTTATGGTTCTGGTATATCGCCATCGCGGACACAAAGGAAGCCTGCGAGTGCCCGGACGGGAATGAATAGTCGCGCGGGGTCGAGACAAGAAGCTGCACAGTGTCGTTAATCCAGCACGGACGCTCCCGCGCCACCAGCGGCTTAATCGTCACATTGGTGATCAGCGCCCCCACGATCAGTCCGGCGAGCATACAGATGCCGCATTTGCGCGTTCTGCGGAAGAACAAAAGGAAAATGCCGAGCATAATCCAGAAATCCCTGCCAAACCAGGTAACTGTTGTAAAAAAATCATCCAGAAGCGGCGTGTGCAGCTTCTGAAGCGCATCCAGAAAAGAAAATTCCCAGGTCATAAAATCCTCCGTTTTCGTATCAGGGTGGTTTCCAGTGTCCTGCGCCCGCTTTTGAGCACGCTCACGCGAGTTCAGACCTTTATCCCCTGGCATCATTATATCCATCTTTGTCACATACTGCAACAAAAATCCCACCGCAAAGCAATTTTAAATAGATTTCTCATGTAACGGGGCGGTCCGGCCGTGCTGCCACTCACAATGTTTTTCTCACGCGGATATTTGTCTTTTTCTGATTGACACGTCGGAAATTTATGATATAATGAGCCATGAGATTTTGATTTTAAAAGAAAAGAGCATGAAAAATCAATGTCCGGTCCGTTTGCCGGGCAGCTCACTTACATTCAGGAGGAAAAAACTTATGTATTCTTTTGAAGAAATCCAGACAGTGGACAGCGAAATCGCTTCTGCCATCCGGCAGGAAATCGACCGTCAGAACTCCCACATTGAACTGATTGCTTCGGAAAACTGGGTGAGCAAGGCCGTTATGGCGGCAATGGGAAGCCCGCTCACCAATAAATATGCGGAGGGCTACCCTGGAAAACGTTACTACGGCGGCTGCGAATGTGTAGACGTCGTGGAAGAGCTTGCCAAAAAGCGCGCCTGCGAGCTGTTTGGCTGCGAATATGTCAATGTACAGCCGCATTCCGGCGCACAGGCTAACATGGCTGTCTTTTTCGCCATGCTGAAGCCGGGCGACACCGTTATGGGCATGAACCTGGCACACGGCGGACATCTTTCCCACGGAAGCCCCGCCAATTTTTCCGGCGCCTATTTTAACATTGTACCTTACGGCGTCAACGACGAGGGCGTAATTGATTACGAGGAAGTCCGCAGAATCGCCCTGGAGGCGAAACCGAAGCTGATCGTGGCAGGCGCAAGCGCTTATGCCCGCATCATTGATTTCAAGCGTTTCCGCGAAATCGCCGACGAGGTTGGCGCATATCTGATGGTAGATATCGCGCACATTGCCGGACTGGTTGCCGCCGGCGTGCATCCGAGCCCGATTCCGTATGCGCATGTCACCACGACTACCACGCACAAGACGCTGCGCGGTCCGCGGGGCGGCATGATCATGAGCAGCAACGAAGTGGCAAAGCAGTTTAACTTCAACAAAGCAGTATTCCCCGGCATCCAGGGCGGTCCGCTGATGCATGTTATCGCGGCAAAGGCAGTGTGCTTTAAAGAGGCTCTGCAGCCGGAATATAAGGTATATCAGGAAAATATCGTGAAAAATGCCAAAGCGCTCTGCGCCGGTCTTATGAACCGCGGCATCAATATCGTATCCGGCGGTACGGACAATCATCTGATGCTCGTCGATCTGCGCGGCACCGGCATCACCGGAAAGGCGATGGAAAAGCTGCTGGATGACGCAAACATCACCTGCAACAAAAATGCCGTTCCGAACGACCCGGAATCTCCGTTCGTTACCAGCGGCGTCCGCCTCGGTACTGCGGCAGTCACCTCCCGCGGCATGAATGAGCAGGATATGGACAAGATTGCCGAAGCAATTTCTCTGATGGTAAAGAGCGCCGATAACAAGGCGGCGGCAATGGCGATCGTCAAAGAGCTGACCGATAAATATCCGCTGAATGCATAGTCCGGAAACTACTCCGTCATGCGGCAAAAATCAGAAACAAATGCGCATAATTCTGAATGATATAATTAAAACCCCGGATGGCTGACTGCCTCCGGGGTCTTTTTCCGGGCGGATGAACCGCCTCCTACGACCTGGTAATGAATTTTTCGCCGCAGTGCGGACAGGTGACTTCGATTTTTCCTTTGCCGCGCGGTACGCGCATTTTTTTACTGCACTTTTTGCATTTGAGATATTTGTGTGTTTTGTGCAGTCCGAGGCGCACCTTCAGGCTCTGAAGCTTAAAGCGCAGCCGTTCTCTCTGCGCGAGGTAGCGCTGGTTCTCCGCCTGCCGCGCGCCCAGATTTCTGGAAAATACGCGGAAATACGAATATATCAGCAGCGCAAACGCAATCAGCGACAAAATAAAACTGTTCAGCAGCGTACTGATAATCAGAAGAATCAAGGACGTCCATATCAGAACTGAACCCATCTCATCTATACCATTCCTGCCCTGCATAAACTGGTAAAGCTTATCCTTTAACCCTTTCAAAAAAGCTCCCTCCAAACTCCGGCGAATCATACCGTTTTTTCCTGAATCACAACACCAAGTATAAGCTTTTCGCCGACAAAGCGCAATCAACTGTTTCTAAAATATTCTAAAGATTCTATAAATCAAAAGCCGCCTCCGCACCCCGCCCTGCCGTGCACAGAATCTGCCTCAGGGCTGCTCAGGCACCGGCTTTATCTGCGTCTGTCCAAGAGCTGCTCAAGCACCGGCTTTATCTGCGTCTGCCCGCCGTTATCGCGTGCCTGGGGCACATTTCCTGGCAGCAATAGCAGCGGATGCACTTTTTATAATCGTACACCGGCGGCTCTTTCCTGCCGTTTTTAAAGTTTACCGCTTTGCCCGGCACCGGACAATGCTCCACACAGACACCGCACCGGATACAGAGCTTTTTGTCAATCCGCGGCCGCCTTGCCAGCGACGTCATAAAATCCGAGTAACGCACAAAGGCAGTCCGCTTCGTCCCTCTGCGTTCCACCTTAAACTGCCGGTTTCCAAATTCTTCCCGCAGCGCTGCGCCGTTTAAACGCCGGAAAGAAACGCTCTCGCCGCTCTGCTTTTCATCTGCCGTATTCATCCCGGCTTCTGCCGCGCCGCTCTCCTTTTCGTCTGCCGTACTCATCCCGGTTTCTGCCGCGCCGCTCTCCTTTTCGTCTGCCGTACTCTTCCCGGCTTCTGCCGCACCGTTCTCCTTTTCGTCTGCCGTATTCATCCCGGTTTCTGCCGCCGGAGTTATCAGCTCAATCCGGCTTCTGTGATAGGTTCCGATTTCCATCGCCTCACCCTGCGTGTTGGTCGGCACCAGCTCCGGGTCCAGACAGACCATCGTGCAGAACACACTGTCGAGTGCTACCGGGTCCTTTGAGAACAGAAGCACATTCATCGGCACCGGGTCGCCCGAACCCGGTCCGTTGCCCTCCATAGCAACGATGCCGTCCATGATATGGAGCCGCGGCTTCACACAGCGGTGAATATCGGCAAGCATCCGCGCAAATATGCTGGCATTTGGATATTTCACATGTCCCGCCGCCTTGCGGTAGCCGCAAATCAGTCCGTATACATTTTTCACGGCTCCTGTCACCCGCTCCAGCGCATGCGTTTTCATTTTGGAAAGACTGATAATGGCATCCGCCTCCGTCACTTCCTTTGCAAAGTAAAATTCCTGCGCCGTCATTCCCTCCGGAAAGGGCGTGCATACCTCCTCCGACATATCCGCCAGCACAGCGCCAAAGGTATTTTCCGGCGTCAGTCCAATCTTTTGGGCCGCGCCCGCACAGGAACCGTGTCCCGGTGAATCACCATATTTCACGTTTTCGCAGCCCGCCTCGGACAAAATGCGCAGCATCGCCTTTATCACCGCCGGATGTGTCGTCACCGCCTTTTCCGGCGCCGCGGCGGAGAGAAAGTTCGGCTTTACCAGAATCTTCTCCTGCGGCGATACAAATTCCCCGATACCGCCCAGCAGCTCAATCCCGGTGCGCATCGCGTGATATACTTTTTCCTCATCGTAGGAATCACATGGAACAATGACAACTCTTGAGCGTTTCTTCTCCATCTTCTTCTCTCCCTTCCCACAGCCCCTGCCAGGGCGGCTGCGATGTAAACTCCATCCTCTCTCCCGTGATTGGATGCCGGAATGCCAGGTAATGCGAGTGCAGTGCCTGGTGATCCATCAGCCGGTAATCGGGATTATACAGAAAATCTCCCGTCAGAGGATGCCCGATATATTTCATGTGTACGCGAATCTGGTGCGTGCGTCCCGTCTCCAGCTTCAGACGCACCAGCGAATACCCGTCCCGGTATTCCAGCGTACGATAATGTGTGACAGCGCGCTCTCCGCGCTGAAAATCCACGCAGCGCTCCAGCACAGAGCCCTCCACCCTGGCGATTGGAGCATCTACCGTCCCTTCTGCTTCTGTTTTTCCCGTAACGATTGCCAGATATTCACGGTGGATTTCCCGGCGCTTTCCCATTTCCGCCAGAAACGCGCCGCTGAGCATGTTTTTGGCGACGAGTAAAAGCCCGGTGGTATCCCGGTCCAGCCGCGTAATGCAGCGGTAAACAAACGCTTCGCCGCGGCTTTCGTAATAATACGCAAGACCATTTGCCAGCGTGTTATCAAAATTATGGATGGACGGATGAACTGGCATATCGGCAGGCTTGTCGATCACCAGAAGGTCCTCGTCCTCATAAACGATGTCCAGCTTCATCGGAACCGGAACAATATTTTCCGAGGAGCGCTCTTCCAGAAATGTTACCGTCAGCACATCGCCAAAATGAAGCCGTTCAGACAGCCATATCCGGCTGCCGTTCCGGCAGATGCCGCCCTCCGTCTGCTTCAGATGCGTCAGAATATGGCGCGAAAAGCCCTTCGCCCGTAAAAATGCGGCGGCGCTCTCTCCCTCCCATTCCTTCTCAATCTGATAATTCAGTATCCGTTTCATGCATTTCTCCATCTGGCTGTTTTCCGTCCTGCGGCTCCATTTTTCTCCGGCTGCATACTCCGTCCTGCGGCTCCGGTTTTATTTCTGGCACTGCAGGCAGTAGACGCTGCTGCGCCCTGCAATCCTGCTGCCTGCCAGCGGCGCCCCGCATTTCGGACATGGCGCTCCTTTATGCCCGTATACCTGCAAATACGGCGTGTTCCGGTAATCCCTTCCCTTGCTCTTCAGATAGTCCTCCGCAGAAATCTCATTCTTCTCCACAAAGAACTGCATTGTCCGCGGGATTTCCTCCGCCAGGCGCTCCCACTCTTTTTCCGTCAGCGAACACGCCCCGCGTCCGGGATAAATACCTGCTGCAAATAAAATTTCATCTGAATAGATATTTCCGATTCCGGCAACATATTGCTGGCAGAGCAGCCAGTCCTTGATTGCCTTCCGGCTGGCGCCCGCCTTTTCTCTGAGATATCCGGCCGTCAGCCTTTCGTCCGACGGCTCCGGTCCGAGCGTCTGCATCCCGGTAAAGGTGTCCGGCTCATCCTTCTGCAGAAACCACCATCTTCCGAAACGTCTCATATCCAGGAAACGCAGCTCCCTGCCATCGTCCAGAGAGAGAACAAGCTGCGTATATTTCTCCGGCGGCGAATCCGCCGGCAGCACCAGGAGCTGTCCCGTCATGCGCAGATGCACCACTGCACGCGAGCCGTTTTGAAAAATAATCTGCAGATATTTTCCCCGCCTGCACAGCCGTTCAATCACCGCCCCACACACGTTCTCTGCAAACTGCTCCGTCTGCGGATGCGCCACCACCTCCGGGCGGACAACCAACAGCTTCGTAACCGTTCTTCCGCCAAGCTGCGGCTCAAGAACTCTTCTTATCATTTCCACTTCCGCTAATTCCGGCATTTTATCCTCCTGCATTTTCCTGCCCCGGCACAGCGGCGCATCTCTTTCTGCATATGTGACCTTCTTCCGATGCGTCATGTCACTCCCTGCTTATGCGACCTTTCCCCGGCGCGTCATGTCACTCCCTGCTTATGCGGCTTCTCCCGGCGCGTCATGTCACTCCCTGCTTATGCGACCTTTCCCCGGCGCGTCATGTCGCTCCCTGCTTATGCGGTCTTTCCCCAGCGCGTCATGTCACTCCCTGCTTATGCAGCCTTCTTCTAAGCCTGTCTTTCCCGGCAGGCACGCCCCTTTGTCTCCTTCGGCGCAAGGTTACATATAATAATAGAAGCAAACACCAGAAGCATTCCTGCCGCCTGCCATGCGTCTACCCGGTCTCCAAACAGCACGATACCGAGAATGGACGCCGTCACCGGCTCCACCGAAGCAAGGATGGACGCCGTCCCGTTTTCCACACTGGACAGCCCCATTGTATATACAAAATAGGGCACCACCGTGCTCACCAGACCGAACACCAGAGAAATCCCGGCATGAGCGGCATCCGCCGTCACCGCGTCCCACACAGCTCCCATATCCGCGAACGGCAGCACGCCCACCGAAGCAAATGTAAAAGTATAAAAAAGAATCGTCAGAGGATGATAGCCTCTCTCCAGCGCATAGCGGCTGAAAATAGAGTATAGCGCATAGCCAAAGCCCGCGCCCAGACCGACCAGCAGTCCCGCCGGTGTCAGCGTATGTCCGTTTCCCACAAGCCCTGCCACCAGAGCGCAGCCGATTACCACCATCACCAGCGCCGCCATTTTCGCGGGCGTGATTTTCTCGCGAAACAGCACCGCCGACATCAGGACCACCATCACCGGTGCGGTGTACAGCAGCACCGCCGCCACCGGCATGGAGGTTTCCATAATCGTGCGGAAATAGCAGTAATTAAAAAACACAATGCTGCACAGACCGGTACCCAGAAAGCACCAGATATCACGCAGCCGGATTTTCAGAAGCTTCCTCTGAAAAACAACAAGAAGCACAAGCATACAAACCATTGTTACATAAGAACGCAGCGCCACGATCTCAAAGCTCTCCATTCCCCATGCATTCAGAGTGCGCACAAAAATCCCCATGCTTCCCCACAGACAGCCCGCCAACAAAATCAGAAACGGCGCGGTTTTCTTTTTCCTATCATTTTTCTCCATATCCGGCTCCCCTTAATATAAATATCACTATCATTCACTGCGATTTTATCACATCTGCACGTGTCGTGCAACACGAATGCAAAAGCAGCTGTCCCTCCTCAATTTCAAAAATCTCATCGCATACCTGGGAAGCCAGCATCCTGTGATGGGTGATGAACAGATACGCCGTCCCGTGTTCCTTCTGGTATTCCGTTAAATAATGAATAATCTGTGCCTGCGAAATAACATCCAGCATACTCGTCGGTTCATCCAGAATAATCAGCTCCGGCTCCATCACAAGAATCCTGGAAAGCGCCGCCCTCTACAGCTCCCCGCCGGATAACTCCATCGGCGCCCGGTGCAGATGCTCCCTGTGCAGTCCGAATTTTTCAATATCTTTCAGGATATCCTCTTCGCCTGCCGGTTTTTTCAGCAGCTTATACGGCTCGCACATGCTTTTTATCAGCGGAAGCGCCGGGTTAAAGGACACCTCCGGATGCTGGAATAAAATCTGGATTTTCCGGCGTTCTTCCCCTTTATAGGGATACGACAGCTCCTTTCCCTTATAAAAAATCCGCCCGGCGGACGGCTTTACCAGTCCGGCAATCATCTGCCCTACTGTAGATTTTCCGCTCCCGCTTTTTCCAAGAAGCCCCGCTGTCTGTCCTGCCTCTATGGACAGATTCACTTCATTTGCCGCGAAAAAGACTTCGCCGCTGCTGCGTCTGTACCGCTTTGACAACTTTTCAGTCTGAAGAAGCATATTTCCAACACCTCACTTTATGACCGCTCACATCAAATACCGGCGGCATTTCCCGGCATTTTTCAAAGCATTCGCTGCACCGCGCCGCATACCGGCATCCCATTTTCTCATAATTGTCATGAGAAACTGAAAATCCCGTCTGAAATTTCAGACCATTCTCCGGCATCGCCATCAGCATATCCCTGGTATATGGATGCAGTGGGCTGCTTAAAATTTCCTCGGTCGATGCATACTCTACCAGATTTGAGGAATACATCACACAGATTCGCCGGCTGATTTCTTTTGCAAATTTCAGGTCATGCGTTACGCACAGAATCGTTTTATCCTCCAACTGCTGAAAGCACCGGACAACCTCGGCAATCCGTTCTTCATCCAGCCCCTTGGTGGGTTCATCCGCCAGAATTGTTCCCGCGTCCGCCGAAATTCCCATAGCGATCAGCGCCCTCTGCTTCATTCCGCCGCTAAATGTATGGGGATACTGTTTTGCTGCCTGTTCTTCATTCCCAATATAAAACCTCTTCATCAGCTCCACACTTTTTCTCCATGCTTCCGCCTTCGGCGTCTTTCTGTGGACGACCATCGGCTCGCTTATCTGGAACCCCACCCGCAGAAGAGGATTCAGCCCGTTTCCGCTTCCCTGGGGCACATAGGAAATCCGGTTTCCCCTGATTTTATTTAACTGTCCCGGCGAAAGCTTCAGCAAATCCACATCTTCAAAAAAAACTTCGCCAGTCACAAGGGCGCCTTCCGGAAGAAGCCCCAGAACAGCCAGCAGAAGAATACTTTTCCCGCTTCCTGTCTCTCCGACAATCGCCACATGCTCGCCCTTTTTTACAGAAAGGCTTACGTGCTCCACCGCCTGCACAGAATGTTCGGAGGCAAATTTTACTGATAAATCTTTAATCTCCAGCATGTTTTCACCTACACTTTCTTCATCTGGCCGTAGTAGCCCACCAGCATAAACCCAAGCACAGCGACACAGATGCAGACAATCGGCGGCAGATACCACCACACCTGGTTTTTCATAATGCTGTTCCGGAAAAATGCATAGTGCAGTACGCCTCCCCAGCTCTTTTCCGTAACGCTTCCAAGCCCCAGGAAGCTTAAGCTGGCTTCTGTCATCATAGCGCTGGAAATCGCCAGCGCCCCTCTTGTCAGAATGATGTCCTTTACATTCGGCAAAATATGTTTGAACAAAATCACCAGCGGAGAAACGCCCAGTGTCCGTTCAATTTTGATAAAAGGCATTTCCGAAATCTGCTGGATTCTTGAACGCAGAATTCTGAGGGTACCTGTCCATGACGTGATACTGATAGAAATAATCAGGCTCCATTTTCCCGGCTCCAGATAAGCCACCAGCAAAACAGTCAGCGGCAGACCCGGCACCGCCATAGCCACATTCGTAATGGCTGTAATAATCTTATCCGCCGTTCCTCCAAAATAACCGGAAATCAATGCAAGCACCGTTCCCACTCCCGTCACAATAAATGCCGCGAAAATGCCGATATACAGTGATACTCTGGTTCCGTAAATCATCTCTGAAAAAATATCCTGTCCTACGTCATTGGTTCCCA
The DNA here is from genome assembly GCF_025148285.1 of Marvinbryantia formatexigens DSM 14469. Lineage (NCBI taxonomy): Bacteria > Bacillati > Bacillota > Clostridia > Lachnospirales > Lachnospiraceae > Marvinbryantia > Marvinbryantia formatexigens. The sequence continues at coordinate 2,758,759 of NZ_CP102268.1, read as the reverse complement.
GAAGATGTTCCCTGGAAGGCGGGAGATAACTGATCATCATTTCATTTGGATCATATGGCGCAATAAACGGCGCAAAAATAGCGACCAGCAGGAAAAATCCAATAATCAGAAGCCCTGCCGTCATTGCCGGGTTTCTTTTCTTTTTACGCTTCATAGGCACCTCCTGTTTTGATTCTGGGGTCAACTGCCGCATTTACAATATCGCTGAGAAGATTGCTTCCAACTACACATACGGCTGAGAGCAGAAAGCAGAACTGCGCCGTGGGAAAGTCCCGGTTCTGAACCGCATTGTACATCAGCATCCCCATACCCTTCCATCCGAAAACTACTTCTACAATCATGGAGCCTGACAACAGATTCCCCATCTGCATTAAAAAGGAAGTCAGATACGGAACCATCGCATTTTTCATGACATGGAGAAACAGTACATTCTTTCCGGGAAGCCCCTTTGACCTGGCCGTCAGAATATACTCTTCGTTTCTTATCTGTGAAACCGCGCTTTTCATCAGCATAAAATCGCCGGATATACGGAATATCAGCAGAATAATCAGTGGCAGGCACATATGCTCAAGAATGCTTAAAACACGGTCAATGCCCTGTGTCCCTGCCGACACCATGCCGTTAATCGGAAAGATACGCAGCTTATAGGAAAAAACCATTAGAAGCAGGAGACTTAAACAGTTTGAGGGCATCGTGTTCAATACAAGAAAGACCGGCGTCATAATCCGGTCAAACAGTTTTCCGGGTCTCCACCCGGCCAGTACGCCGAGAACAGCTCCGATGATGCCTCCCAGAATCCAGACCGGTACGGAAAGCATCAGGGTCCACTTAGAAGCACTCAGTACATTTTCTACGACGGGCTTCTGGTTGGAATAGGCAATCCCGAAGTCTAAAGTGACAATGCTTTTTAAATATTTTACATATTGCATCTGGAGACTGTCATTCAGTCCGTACTTTTCAATCAGTGTCTCCAGATAAGCCGGATCATTATCCAGAAGGTAATAGTATTCTTCCTGTCCAATCAGATGAATAATCGGATCGCCGGGCATAATATGTACCAGTACAAAGCTGATTGTAATAATCAGATAAATGGTTGCCAGGGCAATCACTGTTTTTTTCAGTATGTGTTTTTGCAAAATACTCTCTCCTTCGGCTCATACAGTCAGGGCGCTGCGACTCTGGCAGCGCCCCGTTTTCTGACTATTTTGTTGTAAGCTCAAACCAGGTGGTGTTGTTAATTACTCCCCAGGACGGGTAGTTGGTCCAGCCCTCATATTTATCCGTGCGATACGGGAAGAACGCCGTCTCCCAGCACAGAGCCTGAGCTGCTCTGGTATCTGACATATATTTCTGCAGTATCTTGCAGTTTTCGATGTAAACCTCGTCCGAGGTCGCGCCGGTCATTGCATAATATGCTTCGTTATATTCCGGATCATGAACGGTTCCCCAGATCCAGGAGGATTCTCCTTCCCGGAGCTCGCCCATGAAATAACGGAATGCGGTGCTGTAAGATGCCATACCGGATGTCGTCAGGGTGATAGACAGATCATAATCTCCTGCTGTCATATTTGCTTCCCAGACCTCACTGTTTGTAATGCTGTCATTGTCCATATGGTTCTTAATGCCTACTTTATCGAGGCTCTGCATGATTACTTCCGCAATACGCATTCTAAGGTCCATGCTGGAGCTGTACTGCGGCGTGACAGCCAGATCCATCGCGCTTCCATCCGGCATTTCACGGTAGCCGTCCCCGTCGATATCCACATATCCGGCTTCATCAAGCATCTCCATTGCTTTCTCCGCATCATATTCAAGCATCGGGAGCGTCTCGTCATAGCCTTTGCAGGTAGGCGGAATAATTCCGGTTCCGGGAACCGTACCATATTCGCCGTTAATGGTGGACGCAAGCAGTTCATAATTCAGCGCGGTACTCACTGCCTTCCGGAATGCCTCGTCATTGCCCGGTGCACGGTCTTTTCCATATTCCAGCTGATAGCATCCGCTGAAAGGACTCTCTCCCAGATCAATATCCGCTGTCCCTTTTACCGTATCAATCACAGGTGCATCAATCGGGTTCGCGTAATTGTACATAGCGTCAATTTCCCCGTTCATCATAGCCATCATCAGGGTCGATTCATCCGAATAGCTCTGTACAGTCACGCTGTCGACTGTCAGCTCGCCAAGGATTGCATTCTCCGAAACCGCTTCATAATAAGAAGTCTGGGCATCCGTATCCACCGATACCAGCTTGTAAGGTCCGCAGCCGATGGCAGCTTCCGGTCCGGTAACGGATGAATAGTCTTCTACGCCTTCCCAGATATGCTTTGGATACACGCAGGCATTATTATTGCAGGTGGAATTAATCCAGTAGTAGGCATCCGGTTCCGAGAAAATCAGCGATGCGCTGTCCTCGCCCGTAAATTCAATCCGCTCCAGATTCTGTAAGCTTCCAACTTTTTTTACGTCCCGCATGTATTCAAATGTAAATTCAATATCGTCTTTTGTCACCGGTTCTCCGTCATGCCATACCGCATCCAACGGGAATGTGAAATCAATCTGCTTTCCATCCTCTGATATTTCAAAGGACTTAAAGAAATACGGCTGCAATTCATTATTTGCGTCACGGTACACGAAATCTCCCTGCGTAAATCCGTTATAATTCATTCTGCCGAAGGCATCCGTCTGGGTCAGGGCATTAAATACATTGTTTTCAGCCGTAGTACCGATAACCAGATTTTCAACATGGTTTCCTGATGTTTCTTCTGCTTTTGCTTCCTGCCGGTATCCTGTGCATATCGTAGCGCACATTGTCAGAGCCATAAATATACCGGCTGCTTTTTTCATCCTTTGTCCTCCTTTTTGATGATGGGCAGATTACGGATATGTGAAAAGAGAATCAAAAAAGGCGTACTGTCTCCCGATGAAAACAGCACGCCTTATGATTTCCCGCTTCAGCAAATGCATCTATTTTCCCATCGAAAATAATACATACCTCACAAAAAAGCAGGTCTCCTGGCTTTGGTTCCTCCTCCTTATCACCTTCCCAATGGCAACGCATCAGTGGCTTTGATAATTCGTCCCCTACACAGTAGCGAGGGCTGCTGCGGATTCTCACCGCATTCCCTTTTCATCCGATGACGGACAGATTTTCTCCATCTATGTCCTTCACCGGAACTTTTTTGTGTTTTATTTTTAACAAACTTATCATAACATGAATGCATTCGTCTGTAAAGCTTATTCTCAAAACGTAACGGCGCATCTAAAATGAAAAAGTACCCACATATTTCCCCCTGCAGTGGAAGTTATTTTTTCATTTTTTGAAATACAAAAATACAAATCTTTTGCTTGACAATCGCGTGAGAGTATGGTAACATTTCATACTGTAGCGAGTAATCGCGCAGGCTGATGTGGCACAGGTGGTAGCGCACCTCATTGGTAGTGAGGAGGTCACGGGTCCGAGTCCCGTCATCAGCTTTTGTAAAGTCCGATGCTTATCGGACTTTTTATTTTTATAAAAAACGGGCAGACTACGGGAAGCCGATTCGCTGTTTCCGTATATTTCCTTTACAGACAGTTCCTATATAATACTACACAGTGTTTTTCTTTCCAACAGGCACTCAATATCCTCTGAAAAAAAACTGTTTTCCAGTGTTATTCCTTTATCCAGTTTTTCAAGAACCGAATATTTTTCTTCCTTATATTCTTTAGAGATAATCGCATATACTTTCTGAACCGGGGAGCCATCCTTTGAAAAAGAAAAATCCTTTTCCGTCAAACGCCTGTCCAGACATTTTTCATAAAAGTGTTTAGAAAAGGGAATGTCTGCGCCGCAGCACCGATCATTCCCTTCTCATGATTGATTTTTCTGTTGTCTGCCAACCTCCTGCACCTACGTCTAGATAATAACAGGTTTTTCCGTTGCCTGTCAACCTCCGACACCTGCGTTCGGAAAACGTATCAGATTTTAGGTGTCAACCCACCGCTGATGCACAGCTTTTCTAATTACATTTTACAAGATTCTCCCGCAAAATACAATCACAACTTTATTTTATGTGGCTGCGGCATCTATATTCAAGCCAATTTTATTTTTAAATTTTTTGCCTAAAAGCGTTCTTTTTTCACAGCCCCTTTCTTCACACAATTGTAAGCGCCCTTTCTGGTTTCTTCGAAATATCTGACGTCATTCGCCAGTTATAATCCATTTTTCTTTCCGGGCAGAACCTTCTCTGTGAATTCGTCCGCGTTCTTTTAATATCTCTATGGCCAATTTTGCCTGTTTATCGGACAATTGCAGTCTCCGACTAATTTCAGCACGTGAAAACGATGGGTCATTTGCAATTAATTCATATACAGCAGCTGTCCTCCTTTTAATCTCACTCTCTTTTTTTGTGGTTTCTGGTCCTTTTTCTGGTCTTTTTTCTGATTCTTCTCCTAAAAGGACCGAACCTTTCTCCACCAATGGCAATGTGACCACTGTCTTGCTTGGTCCATCTTCGCCAAAATACTCCTCGATCGTAGGTTCTATATATCCGGCATCTTCCCACACTGAAAATATGTCTGGCACACCGCTGCCTGCGTGTTCACCATACCCAATCAGATTAAACATCTTCATAATGTTTGCATTGCGGGGTTCTGAATCGCCGCCGCGAAGCATCTGCCGTTTTCCCACAATACTCGTCCCCGGATTTTTAATGATGATCTTGTCAGCATAGCTGTCAATCACAACACCACGGGTGAGAAAGTAATCTGCATTTACAAGACAGTTTACCAATGCTTCCCTGACCGCATCGTGCATTGGGGTCTCATCTACACGAACCATATCGACAAGTTTAAACGGAACTTTCAGCAGCCGGAGCAGCTTCCTGGAAACCTGGGTGAAAAAATCAAATACATTTCCAGACCAGTCCGGCGACTGTGACTGAATCCGATCCGTCCAGCGGACAGAAGGATCTGCATGGTCTCTATAGTCCAGGAAATACGCTGGGTACTCCCTTGTAATCTTATATTCTTTCCCGAACATGAGAAGTCCGGCACAGGTGGGATGGAGTGCCCTATCCTTACAGTCATCACTGGCAGCGCCAATCATTTCGAGGAACTCCCCATCCGGCAATTTCGTCCACGCATGGTCAGGATGCCTGGTTGCGAACCACACCCTGTAACTCTTTACGGATTCCTGGTCAAAATCGGAAAGTTCCAGATTCAGCAGCACTTTCATATCAGAAGTCAGGCGGGTCTGGTCACGGAGCATTGCCTTTACTTCCGCCTCCGTGCAATGATAATCGCCCTCATTATTCCTTTTAAAAGAGCCTTTGAACATATCCCCATTGACAAAAACCGGCTTTACTTCACGATCCGTCCTTCCGTTCCTTCACACCACATATGATAACCCCGCCATAGGTATTTGCCATAGCGGAGTAAGTATCCCACAGGCTCTGGGGCAAGCCGCCCTCTGCCGCTTTTACCTCCCGCCTGTTGTCTTCTCTATACTCATCAAATTGTGTCAGATCAAAAACATCATCCAAAATCACCCGCCTCCTTCCCGCAATCCTGCAAACGATATACATATCCAGATACTATTATACTCAAACCTCCACTCCTTATCAAGAAATTCTACGATCACGTTTTTGTCGTATACATAGCAGCAAAAAATCCCCATCTTTCGATGAGGATTTTTGTCTGTCATTCAATGATGCATATATCATCCGACAGATTTATCGTCTCTGGCGGACGATCTCGTATGCCATCACGCCAGCCGCCACCGATGCGTTGAGGGAGTCGATGTCTCCCTTCATCGGTATGGAGGCTGTGAAATCGCATTTTTCTTTCACAAGACGGCTGACGCCCTCGCCTTCGCTGCCGATCACAAGCCCGATGGGACCCTTTAAGTCCAGATCATACATCGGCGTGCCGTTCATATCGGCACACACGAACCAGATGCCCTTCTGTTTCAGCTCCTCAATGGTTTTGGCAAGGTTAGTCACCTTCGCCACCGGCGTATAGTTTAAGGCTCCCGCCGAGGTTTTCGCCACGGTCGCCGTCAGCCCGGCAGCCCGACGCTTTGGAATAATCACGCCGTGTGCGCCCGCCAGATTTGCCGTTCGGATAATCGCGCCCAGATTGTGCGGATCCTCGATGCCGTCCAGCAGGATCAGAAATGGCGCCTCGCCTTTTTCCTCTGCGATTTTCAGAATATCATCCACTTCCGCATATTCATACGCGGCCGCATAAGCAATCACACCCTGGTGACTGCCTGTCTCACTCATCTGGTCCAGACGCTCTTTCGTCACAAATTGCAGAAGGGTGTCATGCTTCTTCGCTTCCCGGATAATCGTGCGCACCGGACCGTCCTGGCAGCCGTCCAGCACGAACAGCTTGTCAATGGTTTTCCCGGAACGGAACGCCTCAATCACCGCATTTCTTCCCTCTATCGTCAGTTCTTCATATCTCATATGCTTCCCTCACATGTATAATTTCCATAAAGCTGCAGGCAGATTGCCCTGACATTCATCTGCGTGATATGCCCGGCTAACTGCCCTGCCGCTTCTCTTCGTAATATCATATACCAGGCAAACCACCGCGCCGCTTCTCTGCATAATATCATATACCAGGCAGACCGCCCTGCTGCTACTCTGTGCCGCCATCCGGACCTGCTTCCGGACCGCCCTTTTCTGTCTGCAGTCCCGCCCGCATAAGGTCCACAATCCGTCTCATATCCTTTTTCAGATACAGATACCCCATCAGCGCCTCCAGCCCGGTCGCTTTGTGGTAATCGGAATGGGTGGCGTTTTTCGCCTTTGTGTGCGGCTTTGCATTGTGTCCCCGCCGGTAAATGGCAAGCTCCTCCTCTGTCAGAAGCGGCATGATTTCCTCGATCATTTCCGCCTGGGCGGAGGCTTTCACCAGCATACTTGCCTTTTTGTGCAGCTTCTGCACCTGGCAGTTATGCTGACGGACAAGCATCGTGCGGATAACCAGATCAAAAATATCATCCCCGATATATGCCAGCACCAGCGGGGAATATTCCCGCAGATCCACCTCCGGCAGCTCTAATTTTTCTTCAAGATACGCAAGAAAATCTACGCTCTCTTCCATTTTACACCTTCTCTGGTATCCTTTAGGATAATGCCCTTTCCTAGCAGAATATCGCGGATTTCGTCGGCGCGCGCAAAGTTTTTCGCCTTTCTTGCCGCCTGGCGTTCCTCAATCAGAGCCTCAATCTCCGCATCCAGCATCTCTTCCTTTTTCTCCACAATCAGACCAAGGATGTCGGAAAGCTCCACAATTTTATCCTTCACCGCTTCCGCGAGCGCCTTCGAGCTGTCCTCCGTCACATTGGTATTGGCAAATTTTACCAGCTCAAAAATCGCTGAAATCGCATCCGCCGTGTTGAAATCATCATCCATCGCGTCATCAAATTTCTTCTCATATTCCGCAAGCGCCTTCTGCGTCTCAGCCTCCGGCTCCGTGAGCGTCTCCTGTGACGCATTGCCCGCAAGGAATTTCAGATTTTCCACCGCATTAACGATACGGTTCAGACCATTTCCCGCCGCCTCCATCAATTCCGCGCTGAAATTAAGCGGGCTGCGGTAATGCGCGCTGAGCATAAAGAAGCGCAGCACCTGCAGATCATATTTTTCACTGATCTCGCGCACCGTAAAGAAGTTGCCCAGGGATTTGGACATCTTGCGGTTATCGATGTTCAGAAAGCCGTTGTGCATCCAGTAACGCGCAAAAATCTTGCCATTGCAGCACTCGCTCTGCGCGATTTCGTTTTCATGGTGCGGAAAGATCAGATCCTCCCCGCCCGCGTGAATGTCGATTTCTTCTCCGAGATATTTTTTCGACATCACGGAGCACTCGATATGCCAGCCCGGACGCCCCTGGCACCACGGAGATTCCCAGTACGGCTCCCCTTCTTTTTTCGGCTTCCACAGAACGAAATCCAGTGGGTCCTCCTTCTGCTCTTCCCCGGAAACGAGCAGCGAGCGGTTTCCACCGCGCAGGTCATCCAGATTTTTATGAGAAAGCTTGCCGTACTCCTTAAACTTGCGTGTGCGGAAATAAACCGTACCGTCCGCTGCCGGGTAGGCATAACCTTTTTCAATCAATGTGGAAATCATCTCAATCATTCCGTCGATTTCCTGTGTTGCCAGCGGATGCGTGGTAGCGGGCTTTACATTCATGCCCTCCATATCCTTTTTACATTCCGCGATATAGCGCTGAGAAATCTCGTCCGCCGTGACGCCCTCCTCCTGCGCTTTTTTGATAATCTTATCATCCACATCCGTGAAATTGGATACAAAATTGACCTCGTACCCCTTATGCTCCATATAGCGCCGCACCGTGTCGAATACGATCATCGGACGCGCGTTTCCAATATGGATGAAGTTATAAACCGTCGGTCCGCAGACATACATGCTCACCTTTCCCGGCACCAGCGGCACAAACTCCTCTTTTTTCTTTGAAAGCGTGTTATAGATTTTCATAATCCAGGCTCCATTTTGTAAATATATTTTTCCCGTTATCCTGTTACTGCTCAATCTGTGCGCAGTAACTTATCTTCCCTAGTGTATTAAATTTTTCACGTTTTGTCAACCGAAAGCGGCACAGAGCAGTCTATCTACAACAAACACCCTGCAAGTATAAACGGCACCAAAATAATCTAACAGCTAATCCGCTTACTTTTTCGATTCATAGCATACCTTATTCATTATATTACGTGTTCAGCATCGTTTTCTGTTTATGAAATCAATTATTTTTAACATTATCGCCAATAATATTCTTCTTCAACACTTCTATCGTTTCTTTATTCTTTTTAAGAATCTCAAGCTGTCGATACGCCTTTTCTCTCAATATTTTCAATCTTTCAATTTTTGGAATTTCCTGTCTTATCAAATCAGCGTTAGTATCTTCCAGGTTGATAAGTACCACCAATTCTTCTGCTGAAGCAAAATCCCTAATATTAGGCGTTTTGCCGCTTATTCCTTTTTCATTTCTCCACTGCGCTGCCGTTTTCCCAAACAAAGCCATGTTAAGAATATCTGCCTCTGAAGCATATGTATAAGCCATTTCCTGCGGAGATAATGTCGGTGTTATCAGAAATTCCTTTACCGCATCTGTATGGATACGATAATTTATTTTTGAAAGTTCTCTCTTTGCATCCCAACCTATCGCAAGCCGATTTGCTTCATCTTTCTTTAATCTCTGGTAATCCTTAATAATATAGAGCTTAAATTCTGGCGAAATCCAAGACGCGAATTCAAAAGCTATATCTGTATGAGCATACGTACCGCCATATCGTCCTGATTTTGATACAATACCGATTGCATCCGTTGCTTTTATCCATTGCTGTGGTGTCAATGTAAACGCATTATCTCCCGACTCCGCTTTAAACCTATCGAATTCGATAGGTTTAAAATTGGGATTGTGAATCTGTTCCCACAACCCCAAGAATGAAATCGTGGAATGATTCCGCATCCAGTTCGCAACCACGATAAACGCATTATCTGGATTTTTATATTTAGCAATGTCTGTTATAGATATGTAGGCTTCTTCATTTACGACATCACCCATCACTCTTATCTCTGTTCCATTGGCATCTATTTTCATATTTTTCATAAAGTTTTTAAAATCTCCTCTCCGGTATGATTTTCTTTTTATAATCTGCAGACCATTATATATTCTTCGTTTTCATCTTAATTATACATGGAAGTACAAACAATTTCAATTCCAGCGCCAGCTTAAAGCGCAATGCCGCCTGCGCCATACCGGTTATTGTCCGCTCCGTTCACAGTAATCCATGCCGGACTAAAAAACGTTCACTGGACGTTTTTGTCGTATGCATGGCAACACAGACATTTCAGCCAGACTGCCCTGTTATCCGCAAAAATCCCATCGCGAAGCGATGAGATTTTTGCACTCTTGTATCTTTTTCTTATGGTCTTTGCAACAAGCGCAAAGGTCTGTCTGAGCTGTTACGACACAGACTGCCTGCTTACACAAGTTCGTTAAAATACAGCGGATGCAGCGGCTCTATCCCCGCCGCCTCCAGCACCGGATGCGGACGAATGCCAAAGAGTGCGTCCGTCAGCTCCTGTATCGTCATTTCCAGGCAGGGCAGCTCTGACACCACTCTCCCGCACGCTCCGAACTGCTCTTGCGCTGCTTCCCAGCACACTCCGTTCTGTGCCTGCGCCACCTTCACATAAGCTCCGGGCTCTTGCGCCGCCCCGTCGGAGCCGGGATTATCTATCTTCTCCAGCCTGCCACCGCGTCCGGATACCTGCAGAGAAAACCAGCCGTTGTTTTGCGGTATCCACTCGTCTTTTATATGAAGGAAGCACGCAAAAGGCTTTGGAGCGCGGATTTTTTCCGCAAGGGCATACAGATTTGTGATGCGTACCATCGTCATTGGACGCCAGGCGTATTCCCTGCTGGAAACTCCCGCAATTTCCGTACCGGGAAGCAGCCCGCTCACCTTTACCGGCAGCTCCTCCCGGAAGTGCTCCGTTACCGCCCGGAGCGCCTGCGCATACAGAAACGGATTTTTCGTATCCAGTACCAGCTCCCAGACCTCCGCCGCATCCTCAAGACCGGTAAAACACCAGCCCCGCAGGCGCAGCTTTATCCCGGAATTACTCCCGCCGGTTTCCGCATATATCTCCCCGCCGGTTTTGCCGCACGCCTCATCTGCTCCTTCGCGCCATTCGGTTTTGCCGTACGCCTCATCTGTTCCTTCGTTCCATCCGGTTTTGCCGCACGCCTCATCCGGCTCTTCCTCCGTATAGAACAGAAGAATGCCGCCGTTTACCGCTTCCTGCTCCTTCCAGATTCTCTCATAGTATGCGGTATCGCGTTTCGTGTGCACCACACCGCTTTCCGACAGCACGCGCTCCGAAAAATCCGCCAGCCCGGCAAGCTGTGAATGCTGTGCGCGCCTGCAGATGATTCCGGCACCATCATTGACTCTCTGACCATACCGGATTCCGGCGCCGGAGGCTGCCCGTCCACCATAACTCCCGATACCATCACCGACTTTCTGACCGCACCGGATTCCGGCACCGGAGACTGCCTGTCCATGCGCCGTCACGCCCGGCTCTTCTACCGATGCAGCGCGCACTTCCACTTCTTCCTCTTTTGGCACCGCCGGGGCAAATACGCTTCCCAGCGTCAGTATATTCTGATAATATACCGTGCGGAATCCAAACGGCAGATAGATTTTTTCCGATACCGGCATCAGATAGACAAACGGCTCTCCCTCCCGGAAGCTGTCCGCAAACGCTTCCAGCAGCAGCTTTTTCATGCGTCCCTGATGACGGTATTCCTCTCTCGTAGCAACGGCAACTATATAGGAAGTATCCGCCTGCAAATTTCCCATGCAGATCCGGTAGGGATTGCGGTGCAGCATGGCGACCGCCTGCCCGTCCACAAAATCCATATAAATTTTATTATGGTCCGCCACAAATGTATCATAATAATCCAGAAACTGCTGCGTGTCCTCCGGAAAAACCATCTCCCAGAGAGCACGGCTCTCACTTTTCACTTTTTGCGTATTCCGCACGCCAGATCCCCCATCTACTTTCTGCGAACTATCTATACCAGACACTTTTCCCACCTCCTGCCTGCTATACATATCAGACGCTTTGCCCGCCTTCTGCCCGTTATGCATATCAGACACCCTTTCCCCCTTCTGCCTGCTATGCATATCAGATCCCCTGTCCGCAGCCGCCGCAGCTCTGACAACCCCCACCGCAGCCACCTGTGCTCATATAATCGTATTCCATCTGTGAAATATCCACCAGCGGCATCAGCAGGCAGATTGCCTGCGCCGATATTCCCTCGCCGTTTCCGGTAAAGCCCAGCCCCTCCTCTGTCGTCGCCTTGATATTCACCTGGTTCTCCTCGATGCCGAGCGCCTCTGCCACATTCTTCACCATCTGCGGCATGTAAGGCAGCAGCTTCGGGCGCTGCGCGATAATCGTTGCGTCTATGTTTTCTATTATATAATTATTTTCTTCCAGCAGGTCGCCCACGCGCTTCAGCAGCAGAATGCTGGAAATACCCGCATACTGCGCATCTGTATCCGGAAAATGCTTTCCGATATCCCCCAGCGCCGCCGCTCCGAGCAATGCATCCATAATCGCATGAACCGCAACATCGGCATCCGAATGACCGAGCAGTCCCTTTTCATATGGTATCTCGACCCCGCACAAAATCAGCTTCCTGCCCTCCGTCAGCCGGTGGACATCATATCCCATTCCTACTCTCATAACCGCCGCTCCTTTTCTTTTATTCCCGCGAGTAATGAGCCAGGCGCCGTGCTTGCGACGCCCTGCAAGGGCTAGTCCTTTAGGGCACGAGCATTTGGCGAATACCGCGAGGGTCAATACCCCGTTGCCTGCAGCGGGGTATTGGATTCTCTTTCACATTACCACAAAATAAAAAACACCGCAAGGCTATCCCTGCGGCGCTTCCCATTTTCCTGTTCGCTTAACTCTGACAGAATACTCTTATGCTTCTGTTTCCTCATCAGCCGGAGCTTCTGTTGTTTCAGCTTCTGTGTCATCTGCAGCTGCTTCTGTTGTAGTAGCTTCTGTCTCATCTGCAGCGGCGTCTGTCGTTGCTTCTGTTGTAGCTTCTGTTGTTGCTGCTGCCTCTGTTGTTGTAGCTTCTGTCTCCTTGTTGCTGCTTCCGCATCCAACTGCTACCATACCTACTACTGCTGCTACTGCTAATAAAGCAAATACTCTCTTCTTCATTTCAAAATCCTCCTCAAAATCATATGCTTCCAAAAAATGCATATCTCTTTATTACGAATCATATTTTAGCACATATTTTCAAAAAAACAATATTCAGAATCATAATATTTTGTGAAGATTTCGTGAAAAATTATGCAAAAAATATAAATTAATTACACAGTATCAGTGGAAACAGTCAGCAAATCGACCATTTCCGTCCTGAAAAGATAAAAATGCGGCACTTTTCCTGTCCTGGATTCACGCTTTTATAGCTGCATTTCCGGTGGCATTTATGTCTTCCATCGCGACAGCAACAAAAAACTCCCGCTCAATAGCAGGAGTCCTTTCACGCTCCGGCATCTGTCAGAGCTTCAAGTAGCGGAAGGGAGATTTGAACTCTCGACACCACGGGTATGAACCGTGTGCTCTAGCCAACTGAGCTATTCCGCCATGTTATATTCCGGGGCGGCTGTGTCTGCCCCATGATGCTGATAATACATAAAAAGTGGGACCTATAGGGCTCGAACCTATGACCCTCTGCTTGTAAGGCAGATGCTCTCCCAGCTGAGCTAAGATCCCACAGGAAGCGGACTTGTTTCGTCCACTTCCTAAGTATACTATTTATCGGAAAATCCGTCAAGTATTTTTCACACAATCCTGCAAAGTTTTTCAACTAGTTTTTCAGCACAGGTTACTGTTCAAGCGTCAGCCATGCAGATCACAGACCGCCTGCTAAAGCAGACTATCCGCTGCTTCCGCAGCTCCTGTCTGTGGCTGACTAAACTGTTACAGCAGGTGTGCCCGCAGCTCCTCGCCGCTCTTCGGGGAGAGGTACGCCGGTGCGATGTCGAATACGGTCTTGCAACCGCACGCTCCCTCGTCCGCTAGACGCTTTGCCGCGCGCGCATATGCCACCAGAACGCTGGAGGTAAATTCCGGATTGGAATCCAGCTTCAGGCGATACTCGATGATATGCTTGTTTGTGCCGTCCCCGGTCTCGCCGCTGCGGATAACAAAACCGCCGTGCGGGATGCCCTTGTGATTTTTGTCCAGTTCTTCCTGTGTGATAAAGGTTACGGTTGTGTCGTAGTCCGCAAAGTAGTTCGGCATATTTTTAATCTCCGACTCAATGCGCGCCAGATCTGCGCCCTCCTCTGCCACAACAAAGCATTCTCTGGTGTGCTTCTGTCTGGTAGTCAGGTCCGGATTTTCTCCATTACGCACCGCTTCCACCGCGCTTTCCACCGGAACGGTATACTGTCTTGCATCAAGCACACCTTCCACTCTGCGGATAGCGTCGGAATGCCCCTGGCTGACGCCTCTGCCCCAGAAGGTGTAATCCTTACCCTGCGGCAGAATTGCATTGCCGTACAGACGGTTCAGAGAAAACAGACCCGGATCCCAGCCAACAGAAATAATCCCGACGTGACCACTCTCCTTCGCAGCCGCGTCCACATTTGCGAAATGCTCCGGAATCCTGGCGTGCGTATCAAAGCTGTCAATTACATTAAACAGCTTTGCAATTTCCGGTGTCTGCTTCGGAAGGTCCGTGGCGCTTCCGCCGCAGATGATGCAGACGTCAATATCATCTTTCTTCGACGCAAGCTCGTCATAAGCATACACCTTTGCACCCTCCGTGGAAATCTTTACCGAAGCCGGGTCGCGGCGCGTAAACACGCCTGCCAGCTCGCAGTCCTCGTTCTGTTTAATGGCGGCTTCCACGCCGCGTCCGATATTTCCGTAGCCCACAATTCCAATTCTGATTTTGTTCATGTCCTTAAATCTCCTTCTTCCAGCCGGAAAATATCCCCGGCTTTTGTTCCACGATAGTTTAACACTTTCTTCCATCCGCGTCAAATTCAGATAACTTCATGTATTTATGCATTTTATGAATAGCAGCGGAAATCACATTTTTATAGGGCTTTTAATACGCCCGCTCCTTCCTGATGCTTTCCAGATCCATTGTGGTATCGAAATATGCTTCCTCCATGTACTGGATTTTATCGACGGTTTTCCCCGCCTCCAGGGATGTTATGATTTCCTGCAGCTTGGGACCATGCAGCGGATTACACTCGAATACCGCGTTGATTTCCCCCGCTATCATGGCGTCAAACGCCGCGCTTACCGCATCGAAGGAGATAATGATGATATCGCCGTCCGGTCCGCAGGTTCTGCCTGCCGCCCTGATGGCATCCACCGCGCCGAATGCCATGTTGTCATTTTCGCAGACCACCACATCAATATCGTCATACTTTGCAAGCAGCGTTTCCATGACCTCCTGCCCCTTCGCCTGCGTGAAGTCGCCGTCCATTCTGTCCAGCATCTTCCAGTTGTCATGCTGCTTCAGTATCTTTTGAAATCCGTCTGTGCGTCCAATCTGCGCAGTTGCCCCCGCCGTTCCCTGCACCGTAACAATATTTATTTCCTCCTCATCTCGTCCCTCTTTCTCCAGATAATCCGCCAGCCAGAGCCCGGCATCCTCCCCCTCTTTTTCCGCGTTGGTACCCACCCAGCAGGTATAGAGCTCCTCATCCACATCCGCAAGACGGTCATCCAGAATCACCGGTATTCCGGCATCCTTCGCCTCCTGCAGGACCGCTTCCCATCCGGTCTCCACGATCGGCGCCAATACAATATAGTCCACCTCCTGCAGAATAAAACTGCGCACCGCCTTAATCTGATTTTCCTGCTTCTGCTGCGCATCCTCAAAAATCAGATAAAATCCATTTTCCTCTGTCAGAGCCTCTTTCACCGACTGCGTATGGGCATTGCGCCAGTCTGATTCCGAACCCACCTGCGAAAATCCCACCACAATCAGATTTTCGTCAACCTCCGACATCTCCTGCATCCCTGTGTATACTTCTCTTTCCTGCTCGTCCGTCGCCGCACATCCGCCGCAGAGCAGCAGCGCCGCGCCCGCCGCAATTACTCTTCTCATCCGCATTCTTTTCCCGAAATCCTTCCTGTTTCACATTTTCTCTATCATAGCATATCCCGCAAAAAAGAGGAACCGCCAACCGCAGTTCCTCTCCAGAAAATTTCCATATCTTATTTCTTGCTGTCCTTGATTTTTGCAAAAATACTCTGCAGAATGATAAAGAAGCACAACAGGATTGCCGTAATAATATTCGACCAGGAGCTAATCAGCTTACCGTTCGTCTTAACCAGCGACGAAATGGTACCGTTAATCAGCACACCCACAAGAGAACCAAACACGTTTCCGACACCGCCCGTCAGCAGCGTACCGCCGATAACCGCCGAGGAAATCGCGCTCATTTCCAGACCCTGCGCCTGCTGCGTGGTGCCCGCCATCGTATTCAGACAATAGCAGATTCCGCCAATCGAAGTGAGGAAGCTGGAAAGAACATATGCCTTCAGCTTTGTTTTCTTTACGTTCAGTCCCATCAGTGTAGCAGACTGCTGGTTGCCGCCGATTGCATAGATGCTGCGTCCGAACTTTGTATATTTCAGCATCAGGTAAACAAGTACCACCACAATCAGTGCAACGATAACCGTTACACGCAGATACGGCATCTGCATGATACCCTTCTTGTTCTCATAGCCGCCAAACGGAAGCTCAATCTTCAGACTTGACAGCGTGGTAAAAATCTTATCAGAAACAATACTTACCTGGTTTCTGCAGATTACTGCCGTCATACCTCTGGCAAAGAACATACCCGCCATCGTAACGATGAACGGCTGAATATCCAGATAAGCGATACAGAAGCCCTGTACCAGACCGAAAACCAGACCGATTGCCAGAACAAGCAGCATCAGCGCCGGGCTGCTCCAGCCCCACTGCTCAATGCCGACCGCCAGAATCATACAGTCCATCGCAACCAGAGAACCAACCGAGATATCAATACCTCCCGTCAGCATGACGCAGGTCATACCACTGGCAACGCAGATAAGTCCGGCATTGTTAATCAGAATATTGAGGAACGTCTGCAAATGGGTAAATCCCTTGGACGCATAAACAATACAGCCCGCTGCATACATCACTATAAACAGCACAACGGTAATCAGCAGCAACAGACTATTGCTGTTTATCTTTTTCTTCATGCCTGTGTCGCCCCCTTTGCCATTTCTCTCTTTTTGCCCAGCCTCTTAAAGAAATCCTTTGCCGGTTCCGACTGGATAACAACGATCAGAATTACGACGATTGCCTTAAATACCGGGGACTGCGCCGTGGAAACACCAAGTGCCAGCAGCGTCGTATCGATTGCCTGAATCGTGTAGGCACCGATCAGAGAGCCTGCCAGGTTAAATTTACCGCCGCCAAGGCTGTTGCCGCCGAGTGCAACTGCCAGGATCGCATCCAGCTCCATATTCAGACCGATGTTATTGGTATCGGCGGAATAAATGCGGGAGGTTGCCACCATACCTGCCAGACCTGCACAGAGACCGCAGATAACATAACAGAGAAGAATAATTTTTGCAGAATTAAATCCGGCGATACGGGAAGCCTTCTTATTGATGCCGACGCTCTGGATATACGTGCCAAGCGCTGTAAATTTCAGTACCAGCGCCGCGACCAGAATACATGCCGCCGCAATAATGATCGGGGTTGGCATAAATCCCACATAACCGCCGATTCTCTGGAAGGACGGTACACGCACATACACAATCTGGCTGTTACACAGAAGCAGACCGATGGCTCGCCCTGCCGACCATAGTATCAGCGTCGCCACCATAGGCTGGATATTCATATAGGCAACCAGAAATCCGTTAAACAGACCGCAGACACAGGCAGTTAAAAGACCTGCACCAATACCGACAATCAGCGGAACCGCATAATTGGAAACATTGGTATTTCCGTATCCTGCCAGCAGCATACAGCACATACCGCCGTACAGACTCATAACGGAACCTACCGAGATATCCGTTCCTGCTGAAGAAGATACTACCAGCGTCATACCGATTGCCAGAATTGCCGCTTCCGTTCCACGGTTCAGGATATCGATCAGACGACCGTACAGCACTCCGTTTTTAATCGTAATCGTAAAGAAATTAAGCGGCGGGTTTCCACATGCCACATCGTAGACCACGTTAATCAGCATAACGAGAATCATACTGAAAATCGGAAGAAACAGACGCTTCTGCGTTATCTTTTTCAAACTACTCATTACTGTCACCTCCTGCAATCGCTTTCATGACATTCATCTGGTTCATATCCCTTTCCTCAATCTCTCCTACCTTGGCGCCGTCGCGCAGAACCGCCATACGGTTGCAGGTACGGAGCATTTCTTCAATTTCCGATGAGATGAAAATCAGGCTCTTTCCTTCATCCGCCAGCTTCAGAACCAGCTTCTGGATTTCTGTCTTTGTTCCGATATCAATACCGCGTGTCGGCTCATCCAGAATAAGGAAATCCGGATCCGTCGCCAGCCAGCGCGCCAGAATTACCTTCTGCTGGTTACCGCCGGAGAGCTGCTTGATCAGCGTTTCACGGCTTGCCGTCTTAATCTGCAGCAGATCGATATACTTATCCGCAATTTCAATCTGCTTCGCCATCGGAATGCGCTTCATGATGCCCGCCTTCGCCTGAAGCGCCAGAATGATATTTTCACGCACAGATAAATCTCCGATAATACCCTCCGCTTTCCGGTCATCCGGAAGAAGTCCCATTCCCAGATTCATGGCGTCAATCGGATTTTTAATCTTTACTTCTTTTCCTTTTACCTTCAGCGTACCGGTCTGGTTTCTGTCCGCGCCGTAGATAACGCGCGCCAGCTCGCTGCGCCCGGAGCCCAGAAGACCGGTCAGACCGATAACCTCTCCTTTATGGATTTCCAGGTCAAACGGTTTAATCGTTCCTGCATGGCTCATTCCCTTCGCCTCAATTACCAGCGGCTCTTTGCGCTTGTCGCCGCTTCCTTCTTTCTTAATCGAAGCAAGGTCATCAAAGTCTTTACCCATCATCGCCGCAACCAGCTTTACACGCGGCAGATCTGCGATGTCATACTCACCGACAAGCTGCCCGTTTCTGAGCACCGTGATTGCGTCGCACACCGCATACACCTGCTCCAGGAAATGGGTAACAAAGATGATGCCCACACCCTTGGCTTTCAGACGGCGCATCATCACAAACAGCTTTTCCACTTCACGGTCGTCCAGAGAAGAAGTCGGCTCGTCCAGAATCAGCACCTTGCTGTCCATATCCACCGCACGCGCGATTGCAATCATCTGCTGCAGCGCCAGCGAATAATCTTCCAGATTTCTTGTCACATCAACATCAAGCTCCAGCTCTTTCATGAGCTCTTCCGCCCGCCGGTTCATTGCTTTTCTGTTTACCGTACCGATTTTTGTCAGCGGCTCTCTGCCGATATAAAGATTTTCCGCAACAGAAAGGTTCGGACACAGGTTTACTTCCTGATACACGGTCGCGATACCCTTATTCTGTGCATCCATCGTGTCCTTATTTACAATCGGCTTATCAAAGCCATCCAGATAAATTTCCCCGGCTTCAAATTTGTTTACACCGGTCAGACACTTGATAAGCGTCGATTTGCCGGCTCCGTTTTCTCCCATCAGTGCACGTATTTCGCCTTTTCTCAAAGTAAGGCAGGCGTGGTCAAGCGCCTTTACGCCAGGGAATGTCATGCAGATCCCCTGCATTTTTAATACTACACCAGCTTCCAACACACTTCCTCCTTCCTACACCATAAAAAAGAGGGGAGGTACCCATTTACTGGGATGCTCTCCCCTCCCGTTTCTTTCACTTAATCTGAATCAGTCAGCAGAAATTAGTATGCACGACCTGCCAGAATCTCTTCTGTCATAGTTGTTGCAAATTCGCTCTCGATACCCGGTGCACAGAATGCTTCATCTGTGATAAGTGTGGTTGCTTCGAAATCTTCGCCAGCTTCCATCTGCTCGATAACGCCCTTAACTGTTTCAGCCTGAATCGGGTTGCACTCTACGTCAAGGTTGATCTTGCCGTCCAGTGTGTACTGAAGTCCGTCATGTGTAGCATCGTAGGAGATAAGGATAACATCGCCGCCAACACCATATGTAATACCTGCAGCATCCATTGCATCCATTGCGCCGTATGCTTCGTTATCATTCTGGCAAACAACTACGTTGAACTGTCCTTCATAGGTCTTGATGAAAGATTCCATAACAGCCTGTCCGCCGTCCTGTGTGAAATCACCGGACTGGGAATCCAGCAGCTCCCACTCGGAATGCTCTGCCATAACCTCTGCGAAACCATCTGTACGTCCGATTGCTGCGGATGCGCCTACAGAACCTTCAATTTGAAGAATCTTTGCTTCTGCGCCGTCAAGCTGTTCTGCCAGCCAGTTTCCTGCTGTAACACCCTCATCATACGGAGCGGTTCCAACCCATGCGTCATACATGGAAGCGTCTGCTTCGATTTCACGGTCAGCGATGATAACCGGGATACCTGCATCCTGTGCTTCCTGCAGCACTGTGTCCCATCCTGCGGACTGGATCGGAGCGATAACGATGTAGTCCATTCCCTGTGTGATGAAGTTACGAACTGCTTCCAGCTGCTTTGCGTTGTCATTGTCGCAGTCAATCAGAGACAGCTCATATCCGTTTTCCTCTGAGAAAACATCCTCATAATTCTTGGTGTTTGCAGTACGCCAGTCAGACTCATGTCCTACCTGTGCGTAGCCAATCGTGATCAGGTCGCCTTCTGCGGATACACCTACTGCCATAGAAGCTGCAACTGCTGTACATGCTAACATACCTAAAACCTTTTTGTTCATTTGAAAAATCCTCCTGTTCTTTTTTTTCGTTCTCCAGCCCTTCCGGCTATGATAGTAGTTTACACTGTCCAGGAGAAAAAAGAAACAGAAGGATTTCCGGAATTCGTACAATATTTTTTGTTTAATTTGTACGTTTTTTCTTCTAAAGTTTGTTTTTTTTAGATAAAAGTTAGTTTTTTATAGCGGGCAGCTCCACGCGCACCTCGGTTCCTTCCATAAAAGTGCTGGAAATCCAGATGCCGTATTGTGCACCATAGTTGAGCTTGATGCGCTGCACCACATTGAACAGCCCGAAGCCGGACGGGTCGCCCGTATCCGTCTCGTTTTTGTTCATTTCCCGCTGCACCTGCGCCAGCCGCTCGCCGGTCATGCCCTGCCCGTTGTCCTGCACCAGAAATACCATCCTGCCGGATTCCAGATAGCCGGTCACCAGGATGCGCCCCTTGCCGCGCTTGTTCTTTATGCCGTGATAGAGCGCATTTTCCACCAGCGGCTGCAATGTCAGCTTTAAGATCTGGTAGTGATGCATTTCCTCCGGAATATCAATCTCATAATCCAGAATATCCTGGTAGCGGAACTGCTGGATTTTCAGATAGCTGCGGATGTGCGATTCTTCTTCCTGCACCGTGATGTAGTCGCGCCCCTTGCTCAGGGTCGTGCGGAAAAAGTCCGACAGCGCCGTCACCATCATGACCACCTGCTCCGTCTGGTTCGCCTCCGCCAGCCAGACAATCGTATCCAGCGTGTTATAAAGAAAATGCGGATTAATCTGCGCCTGCAGAAGCTTCAGCTCCATCGACCGCAGGTTGAGCTGCTCCACGCGGATATCCTCCACCAGATTGCCGATGCGCTCGACCATCTGGTTGAAGCCCTCGCCCAGCTCCGCCAGTTCCTCATCGCTGTCCTCCAGCCCGGCGCGCACGGTAAAGTCCCCGTGCCCCGCCTTTTTCGTCACAGTGCGGAGCTGCTGGATACCGCTTGTGAGGTGGCGTGTGATTTTCCTGCCCAGCACCAGCGCGCCAACAAGCACTACCGCGATGATCAGAATACTGAGCCGCACCGCCAGCGCCACGTCTGCGCGTACCCCCGCGCGCAGCGCCTCCAGATTCGTTGCCTCGTGGTAAATATATTCCTGAATCTGCTCCTGGATAAGCTGGGTGAGAATGCGGATATCCAGATCCAGCCGCTCCATGTTTTTATCGTACATGCCGCTGATCTGCGCGTCCTGCTTAATCTCCGTCACCCGGTCCTCCAGCGTATCCAGCGACTTTACGATCCTGGCGAGCTGGTTTTTCGCGTAATCGCCGTCCGCCTCCTCCGCCAGCCCCTCAAACGCCCGGCGCGCCTGCGTGATCAAGCGGTTGGGAAGCTCCGTATCCACCAGCTCCTCCGCCCGCTCCGAGTTTGCCACGATGACATACATCGTATAGTCCACATCCTCTTTAAAGCTGATATTGTACTCATTTGCCTGTGTGATGTTGGATACGATGGCATCGTAACGCTCGGAAAAGCGCAGCACAAGAGAAAGCAGGTATACTGCCACGATTGTCAGCGGTACAAAACAGACCACCAGCAGAACATTGATACGTTTGTTAAGTGAGGAGCCTTTGTGCATCATAATCTCTACTCTTTCCTGCGGTTTTTATAGTCCTTCGGGCTGCAGCCCACGATTTTCTTAAAAATATAGCTGAAATAATGCGAATCCTTGTAGCCGACCTCGTAGCCGATTTCCGCCGTGCGCATACTGGAGCACATCAGCAGCTCCTTGGCCTTGTCCAGACGCACCTGCGTCAGATATTCCACAAAGGTCTGCCCGGTCTCCGCGCTGAAGATGGCGCTGAAGTAGCTGGGGCTGATGTTCACCTGCGACGCCACAGTGTTCAGCGACATATCCTCCCGCTGGTAGTTTTCCTGGATAAAGGCGCGCGCCTCCTCCAGCACCGCGCTGTAGCGCTTCATGGAATGGCGGTCGCGTAACTTCAATGTCTCCGAAAACAGCCTGCCGGTCCGCTCCCGCATACTCTCCGGCGAGGTCGCCGCCGCCACGATCTCATTGATATCGCGGCAGTCCTCCGGCATATCGTCCAGACTGATTTTAAGGTCCGCCAGAAAATCCGTCGCCGTAAAATACAGATCCATCACCACATACTGGCGGTACAGCATCGACTGGTAATTCTGCTCACCGATATCCAGGAAGTATTCATTCAGGAAGTTATCTACCTCCTCCAGCGTGCCGCTGCGCAGAAATTTGTCCACCAGCTCACGCTCCATTTTCTTGGGGCGCATACTGCTGACGTCAATCGGATTGTCCTCCCCGTGATGAAGCCGCGGGACATCTGTGGAATACAGAATCTGGTTCGGCTCCGTAAAAAAACGGCTGGCAAACGCTTTGCACGCTTCGCGATAGGAGAGCGGAATATCACCCAGACGGCGCACCACCGTGCCGATTCCGCCGAAATATTCCAGCGCCGGATATCCGCCCACCAGCTCCGTGAGCTGCCGCCTGCATCCATCCAGACATTCCTGCGCTTCCTCCTCCGACTGCGCCTTAATAAGGAACACCCACCCCTCCGAGCTCCGCTCAAAGGTGAGCACGCTGTCCCAGCCGGCGCTCAGCTCCAGGATCTTATCAGAGACCTCTATGGTGTCCTTTGAGCAGCCGGTGGAATCGCCGCCCTGCATGATCTTAAAGAGAAACACCAGATAGGCGGATGCCGTAAAGTCCATCCCGACCTTCTGACCGCCCTCCAGAAGCTCCGCTGTCGTCAGCTTGTTCGCCACCAGCGCATTCCAGAGCTTCTGCTGCTCCAGATGGACATTTTCCTCCATCTCTTTTTTGTAGCGCTCCATCATGCGCTCATATTCCCGCTCCTTCTCAATGAGCGCGCCAACCTCCTTCACCGCCTCCAGAAGCTTTGCCGAGCTGATGGGCTTTAAGAGATACTGCGTGACGCCGATGTTGATCGCCTGCTTGGCGTAGTCAAATTCGTTGTAGCCGCTCAGAATCAGTATTTTTATCTGCGGCATCTCCTTTTTGACAATGCGGCTGAGCTCCAGTCCGTCCATAAACGGCATCTTGATATCCGTAATCAGAATATCCGGTTTTTCCTTCTTTATAAGCGGATAGGCCAGCTCTCCGTCGCTGGCCTCCCCTACAAATTCGAATCCTTCTTTTTCCCACGGAATGTTGTTTTTGATGCCATTCCGCATGACTACTTCGTCTTCTACCAAAAATACCTTTAACATCTGTTATTTTCCCTGCCCGTAGTAGGCGTTCGCTCCGTGCTTTCTGTAATAATGCTTATCCTGCAGCTCCTGCGGCGCCGGCTGCACCTGCGGATTGATCATTTCGCAGCGCGCCGCCATCTTTGCCACTTCCTCCAGAACAACGGCATTGTGGACCGCCTCATGTCCGTCCTTGCCCCAGGTAAACGGTCCGTGATTTTTGCAGAGCACCGCCGGAACCGCCTCGTAATCCCGGTCGCGGAAGCATTCTACAATCAGAAGACCGGTATTTCTTTCGTACTGCTTAAATTCTTCTCCGGTAAGGCAGCGCGCACAGGGCACCTCGCCGTAAATATAATCCGCGTGCGTTGTGCCGTAGCAGGGAATCGCGCGTCCTGCCTGCGCCCAGCTTGTCGCCCACGGCGAATGCGTATGTACCACGCCGCCGATTTTCTCAAACGCCTTATAAAGCTCCAGATGTGTCGCCGTATCGGAGGAGGGATTGTAGTTTCCCTCCACCTTATTGCCGTTCAGATCCATCAGCACCATGTCGTCCGGCGTAAGCTTATCATAATCCACGCCGCTCGGCTTAATCGCAAAGATACCCATTTCACGGTCAATCTCGCTGACATTTCCCCAGGTAAATGTTACCAGTCCATATTTCGGAAGCAGCATATTTGCTTCGTATACACGTTTTTTTAAATCCTCTAACATCTTTTCACCCCGCCTTTATGCTTTATACGGTCTCTACCGCCGCGCGCTCTACCGCCATTGCCTTTTTATAGTGTTCGATGTAACGGTTGAAGCCTTCCACATCCGCAGCATCCGGTTTCAGCGTCTCGCCCTTCTGTCCGGCAAATACGCGGTTGCTCAGATATGCTTCCAGCGTCTCGCCCTCTTCCTTGTTCTTCATGTAAGCCGCCAGAAGCGCGATGCCCCATGCGCCGCCCTCGCCTGCGGTTTCCATGCAGGTAACAGGAACGTTTGCCGCCGCTGCCATGATACTCTGTCCGACGCCCTTTGTCTTGAACAGACCGCCATGTCCCATCAGCTCATCCAGCTCCACATGCTCCTGCTCAAAGAGGATATCCATACCGATTTTCAGCGCTGCCAGCGAGCTGTACAGATGGGTGCGCATAAAGTTTGCCAGGTTGAATTTCGCATCCGGCGTGCGCACGAACAGCGGACGCCCCTCCTCGTCGAAGCCTGTCACCGGCTCGCCGGAGAAGTAGCACCAGGACAGCAGACCGCCGCAGTCCTTGTCGCCCTCCATCGCCTTGTTGTACAGGGTGCCGAATAATTTATTCATATCGACCTCCATGCCGCAGGTCTCCATAAATTCACGGAAAAGCCCTACCCATGCATTCAGGTCGGAGGTGCAGTTGTTGCAGTGTACCATCGCCACCAGGCTGCCGTCCGGCGTGGTGACAAGGTCAAGCTCCGGATATGCTTTGGAAAGCTCCTTCTCCAGAACCACCATCGCAAAAACAGAGGTTCCTGCGGAAACATTTCCGGTACGCTGCTTTACGCTGTTGGTCGCCGCCATGCCGGTGCCAGCGTCGCCCTCCGCCGGGCATACCGGGATACCTGCCTGCAGCTTTCCGCTCACATCCAGACGCTTTGCACCCTCCTCGGTCAGCACGCCCGCCTTCTCGCCTGCCACCAGTACCTTCGGCAGGATATCGCGCAGCTTCCACGGGAAGTGTTTGTCCGCTACCAGCGCGTCAAATTTCTGCACCATCGTCTCATCGTAGTCCTTCGTCTTCGGGTCGATCGGGAACATACCGGAAGCATCGCCCACGCCGAGCACCTTCTCGCCGGTCATCTGCCAGTGGATGTAGCCCGCCAGCGTGGTAAGATAAGTGATGTCCTTTACATGCTCCTCGCCGTTTAAAATCGCCTGATAGAGATGCGCGATGCTCCATCTCTGCGGGATGTTGTAGTTGAACAGATCAAACAGCTTTCCAGCCGCCTCGCCCGTCATGGTATTTCTCCAGGTGCGGAACGGCACCAGCAGCTCGTCCTGGCTGTTAAATACCATATAGCCGTGCATCATCGCGGAAAATCCGATAGCGCCGATGTTCGTAAGCTCCAGGTCATATTTTGCCTTTACATCCGCCGCCATATCCGCATAGGCATCCTGCAGTCCTGCCCATACGTCCTCCAGGCTGTAAGTCCACACATTGTATTCCAGACGGTTCTCCCACTCGTGGCTGCCCGCCGCAATCGGATTGCTCTCGGAATCGATAAGCACCGCCTTGATTCTGGTCGAACCAAATTCGATACCAAGCGCGGTCTTTGCGTTCTGTATATCCTCTTTAATAAGATTAATCTCTCTGCTCATTTTTTCTTTCCTCCTGATATATGATAGGTGCACTCCGGGGCGCCGCCTCTGTATCGCCAGAATGTACGGCTCTCCTGTCACTGTTCACTCCGTTCGCAGCAACTCACACCTTTGTGTCCGGGATGTGCCCCGCCTTAACGGTATACGATATTGCCAAGCTGCAGGTCACGTTTGAAGTTGCGGATGGTCGTATCTTTGTCAATATAAACTGCCTCGATACCCATCGCGGCAGCCCAGTCGCCCATCTGCTCTGCCGTCAGGTCGTAGCTGAACGCGGTGTGGTGTGCGCCGCCTGCAAGGATCCATGCCTCCGCACCGGTCTTTAAATCCGGATACGGCGTCCAGAATGCGGTAGCAACCGGCAGCTTCGGCATCGGTTTCTCCACCTTTTTGCACTCTACCTCATTGATAATCAGACGGAAACGGTTGCCCAGGTCAATCAGGGATGTGGCAATCGCCGGACCGGTCTTTGAGGTATATACCAGACGCGCCGGATCCTCACGGTCTCCCATCGAAAGCGGGCAAACCTTGATGCCAATCGGACCGTCCGCAACTGACGGGCAAACCTCCAGCATATGCGCTTCCAGAACGCCTTCCTTGCCCGGCACCAGATTGTATGTATAATCCTCCATGAAGGAGGTACCCTTCGGATTCTTCACGCCCGCCGTCATAATCTTCATCAGGCGCACCATCGCCGCCGTCTTCCAGTCGCCCTCGCCGCCGAAGCCATAGCCCTTCTCCATCAGACGCTGGATGGCAAGTCCCGGAAGCTGCTTCAAGGAGCCAAGGTCGCCGAAATGCGTAACGATTGCCTGATAATTTTTTTCCTCCAGGAATTTTTCAAATCCGATTTCGATGCCCGCCTGCACCGCAACATGCTCCCGGAATTCCTGCGGGTCCCTGCCCTCCAGGATGATGTCGTATTTGCTGTAGTATTCCTCCACCAGCGCGTTAATCTCGCCCTGCGGAACCGCCGCCACATACTCTGCGATCTCGTTCACCGGATAAGCATCGATTTCCCATCCGAATTTAATCTGCGCCTCTACCTTATCGCCCTCCGTCACGGCAACATTTCTCATATTGTCAGCGATACGGCACACGCGGATGTGGCTGCTCTCCATGATTCCGATAGCTGTCAGCATCCAGGACGCGATTTTCTCCTGCACATCGCGGTCCTCCCAGTAACCAACGATAATCTTCCGTTCAATGCCCATGCGGGATACGATATGACCGTACTCGCGGTCGCCGTGCGCCGCCTGGTTTTCGTTCATAAAGTCCATATCGATGGTGTCATACGGAATCTCGCGGTTAAACTGCGTATGGAAATGCAGAAGCGGCTTCCGGAACTCCTGCAGTCCCAGAATCCAGGATTTCGCCGGAGAAAACGTGTGCATCCAGGTAATCACGCCCGCGCAGTTCTCATCCGCATTTGCCTCGTTGAACGTTTTGCGGATAAGCTCATTGGTAATCAGCGTCGGCTTCCAGACAATCTCATACGGAAGCACACCCGATTTATTTAACGCATCAACAATAATTCTGGAATGCTCCGCCACATGTGCCAGGCACTCGTCTCCATACAAGTCCTGTGAACCTGTGCAGAACCAAAACTTATAATCCTTTGCTGCTTTCATTTTAACCCTCCTGTAAGCATAAATTATTTTCCGGATTTCTGCCCCTCACCATCTTCTTGCAGTCTTTGCAGCCAAATGCAAAAACCTGCTTAAACGATTGCTTCATATGTGCAAAACGCAGAAAAATCCGGAAGCATTCTATTGTATTGTATAGTATACACCAAAAATAGGCGGCACTACAAGCTGTGTTTTATAGATTTTGGTTGAATATTTTTGTAAAGCTCAAAGCCATGCGCCGGATTTCTGCATAGAACGCGCAGGCTTGCCTGCAGGCGTTTCTGATGCAGAAACCCGGCATACGGCGCAGCCGTCAACCGAGATGGAGCATGGTACATGCGGAATCGAGGTGCATGGCTTGTATAAAATTAAAAAACTGCCCTGGCAAGTTTAATTGCCAAAGGCAGCTTTTTTGAGCAATCACGTTTCATTCAAAACAGGGCATTTGTATTGTTTATTGAAATTCTTTTCAGCATATGTTACAATTCCACTGTTACCGCCTCCGATACCAGGTACGGGAGGGAGGTGCTTTGCATGGAGTTTGCTTTATCTTTTATTATTGCCGTTACGGCTGGCGTAGTTTGCCACTATGTCATCAAATGGTTAGACGGCGATAAATAGTCGGTAACTAGCCTATGGTCTAAGCCGCCATTGAAAAGGAATAGAAAATCCTCCGGATAGCCGTCCGGGGGATTTTCGTCTGTCACTCTGCATGGAGTAACGCTTTATCTTTTTGCCTGCTGGCATTATAGCATATACCGTTTTAAAATGCAATATTCCTCAAATATCTTTTTTCACATTTTTAACCCCATTTTGGATCTTCCCGCGAAGGGCAGTTTTTTTCCATAATTCTACCGCGGCCACCGCTCTTCTTTCGGCGGCAGCTTTGGAAACGGATTATGCGGCTCTGACTGATACCAGTATGCCACGCTCGACACATCATCCTGGCGCTCAAAAAGCCCTTTATGGCACACACCAATCTGCTGGATGGTAACTTTGATATCCTCATCAAACAAAACAGGGTCCATGATATGCCAGCGGTAAAAGCCGCGTTCCGTCGGCTTATCATTCATGTGATATTGATTAAACACCGTGTTATCCTCGCGTGAGAAATACGGATACCCCATAAAAGGCGTATTATATGTATGCTCCACCGTCACACCATTTTCCACAGAAGCAAAGCTCCAGGACCCCCCGAAGTAATCCTCTGTTCCGGTTCCGCAGATGGTAGGATACTGTTCATCACCATCCAGATAAATTTTCAGTTCTCCTTCTCCCCACCAATAGCGTTCCAGCGTAGCAAGCGCCATATAGGTTCCCACATAATGTCCCTTTCCCTTCACGCCATCCAGAATCGTGTAGTCCTTTCGAAGCTCCGTGATTTTTTCCCGGCGCCACTGTGCATGAAAATATGCGATATCCTCCGGCAATTCTTCATATAATGTATAATCTATCTGATAAAAGAATGCCCCCAGCTCCGCTTCATGCTGGTTTTCAATCGTGATCCGCGCTTTTTTCCGGAAAGGCATCGGGAAATAGCTGTTAAATCCCCTCGCCGGATTCACCACAACCAGCATGGAATTAACTATGCAGTCCCGACCGAAGCCGCAGCAGAAAAAATCTCCCAGCGGGCTCTCCACCGACGGCTCCTCTTCATCATCCCAGTACATCCGCAAGACTAAATCCCGCAAAACAAAATAATCGCTGTCCGTCCGGTCCGCTACTGTAATCCAGATATGCTGGATTACGCCGCAGCCCTCTATTTCCGCCAGCACTCTCGTCTCTCCCGGTTTTACCCCGCGCATACACGGTGAGCCTTTGCGTCCCGGTCCCAGATGGCTTGCCGCCATTCCGCCCTTTCCCTTTTCTCCGGTGGGATTTTCCTGATTAATCGCCCTGCTCTGTCCCTTCTTCTGAAACATCAGTGTACTCATATTATTGATAAAATCATTCATGCCTTTACTCCTCCCGCCATAATACCTTCCATAATCTGTTTTTCGAAAACTGCCACAAAAATAATAATCGGCAGCAAAATAATCCAGCCCATAGCGCTGACCAGGTCCCACGGAACCGCATACATATTATTGCGCAGCGGAAGCTGTACAATGGATACCGACAGCACCTGAATATTATTCGCAAAAAACAGCGGTGTAAAAAAGTTATTCAGACACGTAATAAAATTGATAATACAAACGGTCGCTATCGCCGGTTTCATCAACGGAATTATAACATAAAATACCCTCTGCAGT
Source organism: Marvinbryantia formatexigens DSM 14469 (assembly GCF_025148285.1). NCBI lineage: Bacteria > Bacillati > Bacillota > Clostridia > Lachnospirales > Lachnospiraceae > Marvinbryantia > Marvinbryantia formatexigens. The sequence continues at coordinate 2,728,843 of NZ_CP102268.1, read as the reverse complement.
AAAGTCGCCCCGTCTATAGCGGCCGCCTCCTCCAGCGCCTCCGGGATTTCCCCGACAAAATTGCGGAGAATCAGCACAGTAAAGGGGATGACCGCGCTGATATACAGGATAATCAGCCCCGGATATGTATCGTACAGCTTTACCTCCTGCATAAACGTATATAAAGGACGCGCAAGTACAATATCCGGTATCAGCATCGTTGCGATTATAAAGCCAAAAGCCAGGGAAACCGTTCTGGATTTAAATCTGGAGAATGCATACGCCGCCAGTACACACAGAACGGTACTTACCAGAATCGTCAGTCCCACGATAATAACCGTATTTCCCACCTTTTCCAGCAAACCTACATTCTCAATCAGATATTTGTAATTTTCCAGCGTCGGATGGTCCGGCAGATAATCTATCGGCGATTGAAACAGCTCCGCAGATGGTGTGATGGACGAAATAAATATCCAGTACAGCGGAAGAAGAATGATAAATGACACCACAAAAATCAGCAGCCCCCTCATCACTGTACCAAATACCTTTTTATAAACAAGCTCCTTATTCACAGCGTCTCCTCCTAACTCTCCATTTTACTAACCAGCTTCATATTCAGCGCGCTGAATATCAGCATAACAATCAACAGCATTATCGCGAGAGCCGATGCATACCCGATATTCAGGTTCGTAAAGGCTTCTGTTGTGATCCGGTAAGCAATCAGCGCCGTATCCTCGCCCGGTCCTCCCGAAGTCATGGCATACACAAGGTCGAACATAGTAAGACGCCACATAGTAAACGGAATGCAAAGCGTCACGACATTCTTTAAAATCAGCGGCAATGTAATCTTAAAAAAGCTCTGCACCTTTGTCGCTCCATCCACCCTGGCCGCCTCATATATCTCTCCGGAAATAAACTGCATTCCGGAAAGAACCAGAATAGCAAAATAAGGGAGGTCCTTCCATAAATCTACCAGAATAACCGCGATTCTTGCCGTATCCGTATTGACAAGCCAGCTCAGGGAAAAGTCATCCACGAACCGCCGGATGAGGTCATTAATCAGTCCATATTTATCATTAAACGCCCACTTCGCCGCCATACCAATTACGACCGTAGGCATTGCCCAGGGAATCAGGACGATTGTCCGTAAAAAGCGCTGCAGCTTCGTCTTCATATTCAGAATCAGTGCAAGCCCGACTCCGAACACAACATGTCCAATCATCGATACAACCACAAAAATCAATGTAAATTCAATGGAAGTAATTACTTTTTTATCACTGAATGCGTGAATATAATTTCCAAGTCCTGCAAATTCATTGACTCCCTTCAGAATCTTAATATCATAAAAGCTGTTTCTCAGCGTGCTGAGAAACGGATAGATTGTGGTAAATCCCCGGATTAATAACACCGGCAGTATAAAAATCCAGGCAATCCACATTTTTTGTTTTTTTGCTCCCATAGCTCCTCCATTCTCCGCAGGACGCGGTTTTTACGAAAAGGACTGCCGCCTGAACCTTTGCGGCAGTCCTTTAAAATCCGTTACTGATTTGCCTCTACAGCCTCCTGCGCCTGTGCACAGAAATCATCAAGTGAAATGTCTCCCTGCACATACTGCTGGAACAGCGTTCCCATTTCGGAAATAAACTCCATTGTCTGCGGAAGCATCGGACGTCCATGCACCTCAAGCTCCTCCGCATATGTTGCATACATCGCTTTCACATCATTATCTTCCGGAACTACCTTCTCCGCCACATCGCTTCTTGCCGGATAACGGTCAAAGCAATTATAAATAGCTGCTTCCCCGTCTTCACTTGCAATCCACTTCAGGAAGGTATATGCCGCCTCTTTATTTTCAGATGCACTGTTCAGCACGTAACTCCAGGAATCTGTAAAAATGCTGCCCTTCTCAAAAGTAGGAACCTTGTACATATGAATCTTGTCATCACCCTTCATGCCAGCGTCTGCATACTCACTTCCGGTTCCCCAGTAAAACACTACTCCGTAATCACCGTCAATAAACTTCTGGTTCATCTGCTCGTACTTATCCGCAAGCTGGTCCAGGCTTGTCCAGCCGTTGTCTACCATTTCCTTCATAAATTCCAGCGCCTTCCGGTTGCCCTCGTTTGACCAGTCATAATAATCTCCGCCAAACATGTTGACAAACTGAGCGATTTCATTGAAAACGTATGTTTTCTCCCAGGAGCCGCCGTAGCCATAACGCCCTTCTTTTTCGGATGCTGCTGCCAGAAATGCTTTAAAGTCATCCAGTGTATCAATGGATTCGATTCCCACTTCATCCATGATTTCCTGGTTTACCCACATGGACAGATATCCGCAGTAGCCCGGTACACCCACAATCTGACCATCCGCTGAAGTAATCATATCTTCAATGTAGCCGACAGCAAAATTATCCAGAATATCCTCTGTCATTACTGTGTCATTCAGCCCTTCCAGCCAGCCTGTGTTTTTAAAAGCGGTTGACATTTCATCGTTAATCTGAATAACATCGACAGAGGTATCTCCCGTTGACAGAATCGTCGTAATTTTCTGCTGACGGGTATCCGTATCCGTCGGTGCCGCTATTACATTAATATTCAGCCCGGTAGCCTCCTCTGCTGCCGCCAGCCAGGTATCAAAATCCGGATCTGTCGTCTCGATGGAATAGACCGTCAAATCATACTCTTCCGATGCCTGCGCCGGTATAAGCGTCCCGCACACCACCGATGCCATCAATACCGCTCCAATCATTTTTTTCTTCATAAAGATAACCCTCCTTTTTTTGTTGCGCCCCTGCGCTTTCTGTTGTTTCTAAGGATACAGAAAAACAGGGCAAATTGAAATATATTATTTTTTCAATGCTTTATAAGATTTTTTATTTTTGGATATTTTGTTGTATTTTTCTTTCGTTTATTTTAAAATAATATCGCTTTTAACTGTTATTTTTTTCGATTCCGGGAGGAGATATATCATTATGTCCAAAAAGCTTTTTCACATTAAAAGTAAGCTGTCCCATTGTCTGATTCGCAACAGTTTTCCGCAAAAGCTGGCCTGCGCTTTCCTGGTGGCTACTATCGTACCGCTCTTTCTGATTAGCGTTATTTTCTACCGGATTAACACGGAAAACTCCTATGACAAGGTAATGAATGCTACCGCGCTTACCAACCGGCAGCTTGTAGACCAGATTGAATCCCGTTTTACCCAGATGAACCAGGTGGCCGCCACACTCCGCTCGTATATGTATACATATCCCAAAAAGGAAGGCTCCATCAGCGCAGAACAGCTTCAGACCTTCTATACTCTGCGCACAAATATCCAGACCCTGGTTTCTGCCTTCGACTTTGGATACATCTGTATTTTTCTGGATTCTGATTATATTTTTACAAACGAGGGATTAATGTTCTACAGCCTGGATTCTCTCTCTGATTTTGGTTTGTCCGCGCAGGAGCTGCTGGAGAGCAATGCAGATTCTGTCTGGCTTTTTGTGGAAGACCAGTCTTATCCCTTTATGCTGAGTAAAAAATATGTATCCTTTGACGCTATTAATTGTATTCATATGCTGCGCGACGGACTGGACAATACACTGCGCTATGTTTTTTTCATCAGTATCAATGCCGATGAATTTACCGAGCTTCTGTCCACCTTCTATGCCGATTCCGGAATTACCGGATATCTGCTCGACAACAGTCAGCAGCTTGTTGCTTTTTCCGGTACAGAAGAAACAAAAACACTTGTCTGCAATCTTTTTTCAGACAGACCGGAGCTGCTCGCCACAGATTTCTCCAGCCAGCCGGATGCCCTGTACTATATCAACGCCCTCAGCAACGGCTGGACCTATGTGACAAGAGTATCGCAGGATTATCTGAGAGCCAGTGCCTCTACATATGTAGGCAGTTTTCTTCTGATTCTCGCCCTGATTGTTCCCTGCATGGTCGTCTTTATCATTTTTCTGGCAAACAATTTTACAAAACGGATTACTCTGCTGTCCAATTCGGCAAAACAGGTGAATTTCAGCGAAAATCAGTTTCATGGTTCCTTTATTGAATACGTAAAAGATAAGCCCGAAAAAAATTATGATGAAGTGGACAAGCTTGCCATCACTTATAACCGGATGATGGAAACACTGCAGGAAAATATTGATTCAATTACCGCCCTAAGAGCACAGGAGGAATCCTTAAAATATCAGCTTCTGCAGTCTCTCATCAATCCTCATTTTCTTTATAATATTCTGGACTCGATTATTGTCTGCAACAATATGGGGAAGCCGGAGCTTGCAAATAAGCTTATCACAAACCTCACCCGTTTTTACCGCATGACACTGCGTAAATCCAACGAGCTGATCACAATCCGGGATGAACTTGAAATCGCCCAGTTATATATGGAGCTTGAATCTATCTGCCGGGGTGGAAATTTTACATGGAGCATTGAGACGGATGAAGCGATTGAGAATTTTATGATTTGCAAATTCACCCTGCAGCCTTTCATCGAAAACAGCATCCATCACGGTATGCAGGGAAGCAGTCAGAAGCTGCACATTCAAATCGAAATACGTTATGGCGATGATACCATCCTCATTTTTATCCGCGATAACGGAAACGGAATTCCTCCCGAAAAGCTTGCAGAGCTGCAGGAATCTCTGCGTACACGTATTGTGGATACCAGCCGTCATTTTGGCATCTGCAACGTCAACGCCCGGATTTCCAGTGAGCTTTTCGGGCATGGATTCATCGAAATTGACAGCAAATATCAAGTGGGAACAACCGTAAAAATTGAGTTTCAGCAGATATTGCCCTGAAAGTCTTCCGGGCAGAAAGGATGTTATATATGAATATGAATGTTTTATTAGTCGATGATAATTATATCTGTGTGGAAGGTATTCTGCACGCCATTTCCTGGGAAGGTCTGGGAATCTCCTCTGTACACGCAGTATACGACGGCGTTTCTGCACTGGATTATCTTAAAAGTCATCCTGTGCATATTCTGATTTCCGATATTTCCATGCCGGGTATGAGCGGGCTTGCGCTTTCCGAAAAAGCGCTCGCCCTTAATCCCTCTATTAAAATTATTTTAATCAGCGCCTACGATGAATTTGAATACGCCAGACAGGCTGTGCGTCTGGGTGCCTTCGACTATATCGAAAAGCCCATCAATTACAGTTATCTCACAGAGATTCTTGAAAAGGTAATCGCTGAAATCAGGATGGAAGCGAAAAATCTGGAAATTCTGAAAAAGAGCCGTCCCGCTATGGCGGAGCAGTTTTTCCGTTCCCTGATTCAGCAGGGGAACCGGGAATCCTCGCAGATTCTGGAGCTATATGCGCAGTACCTTGATTTAAAGCTGAACTGCCGTTATTATATTGTTCTGCATATTTCTGCCGCAGATTCCGATCTTCTGAAACAGAAGCTCGGTATTGAAGAATACTGTGTGCGCTCTATGAATCTGGAGCATTCTGTCCGCAAAATCTGCAGTACCTTTTCTTTCCACTATGTTCTGAAGGATCTGACCAATTTTATCTGTATTATTGGCGAAAATATTGCATCCACGCATAAATTCCGTGAGCTGATACAGTCCCGCTTTCAGAAAGTGGCAGAGCATTTTTCCAGTCGTTATGGGCTTGTCATCGGACTTGGCAATATTACTGACAGCATCTGGGAGCTGAATTCCTCCTATGCAAGCGCCCAGAAAGCACTGGAGTACCGTTTTTTCTTTCCGGAACAGACTTTCCTGGAGGCAGACGCTATTTCCCGGTACGGCAGTAAAGTTCTGCCCGTCGGGGACATATCCGAAGAGAATCTGATTCAATGTATATGTAAAAAAGACATGGATGGCATCACCGACTGGATTCATGCCTTTATCCATTCTTTTCCCGGAAACTGTGATTCCAAAATTGTTGTTTATTCCCAATTATACACGGTTGTTGCCCGGTTATTGAAATTTTGCTATGAATTAAATATCATGACTCCTGCATTTGAAAAGGAAATCACTTTTATTTTTACCAATCCGGATTATTTTAAAACGATTGCCATGATTTCCGACTGGCTTCTTAATACATGCCAGACAATTTGCCAGAAGCTTTCGGAATCTGTATCAAAATACCACGAAAGCCTGTGCGAGACTGCCGTAAAATATATCACAAAAAATTACAGCAACAGCGACCTGAGCCTGAATGAAATAGCCGAGCATCTTCAGATTTCCCCGGCGTACCTCAGTACGCTGTTCAAGCGGTGCCGGAACCAGAATATCAGTACCTTCCTTACAGATACCCGCATCGACGCCGCCTGCCAGCTTCTGCTGAATACCTCTCTGTCCCTGAAGGTTATCAGTACCCAGGTAGGCTATTCGAATCAATACTATTTCAGCTCCTGCTTCAAGAAAAAAACAGGAAAAACGCCCAGCGCCTACCGTGAAGAGTATCAAAAGCAATGAATACCCACAGCTTTACTCCGTCGCCTGCCGTTTCATGCACACCAGCCGCTGACTGACGGTATCGGAGTACAGCTCCAGTCCGTCCGTTTTCGCGACATGGATGACATTGGCGTAAGCGGTTTCCACAAATTCCCCGATGCAGTTTTCCCGCTCCAGCACATAGGCTTCATTGAAAATGACGTCCGTGTCCTTCTCGAAAATGGCGGCATAGAAGACGCCGGATTCCACAAGGTCCTGGAAGAAATGGCTGCCGTAGGACAGCTCCGGCATCAGACCGCCCTCCTGGTACGCCACCTCACAGATAGCGCTCATATGACAGATTTCCGTAAAATGCACCGGCACGCCCAGCGAGGTGGTGGAAGTGCCCCAGCGTCCCGGTCCCGCCAGCAGCACATGCTCTTCCTTCAGAATCTGGTTCAGCTTGCCGATGACGCGCGCCACCGTGTAGCGCTCCTGCTCCGGCAGCGCCAGGTACGCCTTCGCTTTCACAAAAATCACATACTGAACCGGAATGCGCACGTTGCCACCCATGAAATTGCCGTGTGTGGAAAAGAAACAATCTGTCTTTTCAGTAATCTCCGGTATCTCTACCGTCTTGCCAAGTCCCCGCGTCTGCAGCGGACGGCACTGCAGCAGATTGATTTTATAATTTCCATCTTTATCAAAATTCGCTGCAAACTCAATATCTACCGGATAATTATAAACCTCCGACAGCCTTTTGAGAATCTGCCGCATATTCTCCGGGAAATCCGTATATTTCAGCAGCCGGTTGAAATTTAATATGTAAAGATTCCGCGTCTTTCTGCCCATTTCCTGCAGCCAGCGCATGGTGTCAAAATCCAGCGACGAAAACAGATTTTTATTCGTCTTAATATCCATCGCAAGAATCTCGTCCACATCCTTGTGCGTCCACTCGTTCGTGCCGGTGTCCAGCAGATCCACATAATGCTGTGAGAACTTCCGCTCGTCGCCGTAAGAAATCAGCGGCGGACGTCCGGGGTCGTCCAGGCACACAATACGCGGATAATCTCCCTCAATGCGGTCCACCGCCCGCGTGCCGAGCCCGAACACCAGCCGTATCATGCCAGCATCCATATCAATGGACGGGTCCCAGACATATAAATTCGAAGAATTTCCCACGCCCGCCACATGCGGGAAAAAATATTTTCCGTAATAATCGCCGGACACGCGCTGAATCAGCAGCGCCATCTGTTCATCCTTATCCCACAACCCGCGGTTCATACGGTAATTCAGAGCGTCCTCGTTCATCGTGCTCGCATAGACCTGCTTAACCGCCTGCTCAAACGCCTCGTAGCGCTCCTCCAGGGTTCCCTGGTTTACACAGAACACGCTGTCATACTTGCCGGCGAAGGCATTGCCGAAATTGTCCTCCTGCAGGGAGCTGGAGCGCACGATAATCGGGGACTGCCCGAAATGCTCCAGCATCGCCTTAAATTTTTCCACCAGATACTCCGGAAAGGTCCCTTTTCGCATCTTCTCCTGCAGCGGCTTTGCGTACTCATAATAGCCCTCTCTGGATTTCTGCAGCGTGCGCAGCCTCCAGCAGTCGTTGTGAACGATATAAGTATAGAATACGTCGGCGCCCATGTAAAAAGAATCATGCACCTCCAGAAGCCGCGAAAAATTGTGCTCCCTGTCCTTCTCCAGAATTTTGCGCGCCAGAAACATGCCGACCGCCTTGCCGCCGATGCGTCCGGTGCCCAGCTCCCGTGATTTGATATCCAGCAGGTCGCGCAGAGAGAGATATTCCCGGCACAGGCCCACGATTGGATTATCTTCCCCGATAAGCAGCCGCAGAAGCAGCTCTTTTGCCGTATTCTGCTCCTCCACCGAGCCGGACAGCTTCATGGAAGCCTCCTGGAACACCACATCCCAGTAATCCGTGCGGTTGCGGTCCAGACTGAAATGCGAAAACAGCGCCGCCGTCTCAGAGCTTGACGTAATGGTCTTTGCCGTGTCCCCCAAAATCAGATGCGGCAGAAACATCGTATCCGATTTGCGCTGCCAGACCTTTAAGGGATGCAGGTAATAATTGCCGCCCACGTTGTACAAATCCAGAAGCACCTGCGTCGTATCGCGGATGCGCGAAATGGTATGCTCCGTGTGTGAATCGCGGATAAGCGCAAAATAAGCCACTGTGTTCAGTTCATACAGATACGGGCATGTCACACGGAAAAAGTTTCCAATCATCAGATCCGAATACCAGTATTTCACAAGGTCCGTCAGACAGTCAAAAATGTAAAACGCATCCACGCCGATTTCCTTAATAATATGATGCACCTTCATAGCAAAATGCTCGAAGCCAAGCTCCGCATGAATCGTGTGCACCTGCACGCCCTCCGCCTCCTGAATGACCGGCTCGTGCGCCCCAAAGCGCATATAGTGAATTTCACGCCCGTCCGCCTGCGCCTGCTTCAGATACTGCGCCACCACGCGGCAGTAATCCGACACCGCGTCCACCTGCCACACCACGTTATCGCCCATGCGCAGCATGTCGATTACCTCATCCATTCCCTTATTCCCCGTACTCACCCGGTCTGCCTCTGTGTAAATTCTCATAAAAATCCCCCGTTCCTTTTATTTATGTGTATCCGGCTGGCGGAAGAGCGGGCTATACTGCAGTATCTGCAATTTGCCCGGACTGCTTTTAAGGAATCCATTGCCATGCTTCTGCAAGCAGACGATAGGCCGATTTTGCAGGCTTTGCGAGCATAGCGGCAGCAATTTTGTCCGACCAGTTTTCATGAAGGCAAAATTGCTGCCAATAGGCGGCGCAGCAAAGGCAAAAAATCAACGTGTCTGCTGCGGAAGATATGGCAATCGGTTCCGTCAAAAAGCATTCCGGGCAAATTAATGACAATTTATTTCTGCCCGCTCTTCTGCCGCCGGATTTTAAACGCAAAAAGGACCGCGCAAATCTCCTTTGATTTGCCTGGTCCTTTGCATATTCCGTTTATTTCCGCGAACAATGATCCAAATGCCGTGCCTGCGACGCCCTGCAAGGGCCGGTCCTTCAATGCACAAGCATTTAAAGAATGCCGCGAGAATCAGATACCCCGTTGCCTGCAGCGAAGTATTTGATTTTTCCATTACTTTACAATTACCGTACAGGTTACTGTTTTCCCGCCAACCTTTACTTTTATTTTTGTTTTTCCGGCTTTTACCCCGGTGATGACGCCCTTCGCATTTACCTTTGCAATTTTGCTGTTAGAAGAGCTGTACTGTACCTTTTCCTGGCAGGTAACCGGTTTTATCACCGGTGAAAGCTGTATTTTCTGCTTCTTTTTTAATGTAATCTTTGTGGCAGCCAGTTTTACGGATTTCGCCGCTACTTTCCCCGCCTGCACCTTCACGTTGATGGTTGCCGTTTTACCGCTTTTCAGCGTCACGGTAATTTTGGTCCTGCCGGTTTTATTTCCGGCGGTAATAGTGCAGGTGCCGTCTGCCCTGCCGGAAACCTTCGCAATTTTTCTGTCGCCGGATTTCCACGATTTCACAGAATCACCGTTGGCAAAAGTAACCCGGCACGCGGTCGTCTTCTGCTTTTTCTGCAGCAGCAGCGTGGACGCCGACACGCGTATCTTTGCCGTCAGCTTCGTTCCCTTATCCTGTACCTTCACTGCGCCGCATACGCTGCAGACAGCCGTCTGCTTCTCCGGCGCAAATACCGTCGCATTTGCCGTTGTCTTCCATGTGCCCCAGGAATGCCCCTTCGCGGCAACCGTTTTCTGCTCTGTCACAACCGTCCCGCAGACCGTACATTTCTGCCCGTCCGTCAGACCCGTATTCAGACAGTCCGCGGCTCTTCCCGGAATGGTCTGCAATGTGTGACCTTCAGCCGGTATCAGACAGGTATACCTGCTCATTTCCTCCGCGCATATCTGGCAATATGTTACATTTTCATAGGAACCGGGCAGCGTACAGGAAGCCGCCTTTACATTTTCCTGCACCGTGCTTCCCGCCTCATGCGTACATTTCTCCGGAAAGTCGGACGCCGCCATCGGGTAGCTGCCGTAAAATTCCGCCGTCTGATAGTTTTCCCCACGCGTATGTCCGCTGAAATTATCTGCTTTCAGAAAATAAAGCCAGGGATCGCGCCCTGCGTCCCAGGTGGCATCCAGATTATAATACTGCGAGCCCAGCTTTACAATATTCCAGCCATGCGCAGTGCCGCCGCCATAGCCGGAAATCACACGCGCATCTATGCCGCTCTCCAGCGCCAGCCGGTAAAAGAGCACCGCGTACCCCTGGCAGACAGCTGTTTTATCCGCCAGCGCCGCATATGCCGTGTGCTTCAGCTTATAATTTTCATTTCCTGCATTTGCAGAATCATATGTTACATTGCTGCAGATATAATCATAAATCGCCCGCACCTTCTCGTAACTGGATTTTGATGCGTCCCGCAGTCCAAGCGTTCCGATAAGCGCATTGACCGCATTTGTCACATACTGTTCCTGCGCCGCGTCCGTATAGTACGTCAGCGTATAAGTGAGTGTCAGATATTTTACCCCTCCGGCAGTATAGCCGCCCAGCGTACCTCTCCAGCCCGCGTACTGCCACTTCAGATAGTCGCCCTCCGTCGGATTGCCCGTGTGCGCCATCGCCGCCTCCGCAATCCGGCGCAGCATACCGTCCGTATCCGCCGTTGTCTCCACCAGGACAACAATCTCTTCCTCGCGCTGCTTCATCTGCCCGCGGAAGCTCTCTGCCGCCGCTGCTTCCGAAACATAACCGCCATATTCCGCCAGAGGAGCGGGCGCATACGGATTCCGGAAAACCAGCCTGCTTTCACTGACTGTGTCCCGGTATATTGGGTTTACATAATTTTCTGTTATCGTCGGAATCTGCGTATATCTGCTGCTCTCCGATGCCCCTGCGCCCGCCGGCAGGAGCACCAGCGCAAGCATCCATACCAGCGCCGCCAGATATCTGATTTTCTTATTCACAATTTTCTCCAAAGATGTTACTTACAAAGCTCCGCCACAACCTGGTTAATCACCTTGCCGTCTGCTTTTCCCTTCAGCTCCGCCATGACAGTTTTCATGATCATACTCTTGTTTTTCGTGGCAAGCAGCTCCGCATACTTCTCCTGCAGCAGCGCCTTTACCTCCTCCGCCGAAAGCAGCTTCGGCGCATAGGAAGAAATCACATCGTAGCGGAACTGGTACTCCGCCTTCAGCTCTGTCCGCTCCGCCGGACAGGTGTCAAGCTGCTCCTTCGCCGTTTTCATTTCCTTCAGAATTACCTGGTCCACCATCGTCTCCGGAATATCCTCCCGGCAACCCGCGTCGATGCCCGCCTTCTTCACCGCGGAAACCAGCGCAGAAATCGCCTCCTTGCGCGGCTTATCCTTCGCCTTCATCGCCGCAATCATATCCTTCTGTAATGTCGCCAATTCCATTTTCATACACCTCTTTCAAATATTACTGATATTATTTTACTACATCAAAAGTGATTTTGCAACGCCCGGTTATTTTCGCATGTGCAGAAACCCGCAAAAAAGCAGTATGTGCTGACCACATACCGCTTTCTCTTCCGCCTGTAAAGCGGACATCCGCGTTCCGTCATGCCGTCTGCCCACAAATGCAGACAGCATAGCGGATGACGCCCGTCTTTTACATATAAGACCTCCAGCAGCCTACCCTTCTTTCGTTGATTTCTTTAATCGCCGCCGGGTCTACTTTAAAGTTTCTTTCCATATCCATCAGACCGTTGATTTCCTGCTGCACATCCGACACCTGCGTATAGCAGAAGCCGCATATGTACGGAACCTCCTTCACCGCCGTGGTAATTTCATCAAATCTGCGGATAAACTCTTCCTGCGTATTCACCTTGTCGCCATAACCCCATCCGGCATCGTCGTTATTGAAAGCGATTCCGCCGTATTCGCTGATAATGACCGGCTGTCCCTTATAGGCATATCCGTTCGCAAAAGCAGATTTGCTGCCGCTGTGATATACTTCTGTTGTCATAATTTCTTCTTTGTAATCTGTATATCTTGCCTTAAAGATTTTTCCGGCTTCCTCATAGTCGTGCAGAGTAATGATATCGGAGACGGTATGCTCCCAGCCGTCATTCACAATCACCGGCCGGTACGGGTCCACGCTCTTTGTCAGATGATAAATCGCTTCTGTAAAATGCTGCTCTTCGCGCTTTGTCTCCACCTGGCTGATGCCCCAGGATTCATTAAACGGCGTCCACGTGATGATGCACGGATGATTATAATTCTGCTTTACGATCTCCATCCACTCTCTGGTAAACTCCTCCACCGCATAATCCGTAAAACAGAAGGTTGCCGGAGCCTCGCTCCACACCAGCATTCCTTTCACATCGCACCAGTACAGGAAACGCTCATCCTCTATCTTCTGATGCTTTCTCAGCCCGTTATAACCCAGCGCATGAATCTTGTCGATATCCTCAATCAGCGCCTCCTCATCCGGCGGTGTCATATTGGAATCCTTCCAGTAGCCCTGGTCGAGAATCAGCCGCTGATACAGCGGATGTCCGTTCAGCAGAATATTTGGTCCGTCGATGCGGATTTCTCTCATCGCGCAGTAGGAACCCGCCTTATCCAGCGCCTCATGTCCGCGCAGCAGCTCAAATTCCACATCGTAGAGATTCGGCTCCTCCGGAGACCAGGTGCGGATCGCCCATTCCAGCTTATGATTGTTTTTCAGAAACATATTGACTGTCGTTCTGACATGGCGGTCCATCACCGCCGTCAGGCTTCTGTTTATCAGCACGCCCTCATAGGAAACCGTCGCCGCCGCATAAAGGCTTCCATCCAGCATTTCTTCCGGAGCTGTCACATCGTATTCCAGCTCCAGGAGCCCTTCGGATAGCACCGGCGTCATCTTCACACGCTCAATGCGCACTCTGGAGACATATTCCGACCAGACCGTCTTCCAGATACCGGTAACGGGCACATACCAGCAGGCGAAATTTTTATCAATCCATCTCTGCTTTCCGCGCGGCTGCTGCATATCAAAATGATCCTCCACCCGGACTACCAGTTCATTGGCGCCGTCCTTTAAAAGAGACGTAATATTGAAAGTAAATCTTGCATAGCCGCCGGTGTGCTCCCCGGCAAACTGTCCGTTCACCCATACCTTTGTGATATAATCGCTTCCCTCAAAATGAAGCAGGTAATCCTCCTTCTCCAGCCGGGCAGCGTCCGCCTGCAATTCTCTTTTATACCATACAAAATCGTGACGGGTCTCGTCATGGATACCGCTCATTTTCGTTTCGAAGGTAAACGGAACCCGGATCTCTCTGTCCCCGTGAAAACCTGCGTACCATTTTTCTTTTTCACCGACATTTTCATCATCAAAGCGAAACTCCCAGGTACCGTTTAAATTTTCCCAGTTACTTCTTACAAACTGTGGTCTTGGATAATCTTTTACGTAACATTTCATTGTGTGTTTATCCTCCATCAACTTATTTCGTATTTCTTATTCTCCGCGCTTCTTTGCAGGCATCAGCCTTTTACCGCGCCGGAGGTAATGCCCGCGACAATCTGCTTTTCAAAGATAATATAGATAATAATCATCGGCAGGGAAGCCACCATCGCCGCCGTCAGAGGCGCTACATAATCAACCGTGTAGGTGCTCGCAAAGGTCGGTATGCCGACCGGAAGCGTAAACAGACTGTCACTCATTGCGCAGAGCAGAGGCCAGAGGTAATTGTTCCAGCTTCCCACAAATGCGAAAATGCATACGGTGGCAATAATGGTTTTCGACAGCGGCAGGACAATGCGGAAAAAAATCGTCAGCTCTCCGCCGCCGTCAATGCGCACCGCCTCCAGAAGCTCATTGGGCAGATTCCTGAAAAACGTTACCATGATAATCAGGTTCATGGAGCCGGCAATCGACGGAAGAATCAGCCCTGCATAAGTGTCAATCAGATTCATTCCATTTACGGTGATAAACAGCGGAACAATCGTCGCTTCTGTCGGCACCATCAGACCAATCAGAAAATACATGAAGAAAATACCGCTTCCCTTAAAGGGGATCTTTGCGATTGCATAAGCCGCCATAGCGCAGAAAATCACCGTCAGAGCCGTTACAATCACCGCAATAATCACACTGTTTATCAGCCAGGTCGGTACGGATGAATTAAAAATAATATGCGGATAGTTTTCCAGCGTGTACGGACCGGTAAACCAGTCCAGCACACTGTTGATCGCCTTTCCCTCATGCTGGAAGGAAACCGCCAGCGCCCAGAGTATCGGACCAATAAAAACAGCCGCCAGAAAAATCGAAACCACGTTCAGCGCCCAGTACCCGACAGATTTCCTTTTTCTGCTTTTTACTTTCACTTTCGCCATATCAGTCCTCACTCCTTCTCTGAAGAATCTGCTGTCCGATGGACAGTATCAGCAGGATACCAAACAGTACATAGGACATTGCCGCCGCATATCCCAGATTGTTCTTTTTAAATGCCGTCTCATAAATATACTGGATCAGAGGGCGCGTGGAGCCCGCCGGTCCTCCTCCGGTGATCAGCTGGATCTGTCCGAAAACCTTGAAGCAGGCAATCATCTGCAGAAGTCCTACCAGCCAGGTGGTCGGCTTCAGCAGCGGCAGTTCCAGATGAATGAGCTGCTGGAAGCGGCTCGCGCCGTCGATGGACGCCGCCTCATACACATCCGGCGAGATATCCTGCAGTGCCGACAGATACAGCAGCATCGGAAAGCCGATGGTCCACCAGACCGTCATAACCGAGACGGTAACCCACACCAGGCTGGGGCTCTGCAGCCACTGCAGCTCCTGCGAAGCCGGAAGCACCCCAATCTGGTGAAGCAGCCCGTTTATCAGACCTGTATACGGTGTAAAGGCGAATTTTGCGATAAACGCCGCAACCGACACAGACAGCACGCTGGGCAGATAAAAGATGATGCGCAGTCCTTTTTTCAGCTTTGTCGGACGGTTTGCGAGCATCGCCAGCGCCATCGAGACAATGACAAGCATGGGCGTAGTAATCAGAGTGAAAAACGTCGTATGCCACAACGCCGCCCAGAAGTTTTTATCGCCGGTAAATTTCACATAATTATCAAAGCCAAGAAAGCTCTGCTTCCCCATCAGTCCCCACTTATGAAGGCTGACATAAAAGCCCTGGATTACCGGCCATATTGTAAAAACCGTATACAAAACGAAAAACGGAAGCATGAATGCCAGCGCAATGAGCAGCGTTTTTCTTTTTCTTGCTTTACTCATGTTTTCCCTCCTTTTCTTCGGCAAGTTTCCGTAAGATGCAAAGGGGAGCCAGCCGGCTCCCCTCTGCCAGAGCATCCAGATCCGGACTTACTGCAGATTGGACTCCAGTTCATTATAAAGTGCGTCAATCGCACCTGCTGCATCCGCCGTACCGGTCCACAGCGTATCCAGGCTTTCAATCATGCCCGCTTTCATCGCATAGAACGCCGGGTTCTTGGAAGGAAGCACCGCATTATCAAGCGCTGATTTGTAATTTTCTCTGCACGGCAGTCCGAGGAATGCGTCGCTGTCTACAACCTCCAGGCACGCCGGAATCTGTCCGGAGCCTGCCCAGGTAGCGCCGCCGTCTTTAGACGCGCTCACGAGAAACTCAACAGCCGCCAGTGTTTCCTCTTCTGTTCTGTCCGGATTTACCGGAAGAATCAGTGTGTGGGAATCTGCCCAGCAGGAAGCATTGTCAAAAAGCTGCGGCCATGACTGCGCACCGAAATTCAGTCCTTCTGTCTCTTCCATAACGCCTACCGCCCAGGTTCCGCCAATCAGGAACGCAGCGTCGCCTGCCTGGAACAGCTTCTGATGGTCTGAGATACCCTCCAGAACATAACCGTTGTCATACAGAGATTTTACCCATTCTGCCGCCTGCACTGCGATATCCTTATCAAGCGTTACCTCTGTACCCTCATCGTTTACCAGCGGTGTGCCGCCCATCTGGAAGTAGGTTGCCCACCAGGTACGGTACGGGTCGTCGCCGTTGTTTGTCAGGGCAATAACGCTCTGTCCGTCTTCCATGACAGCCTTGCATTTATCCAGAATTTCTGTAAATTCGTCTGCCGACGAGATGGACAGCGTGCCGTCCTCGTTCAGCTCCACGCCCGCTTTTTCCAGAATGTCCGTGTTGTAGTAAAGAATCTCAGCGTGTGTATCGAGCGGAACTGCATAAATCTCACCGTCGTATGTAACGGCATCCAGAGAATTTTCCGCATACATGGTGGAAAGGTCTACGCCAAGCTCCTCCAGATACGGGGATATAGATTCTACCACGCCCTGGTCTACCAGCTCTGACAGCTTTGACGCATGGGAAATGCCGATGTCCGGACCTTTCTTTGCCGCTACCGCCGTCTGAAGCTTTGTATAATAGTCATCCCATACCAGTGTGATAGACTGTACCTCCTTCGTCGGACCGCCGGCATTGTAGTCGTCGATGATCTTCTGCATATACTCGCCGTCGCCGCCGGTAAACAGTGACCAGAATACCAGCTTGTTCTCGTCTACCTGGACTGCCTCCGGGTTGTTTACGGTACCGTCTTCATTTACATCCGCTTCCTCTGCAAATGCCATTCCTCCGAGTGCCAGCGTCATTGATGCGCCAAGTAATAATGTCGTCCATTTCCGTTTCATGCTTTATTCCTCCTTAATAACAATAATTTTGAAATATACAGCTATCTTTTCTATTCGGCCAAATAGATTGAACAGTATTTCTGTTCCTTTAACTAAGATTATACGTTATTTTTTCCTTTTGTCAACCATATTTTTCATGATTTTTTGTCTTTTTAACGGATTTTTGTTAATTTTTCTGTTATTTAAACAGTATTACTGTTGTTTTCATTAGTGCTATAACAATTTTATTGTTTCTATATCCGTACAATCGCAGAAACGCATCCCTCCTGGGCGCCAAAAAGGCCGCTCCCAAAACCGGAAGCAGCCGCTTATATTTCTCTTCTCATATTTTATTTTCTCTTTTCACATGCATCACAGATATTCCATTGTCAGAACCAGGTCCTGTGCGTAATCTCCAAACTGCTTTCCGAACAGATTCAGACCGCCGACATATTTTGCGTCTTCTCTGTTTCCAAGCCGGACAGCAACATAAGCCCGGTTCATCAGATTCAAATCCCCGATCGTGGTATCGGAGACCCGGATTCCGTTGATGTAGGTGCCGTCGCCGCGCACCTCCCATTCCGTAAGCTGTCCATACTGGCTGGAGCCGTCCGGCCAGATGGACGGCGTCAGCCTTCCCCGGCGTCCGCCAAAATCTCCCGCGCTGGTAAAAGTGCCGCAGTCCGTCTCATTTACCCACAGTGTGATATCCGATTTCCAGTCCTCCCGGTATCCCGGCGCCTCAGAACAGAGCTCCGCCGAAAACAGAAGCCGCGTAACCTCCCTGTCTGCCGGTACGCCGTTGGCAAACCGGTACTCCACATAGCCGGAGGAGGTCCAGAGCAGCCCCGCCTTCATCCGTTCCGGATAATAAAAGCAGAATTCCTTATCCTCATTACCGATAACACCGTCCGGCGCACACAGCCCGCAGGTAGGCGAGACCCGGCAGCTGCTGAAAGCTCCGACTGGAAGCTCCGCACTGAACATTTCATTAATGTCCTTATTCCTTCTTACCAGTCCCAGTGATACGATATCCACCTTTCTGGTGCACAGCTTCATCGTTCCTCTCGTTCCCGGCTGCTCTTCCATGCGAATCAGCCCCGCCTGCTCCAGAATTTTCAGATGAAACGCCGTGCTCGATGCCGGAAGGTCCATCTTCTTCGCTATCTCTCCGATAATCAGACTGTTTTCGTATAAAAGCTGCAGCATTTCCAGTCGTACCGGAGAAGAGAGCGCCTTCCCCAGGCTGCAGACACGCTCCATCTCATCAATGTTACATTCCATATATTTTACCATGTTTTTCTCCTTCGCCCGGATTACTTATCATCCTGTTCTCCCACGCCCATCCGGATTGATTGCAGGGCGGCCTGCACTTCGCCCGCCAGCATCCGTCCTTATCCTTCCAGATGCACCACGGTATAATCGTGATGCACCGCCGGCAGAAATTTTTTCCAGATATCCGCCGCCTTCGCCTTAATGCTGCTTGTATTGATGCACGGATGAAAGCCCACGTACTCATCGTGAAAAACGTCCTCGTCTATCAGCAGCCGCACACGATTCTGCGTATCGTTCATCAGCCCCATGATGCTGACAGACCCCGGCGTAATATTAAGCAGCTCCTCCATATGGCGCTCATCGGCAAAGGACAGCCGCGCCGTGCCAATCTGTCTGCTCAGCTCCTTTGTCTTAAACGGCTTTTTCCCCGGCATCATCAGCAGATAAAAATCTGTCTGCTGACGATTGCACAGAAAAAGATTTTTGCAAATCTGGATTCCCAGAATTTCATCCACGTTGTGACAGTCATCGATCGACATTGCCGGCGGATGATCCACCCGCTCATACGAAATTCCCAGCTCATCCAGAAGCCGGTACACCGCCATTTCCTTTGGCAGACGCCCGTCCGACGGCGCCTTTGTATATATAATTCCTTCCATAATTCTCCTCACACGGGTTCCGGAGGCATTTATCCACAGCCATTTATTTGCAACACAATGGTTCTTCTGTCTATTTGTCCTCCGCCCGTTTGTTCTCTGCTGCTTTATCTTACAGCGCTTCCTTCATGGTGCGGATGTATTCTCTGACATACGGAACACATTCCTTCCCGTACTGTCCGCAGAGACGCACGATCGCGCTTCCCACGATTGCTCCGTCCGACAGCGCCGCCATCTTCGCCGCCTGCTCCGGTGTGGAAATTCCAAATCCGACCGCGCAGGGAATATCCTTTGTTTCCTTTACCAGCCTTACCATGCTTCCTACATCTGAAGTAATTTCCGAACGCATACCTGTTACGCCCATAGAAGATACGCAGTATACGAATCCGCTGGCGTCCGCCGCGATCCGCCGGATACGCTCATGCGAGGTAGGCGCAATCAGAGAAATAAAATCCAGCCCGTATTTTTTGCACACCATATCGAACTCTTCTTTTTCCTCATAAGGTACATCCGGCAGAATCAGGCCATCCATGCCGATTTCCGCCGCTGTCCGGATAAAACGTTCTGTGCCGCTGCCACTATCTGCGCAGTCTCTGCCGCCCACAGAAGGCATCCCGCTATTTTCGCAGTCCGTGCTGCCGTTTCCGGAATCCGCGCCCTTTTGACAGCCCGCCTCCGCCCGGCGCTCCTGCGCCGCCTGCTGGTAGCCATAGGAAAACACCACATTCGCATACGTCATAAATACCATCGGAATGTCTGTTTTTTTGCGGATGCGGCGCACCATATCAAAAATATCGTCAGTCGTCACTCCGCCTGTCAGCGCGCGCAGATTTGCCGCCTGTATCACCGGTCCCTCCGCCGTCGGGTCGGAAAACGGAATCCCAAGCTCAATTAAATCAGCGCCCGCTTCCTCCGCCGCATATACAAGCTGCTCCGTGATATCCAGCGACGGGTCGCCGCAGGTAATGAACGGAATAAATACCTTCCCATTTTCAAATGCCCTCTGAATGTTACTCATGAATATCCTCCCCTCTGTATCTGGCGATTGCCGCGCAGTCCTTATCTCCTCTGCCGGACAGGTTGATAACAATAATCTGGTCTTTGCGCATCGTCGGCGCAAGCTTGCGCGCATAGGCAACCGCATGGGCGCTCTCGATTGCCGGGATCACGCCCTCCATCTTCGACAGATATTCAAAGGCATCCACCGCCTCGTCGTCGGTAATTGCAACATATTGCGCGCGTCCTTTATCATAGAGATCCGCATGCTCCGGTCCGATGCCCGGATAATCCAGCCCGGCGGAAATAGAATATACCGGCGCAATCTGTCCATACTCATCCTGGCAGAAATACGATTTCATACCGTGAAAAATACCCAGCCGCCCGGTTGCGATGGTAGCCGCCGTCTCCGCAGTATTCACGCCGCGTCCCGCTGCCTCGCAGCCGATCAGCTGCACCTCTTCATCCTCAATAAAATGATAAAATGCGCCGATTGCATTAGAGCCGCCGCCCACACAGGCGAGCACCGCATCCGGCAGCTTTCCTTCCTTTTCCAGTATCTGCTGCTTTATTTCCTTTGAAATAACCGCCTGGAAATCCCGCACGATCGTCGGGAACGGATGCGGTCCCATGCAGGAACCAAGCACATAATGTGTGTCCTCCACGCGGTTCGTCCACTCGCGCATTGTCTCGGAAACAGCATCCTTCAAGGTGCCGGTGCCGGAGGTGACGGCGTGTACCTGCGCCCCCAGCAGACGCATACGGTAAACATTCAGCGCCTGACGCTTCGTGTCCTCCTCACCCATAAAGACCTCGCACTCCATGCCCATCAGCGCCGCCGCTGTTGCCGTAGCAACACCATGCTGTCCGGCGCCCGTCTCAGCAATCACGCGGGTTTTCCCCATCTTCTTTGCAAGCAGCACCTGTCCAAGCACGTTGTTGATTTTGTGTGCACCTGTATGGTTTAAATCCTCTCTTTTCAGATAAATCTTCGCTCCGCCCAGGTCCTCCGTCATGCGCTGCGCATAATACAGACGCGAAGGTCTGCCTGCGTAATCATTCAGGAGCTGCGTCAGCTCCTGCTGAAACTGCGCATCATTTTTATAATAGTTGTAAGCGTCTTCCAGTTCCAGAACCGCATTCATCAGCGTTTCCGGAATGTACTGTCCGCCGTGTATCCCAAATCTTCCTGCACTCATCTGCTTCTCTCCTTCTATCTCATATTGTCTGCCATATCTGCAATCTGCCGTCCGCCCTTCTGTTTCTGCCGGCACGTTATGTCTCATATAACTTTTCTCTCCGGGCAACAGGTGCGCCTGGCTGACCTGCTGCCGTCCGGCACGTTATGTCTCATATAATTTCCCCGTCTGGCACATTATGTCTCATACGCTCTTTCCGCCCGGCGCATTATGTCTCATATAATCCCCGCCATGTTCCGGATTGCCGCGGCGGCCGCCAGTATTTTCGCGCGGTCTTTATATCCGTCTGTCTCCACGCCGCTCGATAAATCCAAAGCCCACGGTCGCAGCGATTCCGCCGCCTGACGTATATTTTCCGGCGTAAGTCCACCCGCCAGTATCCACGGGCGGGAAATTTCCCGGATAAAGCGCCAGTCAAAGCGCTCCCCGGTGCCCTTGCCGTTATCCAGCAAAATATAATCCGCCGTGCTCTGCATTGCAAGCTTTGCATCCTTTTCACTGCGAATCGTAAAAGCCTGAATAAGCCTGCCGTCCGTCAGCGTCCGCAACCGCTTCAGATAGTTTTCATCCTCGTCGCCGTGAAGCTGCGCCAGCGAAATGATTCCATCATTCAGAAGCTTCGCAACCAGCTCCGGCGCTTCATTCACGAACACCCCCACGGGAAGTACCCCTTCATCCAGGTGTGCCCGGAGCTGCGCAAGCTGCTGCGGCGTCACACTCCGGCGGCTTTTCGGATAATTTACCACGAATCCGGCAAAATCCGGATGTGCCTCATTCACATAATCAATATCACACGGCCGGCTCAGACCGCAGATTTTTAGTCTGACCGCCGCCCCGGTATTTTTGTCACACATTGTTCTGCCGCCCTCCTCATGTCACATTCTGAACACTGCATCACCATTCCGTCACTCTGCAATTTTGTTCCATTATACAACATTTCCGCGCAGCATATCCAGCATCACTTTTTTATCCGGTGCCCGCATCAATGTCTCTCCTATCAGAACGGCATCTGTGCCATTCTGCCGCAGTGCTGCGACGTCCTGCGGCGTCTTTATCCCGCTCTCCGACACGAACAGTACATCATCCGGCACCAGCTCGCGCAGTCTGCGGCTCTGGGTAATATCTACCTGAAAATTTTTCAGATTGCGGTTATTGATGCCCAGAATTCGGGCATCCGCCGCCAGCGCGCGGGCAATTTCTTCTTCTGTGTGCGCTTCCACCAGAGCTGACATTCCCAATTCTGCGGCAAGCTGTCCGTAAGCTTTCAGCTGTCCGTCATCCAGAATAGCGCAAATCAGAAGAACCGCGGACGCGCCCAGCGCCTTTGCCTGGTAAATCATATATTCGTCAACCGTAAAGTCCTTGCGCAGCACCGGGATATTCACCTGCGCTGCAATCTCCTGCAGATACGCGTCCTTTCCAAGGAACCAGTATGGCTCCGTCAGGCAGGAGATTGCTGCAGCCCCCGCTGCCTCATATTCTTTTGCGATATTCAGATACGGAAACTCTTCCGCAATAATTCCTTTCGACGGGGACGCCTTCTTCACCTCGCAGATAAAGGAAATTCCTTCCGCCGCCAGCGCTGCCTCAAATGGAAGGCGCACGCCGCACGCCTTTCCGGTTTCTGACGAGACTTCTTTTTGTGCCCCCGCCAGCTCCCATTGCAGTATGCTCTCCGCCTCCCGCCGCTGTGCAGCCTCTGTTTCACGGCGCAGCGCAGTCTCCGCCTCCCGGCACTGTGCAGCCTCTGTTTCATGGCGCAGCGCAGCCTCCGCCTCCCGGCGCATGGTTTCCGGGGAAACATTGCGTTTCTCCTGTGCAATCCGCTCCCTGGTTTTTGCCGCAATTTCATCTAAAATATTCATTCCAGCCCTCTCCGGTTCCTATGCATTACTTCTTTCCACGAATTCTTCCAGTTTCTTTTGCGCCGCCCCACTGTCAATAAGCTGCTCCGCCATACGCACGCCTTCCTCGATGGTCTGCGTCTTTCCAGCAATATAAAGCGCCGCCCCGGCATTCAGGCAGACCGCGCAGCGTTTGGCACCGCGCTCCGTTCCATTTAAAATATCTTTTGTGATTTTTGCGTTTTCCTGCGGGGTTCCGCCCACCAGCTCTTCTTTATCGCAGCGCGTATAACCGAACTGCTCCGGCGTGATCTCGTAAGACTGGAACCAGCCGTCGCGTATTTCACATACACTGGTCGGAGCGCACATGGATATTTCATCGAGCTTATCCTGTCCATACACCACCATGCCCTTTTTCACGCCAAGCTTTGCCATTACCTGCGCCAGAGGCTCCACCAGACTTTCATCATAAACGCCCATCAGCTCCATGTTCGCTCCCGCCGGATTGGAAAGCGGTCCAAGAATATTAAACACGGTGCGGATACCAAGCTCGCGGCGGATTGGTGCAACATATTTCATAGCAATATGATAATTCTGCGCAAACAGGAAGCAGATGCCGATTTCCTTTAAAAGCTCCGCGCTCTTTTCCGGCGCAATGGTGATATTCACGCCAAGCGCTTCCAGCACATCCGCCGCCCCCGATTTTGAGGAAGCCGCACGGTTGCCATGCTTTGCCACCGGCACGCCGCCTGCGGCGATCACCAGGGATGCCGTCGTAGAAATATTGAAGGAATTTGAACCATCCCCGCCGGTTCCGACAATTTCCAGCACATCCAGATCATGCAGCAGCTTAATGCAGTGCGCCCGCATCCCCGCCGCCGATGCCGTAATTTCGTCAATCGTCTCTCCCTTCAGCGACAGCGCCGTTAGGTATGCCGCCTTCTGCACGTCGGTCGCCTCGCCGCTCATAATCTCATTCATCACGGCTTCCGCCTGTTCATATGTGAGGTCCTGCTTCTTTGATAATGCAATAATCGCTTCTTTAATCATGCCTGTTTTCTTCCTTTCGCTATATTTACAAAATTTTGTATGATTTTCAATCCATCCGGTGTCAGAACAGACTCCGGATGAAACTGCACGCCATATACCGGATAATCCCGGTGCTGCACCGCCATGATTTCGCCGTCCGCCGTCTGCGCGGTAACGATAAGCTCCGGCGGCAGGCTTTCTCTTTGCGCCGCAAGTGAATGATATCTTGCCACCTTTATTGGACTTTGCAGACCTTCAAACAGAGGTGATTTCCCTAAAAGCTCCGCCTGCGAGGTTTTCCCGTGCATCAGCTTTTTCGCGTAGGAAACTACACCGCCAAACGCTTCGCAGATTGCCTGGTGTCCGAGGCAGACGCCCAGAACCGGCACCTTATCTTTAAAGTAACATATTGCTTCTATGCAGATACCCGCATCCGCCGGGCGTCCCGGTCCCGGTGAAAGCACGATTGCCTCCGGATGCATCTCTTCAATCTGTGATATGTCACATGCATCATTGCGGATAACCCTTATATCCAGCTCCACACTGCTGATATACTGTACAAGATTGTAGGAAAAGCTGTCATAATTATCAATCAGTAAAATCATTCCAATCCCTCCTGCGCCGTCAGAACTGCCTGCACCATCGCTTTCGCCTTGTTGCAGCATTCCTGGTATTCCTTCTCCGGCACGCTGTCCGCCACGATTCCCGCTCCGGACTGCACACAGATTTTTCCGTTTTTCTTATATACAAGACGGATACCGATGCAGGTGTCCAGATTTCCGGTGAAATCCAGATATCCGACCGCGCCTCCATAAATGCCGCGCTTTCTGCCCTCCAGCTCCTGGATTATCTGGCAGGCGCGGATTTTCGGCGCTCCCGACAGGGTTCCCGCCGGAAGGATGGAATCAACGGCATCCAGACCGTCCAGCTCCTCCCGGATCTGCCCGGATACGGTAGAACCGATATGCATAACACAGGAGAATCGCTCAATGCTGCAATATTTTTCCACCTTTACGCTGCCCGGCCTGCTGATTCTTCCAATATCATTTCTGCCAAGGTCCACCAGCATGTTATGCTCCGCCAGCTCTTTTTCGTCCTGCAGCAGCTCCTCCTCCAGTTTTAAATCCTCTTCCTCTGTCTTTCCCCGCGGTCTTGTTCCAGCAAGCGGGAAGGTGTACAGCTTTCCATTCTCCAGCTTTACCAGTGTCTCCGGCGACGCCCCGGCAATCTCCACATCATCGCTGGAAAAGTAAAACATATAGGGCGAGGGGTTGCTTGTGCGCAGCACCCGGTAAGTATCAAACAGGCTGCCCTCCGCTTTTGCCGTCTGCGGATTCGAGAGCACCACCTGGAAAATATCTCCCTCGTGAATGTAATGCTTTGCACGCTCCACCATCCGCGTGTACCGCTCTCTGGAAAAGTCCGGCTTTAATTCTTCTTTCAGCTTCAGCGGTCTGAACACCGCCTTTGCCCCGCTGTTTAAAAGGGACGCCATGTCCGCAAGCTCCGTCTCCGCCTTCCGGTAGGATGCCTCAACATCCTCTGTATCTACCCCGGTAATCAGCACCAGCTTCTGCCGGTAATGGTCGAATACCAGTGCTTTCGTAAACAGCATCAGATCCATATCCCGGAAATCCTCCCCCTCCGCTGAGGCAAGCTTCAGCGTCGGCTCGGCATATTTGAGATAGTCGTAGGAAAAGTATCCGACCATCCCGCCGGTAAAGGGCGGCATCCCCTCGATCCTGGGACTTTTGTATTTTTCCAGGATTTCCCGGATGAATTTTCCCGGATGCGCCGCCGTATATTCCTCCAGAATATCAAATTCCTCCGATTCTGCATTGCTGTATGTGATATTTCCCGGTGTCGCCGCCACATCATGTGCAGCATTTCCCACTGCTGCCACAGTTCTGTATGTGGCATTTCCCGATGCTGCTGTATTATTTGTAACCTCCTCCGCATCTTCTTCCGTCTGGTTTCTGCGGATGCGCACATTTCCATCTGTGCAGGTAATTTCCATCACCGGCTCATAGCCAAGTATGGAATATCTGCCCCACTTCTGGTCGTTTTCCGCACTCTCCAGCAGGTAGCAGTGTCTGCTCGCCGCACGCAGCGTCCGCATCACCTCCATCGGTGTAAAGCGGTCGGCGTACAGCTCCCGGCTCACCGGAATCCGCCGGTAATTGCCCGATGCAGCAATTTCCTTTACTTTTTCTAATGCAGGATACATCATATAAGCTCCTTTCGTTCTCGTCTTATGCAGAGCAGAGGCTGCAGCGGATTGCCACTAAAAATATGGGCATTTCTCCCGATATCTGTCAGGAAATAATAACTCCAGGCTCGCAGAGTTTCTCTGCTCGCTGTCGCGATTTTCGCCGGATAGAAATCTCCCCGAACGCCTTTCGGCTGACACCGGTATGCTTCGCTTCCTCCGGGAGCGACAAATTGCCGTACGAAATGCAAGCATTCCTTCCGGCATCCGCCGCTCCCGCGGGAACGCAGGCGTTCCCGTCAGCAGCCAAATCCCGCCAGATTGTTTCTGCCCGGCTCATTATCCGCACCTGCAGGAGTTGCCACTGGCAGCTCCCTTCGGATGCATGGCAACAAAAAAACCGCCCATGACAGAATAAACTTCTGTCAAGGACGGGTATCAATTTCTCCCGCGGTGCCACCTTGATTCACGGCTTGCCCATGCGCTCTGCAAGATACTAACATATCTCCGGCAACTAACGTATGCCCTCACGTCGCAGAATACTCAGAATATTTCCTTTCCCTGCACCCTCGGCGGTCCATTTGGCAGCCTGCATCTCCACCCGGCTCTCACCTGCCCGGACTCTCTGTGCGCGCATAACTGCTTTAATCTCCGCTTCAACGGTTTAATGTGTTAAGTTGTTGTTAGTATATGCTTAAAAAAGGAATTTGTCAAGGATTTTCAGAAAAAGATTTTTTAGTCAGATACTCCAAATGTAATTTCCATCAGTTCCGCTGCAATCTCCTTGCTCACAACCCTCATCAGATTATCCTCTGCATTTTCTTTTCCCAGCAGGTTCATACTTCCATACCATACAATCTCATCATCTACGACGGCGTAATGCTCGCAGAAATCTTCTTTTTGCTCTACACATATTCCCGCCATACGCATTTCTTCATGAAGCTGCATCCAATAATCAGCCTTACCATAGCCATATGCATCCGGTGACCAGGTGACTACTGTAATCCTTACTCCCATCATCTGACGTTCTCTCAGAAGATTAATGAGCGCATTTATTTTTGTACCGCTGATAGCCGGGCTGGATATAACAACACTGCGTACAGCGCCAAGTAAATCTTTTTCATAACTTTCTTTATAGTTTTCAAAATCATAAATAGCATTCGCTGTCTGTTTCTCACCGCCTGCTTCCGACGCGACTGTGTAGCCGATCTGCTTATACGCTCGCAGGCGTTTTGCATACATATCGTCAAACATCGGGATATGACTATCTACATAATCGTAAACTATCACGTTTTTCTTTCCTTCATAATCACGGTTCAGCCTCCCTGCATACTGTTCTACTACGCTGCGGAAGGATACAGGAGTCGCCATAATCAGAGTGTCCAGGCGGGGGTAATCAAATCCTTCGCCAATCAAACTCCCCGTGGCTATCAGAATCAGTGTTTCATCATCCGGAACCTGCTGCATCTGCAACCGGATTTGCCTGTGTTCCTTTTTCGAATTATTTCCGGTCATCAGAAACACATGGTCTGCGCACGTCTGAAGCCTCTCATACATTTTTAAGGCATGTTCTTTGTATCGGGACAATACCACCGGCGTCCTTCCGGTATGTACGCATTTTCGAACATCATCTATAATTTGCTGATCCCTTGCGTCATTATTCCGAATCAGCCCATATGCTTCGTTTGGATGCATTTTATCCTTTTTCCCTCTCGGTGCTACCGCTTTTGTAAATCTCGGAAACACGAGATGCGCTATCCCCTGTGCTTCGGCTTTATCCTTTGCCGTATAGCGATATCTGATCGGTCCAAGCAGCATATAAGTAATCTTTTCCAGCCCGTCGCCGCGCATCGGCGTGGCAGTCACGCCATACACATAACGGGCATTTACTTGATTCAGGATATTCGCCATCGTATTAGAAGCCGCATGATGACATTCATCCACCAGCACCATTCCATAATCATTGAGCTTTTCATGGAACTCTCCCTTTTTGCAAAGCGAACCCACCATAGCAATATCAATCATTCCAGTCATGGAATCATGCGCTCCCTGGAGCTTTCCTATAATACTTTTTCTTCTCCTGGTTCTTCCTGTTTTTGTCTGATACTCTGGCGGCTCTTCCTGTATTTCCAGGAAACGATTCAGTGCCTCTTCCCATTGTTCAATCAGCGACGAAGATTCCAGCAGAATAAGTGTATTTACTTTTCTCTCCGCAATTATGGCGCTGCATACAACCGTTTTTCCAAATGCTGTAGCTGCGTTTAGTATCCCGGTATCGTACCGCAGCATTTCTTTTAGCGCCGTTTTCTGTTCCGGACGGAGCTGCCCGGTAAACTCAGCTTTTATCCTTCTTCCCGGCTGTCTTTCATCCGCAATCTCATACATGATTCCTGCTTCCCGGCACTGTCTAGTCAATTCATCATACAATCCTCTCGGTATTTCTATATAACCACTCAGATGCTCTTTCCCCATATAAATCCATCGTGCATTATCATAGTTTGAAAGCCCCATCGCCTTGTTTTTATAAAAACCGGATTACTTACAGCAGCCATCCTCCGTATCTGATTCTGAACTGCCGGTTGTATATTCATTGTATCCACATAAATTCCATTCGATAGCGTAAAGTTTAATTTCCCATCTACGCCTAATTTCAGAAGCCCTGCCCTGTTTTTCCACGGTTTTTCCCGCGCTTCTGCATCATTTTGGCTGCTCTCAGCATAAAAAATACTGGTTGAAGTCCACTCTTGAATTTTGGTTTCCATAAATTCGGCGGAAATCCTTGGCTTACTCCACAGCACATTCCACTGATCCGGGTATGCATTCCAATTCTTATCCACAAAAGCACTGTTTCCTGACAGCAGCGCCCTTCCCTGAAGTGGCAATGCAATCAGATTTCCCAGACCGCCTTCCGGCAGACTGTCCTGCGCCGGAAGCATACGGTCATAGTATTGAAATGATTTCAGATTTACTGTTTCTGCTCCCTTTTCCAATAAAGCATTTCCAAATTTTCTGGCTGTCGATGCCGGAACTGCTCTTTCGAAAAATGTCCATACATGAGCGCCTCTTCCCGAACGCGAACGTTCCACAAGAGGATCGATCTCATTCAATTCACAGATCAGACGCATCGCTTCCACCCATGCCTCGCCTTTATTAGCAAAATCATTTTTTTCCGCCTCTTTTTCATGATTATCAAAATCAAACACCAAAAAGCGGCATGTTCCGTTCGGAAGCAATGGATAGACTCCTATCACATCATTTCCGTAAGGATCTGCACCTAACAGATGGCTTTTAATCTGCCCGATTTTTAATTTTGTCCAGTCTCTGTCCGGACAGTCCGTACACCGCATTTTCTTTCCATGTTTTTTAGGGCAGCATTCCTTCCAGAAATGATTACACTGCGGAAAATAACCAACTTCTCCTGTGGATTTTTTTACGGCACGTTTACTGTATACATCCTGTCGCCCCCAGAATCTACCGTAAAATTTATTCGCCATCTCATCCGTAATACAGACCGGATGTATAATTCTCCCGCCTTGATTTTCCTGCCACAATTCTGTTCCATCCGGATGCTGATATTTTCTCAGCTCATCTGCATAAGAAATACCTGACCGCTCCAGAATCTCCTTTAGCACCTGATTTTCCAACTGAAGATCATTTAAACGCTTTTGCAATAAAGTTATATTCTCCAGTGCATCCCTCACAAATCTCACCCCCTGTTTTTCGCAGATAATTTATCACCGGTTTTTACCATAGAATATTATAAATCCGAAGCAAATGCACCCTATCCTTCCAAAGCCGCCGATATCTCCAGCATCTGGCTATCCTGCATATTATCACCTATTTTGCTTCTCCAAAGTACTTCTCTGCGATTTCATCCAGCTGGCTCCTGATTATATCAAAATCACCATCCAGATTTAGCGTTTTAACTTCGATCTGATTCCCACTCATCCGATATTCCTTCTCCGGATAGATTTCCTCGTCAGTTCTGGCATAAAGGAGCATACCTGCCACCTTGTGCGGTTGATCAGACAGTTCCGCTTCCTTATTCTTTACATAAGTAAACATCTGATACAGATTCCCGGAATGAAGCGTATTTTTATCATAATGACGCTGTGTTGTATGCGCGTAATACTTCGCGTCAATAATCAGGGTCTTCTCATCCTTTGTCAGCATTATATCAGTCTGCATTACCGGGAGCATCTCACCGAAATCATCATCCAACTGCCACGGTATCTGCGACGCATTAGCAGTCAGCTCCGGATGCTCTTTGCGGAAATATTCCAGAATGAATTTCTCATACAGGCGATGCATTCTCTGTTCATCAAGAAAATCCATCAACTTTGTTGTGCCATTTGATTGCGTCTGCAGCAATCCTTTAAATACCAGATAACATATGGAAATCAGCATTCTGTATGTCTGATTATTTCTATTATACTGAATATTCCAATTTACAGAATACAGATCCATGACATCCACATCTTCAAAGAAAACCATCAGCTTTCTCAGTTCCTTTTTCCTGGATTTGGAGATATCCCCTCTGAGCAAAAGAAGGACTGTGGATTTGATGATTCTGTTCATTACAGAATTGACGGAAAAATCATCATACGAACAGATCATCTGCCTCTTCAGGAATGTTTGTGTCTTTATAGATTCAGAAATATCCAGCTTTCCACGAAGCGATGATAAAGCCTCTGCCTTTGGAATATACTCCCTCCCAAGGCCGCGCTTAATCTGATTACGGATTCCTCTTGCCAGGATTGCAGCACACAATTCGGCGGTATTATCAAATTCCTCGGTTGCTATATCCCTATACCCCTGCTCATTCAGAACCTGAAAAGCATAGGCAAGCATATAGTATATGTTCTGAATTCTTATCACTTAACAGCACTCCTCAGGTTATCGCTCCACTCTTTTACCTTTAATGGTTCATCAAACCAGTACTCTTTCAGCATTGGTATCAGTTCATACTCTACAATTCCCTGAAGCTTCTCATCCGTCACTTCCTCTGGCTCCATGTTGCAGAAATAGCTGTGTCCGATACAGAACCCTTCTCCCAGAGACTCATCGGCCGCAATCCTCTCATTAAGACTCTGTACGCAGCCTACAAGCGCCTCAAACTTCTTATTGTCCAGCCCATCCCTGTATGCACGGAAGCCCTCTGTCGTAAATGCCGGTTTAAGCTCAAAGAATGCAAATCTCCTTCGCAGCGCATAATCCAGCATCGCAAGACTGCGATCCGCTGTGTTCATCATACCTATGATGTAAACGTTCTCCGGAACATAAAACATTTCATCGCGATAGAGCAGCTGAAGTTTGTTCTTGTTTCCACGTTTATCATTCTCAATCAGCATAAAAAGCTCTCCAAAAATCTTGCTTAAGTTTCCGCGATTGATTTCATCAATGATGAAGAAGTATTTATTATCACTGTCTCTTTCTGCCTTTTTGCAGAAGTTATAGAATACCCCTGTCTTTATATCGAAACCGTCAGCGGACGGTCGAAATCCCATGATGAAATCTTCATAAGAGTAGCTCTGGTGGAACTGAACCATCATGACACGCTCAACATCCTTCACTCCCATAATGGAATAAGCAAGACGCTTTGCCACAAACGTCTTTCCTACTCCAGGAGCCCCCTGCAGTATAATGTTCAATTTGCTATCAAGAACTCCGACAAGCTTGTTATAGGATTTTTCATCCATATATACTTCATTCAGAAAATCCTCCACGGAATACGCCGGATAATCAATTACCTTTGTATCCTCTTCGTCATCCTCGAAGAACCCGGATATTTTATTAACAAAATCAGTGTAGTTGGTGACATCGGTCAGCGTTTTCATAGCAAACATTTCATCACTCTGCCAGCTGCCTTTATGAGTCCATTTCACTTTGCGAAGGTTCGGATATTCGCCATCATGGTTATCGTCATATTCATAGTCGGATTCTACTACTCCGCGTCCAAGGATCTCACTGCGTCCGCGCTTGGCAAAAATCACATCACCCGGCTTAATGTCATGAGCAAACTGCCATACTGCATGTGCAGAATTCTTATATGATGAATCTCCACCATGAATGTCTCTCAGCTTCTGAGCCATTTCATCCTTGCTGGCATAGGTGTTCAGATCTCCCAGCTCATCCCAGCCAAGTCCCATGATCCCGGCAGAATAAAAATCTTCCCACATGGAAGCACCTTCACCCGGTGCATATAACCAATAGTGAACGGTTGCCACATCAGCATCGCCAAGGGAATTCTTTTCCTTACTCTTCGCAGCGTTATCAGCTACACCATTTTTGAAAATCTCAGATGCAAGTTCATCAGTCATCTCTACCGTCCGGCCTTTGTCCGTCAATGTCCAGATGCCATACACCTTATTATCAATATATCCGGCTTTTACCAGATAACTCCTGGCGAAAGCCACCTCATTCTCAAACTTGTTGACGTTATTCTTTCCACAGGTGGCATTGACTTCCTCATCGGAAAGCTTCTCGTTTGAAATTATTTTCTTTCTTGTATCTTCCGGAGTGGCGGAGCCTCCCAGATCACGCAGGCTCTGAAGGACTGGTCTGAACCATCTAAGAAAAGCAGCATTCGATGTTCCTGTCTTAGCCGCTTTCTCCATCTCGCTGTTTTCCACAGAAACGATCCACGCCTTATAGGAAAGCTCCGGAAATGATGTATACCCGTATTCTCCGGATTCTACTGCAGATTTGCATTTATCACGAATAGAAAGATATTTTTCAGCAGCAGGAACCGATTTCAGCGTTTTCATTTCCGCAACAACATTGGCAGATATATTGTCCGGATTACTCATAAACTCTCTGTTCCGTGAATCAAGACTGATAAAAGTATATGGTCTGATCCAGTACAGACCCATCGTCAGATTCCAACGAACGGCAAACTGTGACCTGACCTGATCATAGGCTGAAATAAATGCAGCTCTGCTCTCTTCAGAGTCATTTTCCGCTAATTTGATGGCGGATTCAAAAGCATTCCATAGATTGTCAATGTCATCATCTTTTCGGCGATCACCACCTTCAAATGCATAGAATGTAGCCATCATATTGTTCAGAACCGGAATACCGGAGAAATCATCTGGTACATCCGCTTCTATTTCGAATAAAGTCTTAATGCCACCTAAGATACTGATACGTTTTGCATCAGTGATGCCCTTGTTAAACAATCCAAAGATGGTAAATGGATCAATATC
This sequence comes from Marvinbryantia formatexigens DSM 14469, assembly GCF_025148285.1. Classification (NCBI taxonomy): domain Bacteria; kingdom Bacillati; phylum Bacillota; class Clostridia; order Lachnospirales; family Lachnospiraceae; genus Marvinbryantia; species Marvinbryantia formatexigens. Next base: position 2,695,415 of record NZ_CP102268.1, on the reverse strand, counting down.
TTTTGGCACATTATCCCTTTCAAGCTTCGGAAGTTTCATCCCTATGTTGGAATAAACTTTTTGCAGCGTCTCAATCAGAGACGACCTGTCCGTTTTGTATTCCAGTAGTTTCGTTGCAAACTCCATATAGAAGCTTACCCATTTGAATTGTTCTGCCATATTCACTGCCTCCCTTGATCTAATAATGCTATTTTACCACATCCACCTACTCTTTACTATCTGAAAAAGAGCAAGAAAAAACGATATCCCCATCTCTACCGAATACACTGTTCCCAACTCGATCTCTGTGGATTCGCAGCACTGAGAAGTGATATATCCGCTGCCTTTTACCATATCATTTTGATTAAATTCATATACCACATCGCCCTTAGTTGTAATCTTCCCTGTCCAGTAGTATTTTCTTGTATTTGCCCTCACTGCTGTGAGGAACGCATTGCTAATCGGATACAAATAACCGCCTCCTCTCTGGCATCAAAAAAGGACCGGTCTCCCGATCCTATTTTGATTTACTTTTGCGGCATGATTTCACTTCAATATTTCCCATACTGGATTTTGTTTCGATTCAACTCTTCTGATATAGCCTTTATCCCTCAATGAATCCAATGCTCTCTGCACTGTTCTTACGGTTTTGGAAATCTTATCTGCAATTTCATCCCTTGATGAATCTGGTTTCTGCTTCAAAATAGCAAGAACCGCCATCTCCGTTCCGTTCAAAGTGACATCCAAAGTGACACTTGGAATGTCACTTTGAAGCTCTGGCCTATAGATGACAAACTTAAATCCATTCTCGCTGTTCTCATAGGAATATTTGATGCCGGCATCGTTACACAAGCTGTTAATCCTCTTGAATCCACTGCCAAACTGCTCTATGGATTTACTCAAATACAAAATTTTGGCAATCGTAGCGTTTCTGATTTCCGATTCGATATTGTCCTTTATGCATTCCTCCGGCTTATGTTTACTTGCGTATTCTCCGGGGCTGTAGACCGTAATCATTCCCGGATGAATGCATATCTCATGGATTGTCCGGCCATTATATATTGCATGTGCGAAACTATTTGCCAGCACCTCTCTGATTACTGCCACAGGAATTTCTGGAATTTCTTCTCTTTCTGTTCCGGTTATCTCGCTTCTCCATCGAATATTCTTTAAGATATATTCTTCCGCGATATTCAGCAAATTATAAATATTATCTTCAAACAGCTTCATATCAAGGAATGTCAGCTTCTCATCTGTCGCAAATATCCCGGCTTTCAGCGAGACTGGACGAGTGTTTCCGAAAAGTATTTCTCCAGCATTTGTTAAATGATTATCGCAAACAAGTCCAAATCTTTGCAAAATAATCGGGCATGTATACCTTCCATCAGGTAATCTTCCTACCGAAATAGCTTTTTGCCAAAATGATTTGATTGCTGGCTTATCAATTTGCTTTGCTGTTGCATTCGACTTTCCCTTTTCCCATAATTCCCGATATTTATTGGCAACAAAGAAAGCCTTTAATTCATCAGGTGTGACCTCTCTGTCTTCATCAGCCGTTCTCAGATAGTATCTTCCTGCTGCAGAATATGGGGCATTTTCGCCACTAAACTCTACTTTTATCAAATGTTTGTGATCCAGCACAACCTCTTCAATAACAGGATATATTTGAGGTCTGATATTCTCATATACTGCTCTGGAGACATCCCTTAATGATGACTCTGAGACATCCTGTCCAATAACATCACCGCTTGGTTTTACTCCAAAATACAACGTACCTATACCATGTTTATTTAAAATTGATGAAATCGAAACCATTGCTTCTTTCATTTCACCAGTTGTCTTCTTAAATTCAAGAGTTTCCGTTTCTTTTCCCAGATTCATGATGTCCCTCCCCTTCTCAAAGCGACACCATTATACCACAAAGTGACATTTTTTTCACTATATAATTTGCAATCAGAACTCTTTCAATGTGAAGAGCACCTCCCAGAGCGATCCATACAATGTATCCGAAACCAACTTCACCTGATACCCGTCAATATACATCTGCGTATCCACGATGTTCATGGTCTCTGTATTCAAATCTTCCACTATTTCATCTGATTTTCTCATATTGATTTACCTGCCTTTATGAGTTTATCACCCCCTATTATAATATGGATGATAAAGCAGGGATTAAACTTATTTTTCATTCTATCTTAATTTGCGCGACTTAATATTTCAATATATATCATCTACACAGCTTTTTGCAAAAATATAGTCTTTTGTATACATCGCAAAAGCAGCCATTAACACATAACATGTATCAACAGTTGTCACTGTAAACCGTAAATTCAACACATTGAAATTAGCTATTTCTCCTAATCCTTAATCCTATAATAATCTTCCATACCCGTGCTCAATTTCACATAAGTATCCAGTTTTGATTTCCGGTTGCTCTTCCGCACTAATTTCACGATACTTTCAACATGGCACGAGAGGGTAGAAAGTACGTCAAATACCCTGTCTCTCCGTCCAACTTAATCCACCGCTATTTTTATGCTCTCAACCGTAAACGGAAACATATCTATTTCTTATAGTAATTGGTTTATTATTTTTTCCACACCTTCTATATATTCGTCCATATGTTTTCTTTTGTAAACATAAATATAAGATGAATAGCCTTGCTGTTCTACAACAAAAGCTGCCTACTGTTTTTATTTCATTACTTTTCTATTAATTCCATAAGCTCCTTCCCACTAATGCTTTCCTTCTCCAACAGTCTGGTCGCAATCCGATCCAGCGCTTCCAGATTTTCTCTCAGCAGTTTAACAGCCTTGTCCTGGCAGCGTTCTATAATCTTGCGGACCTCTTCATCCGCCTCGGCTCCCGTCTGTTCAGAACAGGTCGATACATTGCGTCCGTCCAGATACTGATTCTGCGTGCTTTGGAGCCCCATAGAACCAAAACGCTCGCTCATACCGTATTGAGTTACCATTTTTCTGGCCTGCTCTGTAGCACGCTCAATGTCATTAGAAGCACCAGTGGTACTGATACCGAACTTCACAATCTCAGCGGCGCGGCCTCCTAACAATGAGGTGATCTGAGCCAGCAATTCATCCGCAGTCAGCAGATATCGTTCCTCCTCTGGGGCATTCATCGTGTACCCTAAAGCACCCATTGTCCTGGGAATGATTGTGATTTTCTGTACCGGCTGAGCATTTTTCTGCAAGGCAGCTACCAAAGCATGGCCCACTTCATGGTACGCTACCATCTGACGTTCCTTCGAATTTAATACGCGATCCTTTTTCTCCTTACCAGCAATCACTGTTTCCACCGATTCCATCAGATCTTCCTGAACAACTACATTCCGTCCTATACGGACAGCGCGCAGTGCTGCTTCATTGACGATATTCGCAAGGTCGGCACCACTGGCTCCGCTGGTCGCTAAGGCAATCGCATGAAAATCCACATCGGAGGACAGAGAAACCTTTTTACCATGAACACGCAAAATGCTTTCCCGACCCGGAAGATCGGGTTTCTCTACAATAATCCGCCTGTCAAAACGTCCCGGACGCAAGAGTGCCTGATCCAATATCTCCGGACGGTTGGTAGCCGCTAAAACGATAATGCCACCATTTGTCTCAAATCCGTCCATTTCTGCAAGGAGTTGATTCAGTGTTTGTTCCCGTTCATCATTACTGCCTAATTGATTGTCTCTCTTTTTTCCGATTGCATCAATCTCGTCAATAAAGATGATACATGGTGTATTCTTTTTTGCTGTCTGAAACAGGTCTCGAACACGGCTGGCTCCCACACCTACAAACATTTCTACAAATTCCGAACCGGTCAGATGGTAGAAAGGTACACCAGCTTCTCCTGCAACTGCCTTTGCCAAAAGCGTTTTACCTGTTCCCGGAGGACCTACCAGCAATGCGCCTTTGGGCTGCTGTGCACCAATGGCACGATATTTCTCCGGATTTTTCAGATAGTCCACCATTTCCTCCAGACTCTCCTTAGCCTCGTCCTGTCCGGCCACGTCCCGGAAAGTCACTCCAGTGCTTTTCTCCACCGTATAGACCTTAGCTTTGGATTTGCCAATGTTGCCGCCCATGCCGCCCATGAAACCACCAATACCGCCGCCCATGCGCTTCATCATTGCTTTCATCACGAGGAAGTACAGCAGATACATAATAGCAATCGGCAAAATCCAGCTCGCTATCGCAGAAAAGACAGAAGTCTGCTCAGGAATTTCTTTGGAATAATGTACGCCGTTTTCCCGGAGGAAGTTGGACAGATTGGAATCCTCTACCCTTCCAGTATAGAAGACCACAGTTCGGAAGGACATGGATTGCGTTTCCGGGATATTCTCCCAGTTATCTCCGTCTCCAAGGATCATGACTACATCCGTTTCTTCCACTCCATCTTTTAGGTAAATTTGAATCTGGTCATCATCCATGTAAACTTGTTCCACAACATCTCCCTCCACCAAATCCAGAAACTGGTCATAGCTGATTTGGATCTGGCCCACGGAGGTACGGCTCAGAGAAAACATATTCAGGATAAAAGTAATCAGAAAAAAGACAATGATTACAATAATCCATGTGGAACCTCGTTTTTGCCCCGGCAGTGAATTTCTGTTTTCATCCATAATATTTACCTCCTCGTCATGTCATTTGCTCAAGCTGACTGTTATACAGATCAGCATATGTATCCTCTGTGAAAGATCACTTGAATATTTTCACGTTGGCCCTGTCAGCTTCTTCCTGAAGGAGCTGTATTTCCTGATTCGTAAGCACTGTATTTACCGCTTCATGTAGCTGCTCAACCTGATAAGGTTTTCTGCAACCACAGATTGGCACGACACCCTTTGCAGCGCAAAATGCAATCGCAACCTGTGGAATCGTAATGTGGTGATTCTTCGCAACCTTTTCCATCTGTTCGTAGAGCAACGTGAGTTTTTCTTTCTTTCCATTCATCATTAGCTTTGTAATAGAAGCCTGTTTTTTGATGCGTGGATCTGTCAGCAGTCCTTCCTCCAGAACGGCCCAACCCCAGTATAAAATGTCGTTCTCATGGCACCAACCGAGTACCCCTTCCTCTTCCCATTTTCGGTCAAGCAGGGAATAATGGTTCTGCACGCCGTACAGAGGAACCCCGGCACTGTCTAAAAACGCCTTTGCCTGTTTACATTCTTCCAATGAGAAATTGGATACGCCAATATAATGAATCTTTTCCTCGTGGTACAATTCTATCATCTCGGCAAGGTTTTTCTCTGTGTCAACCGGACGGTGCAACCAATAAATGTCCACATAACCCCGCTTAAACTCTGCCAGATCCCGTTCCAGAGATTTGCGAACCTGCTCTGGTGTATATTTAGATGGCGGGGTAAACTTTGCAGAAATGATAATACCTTCTGTGCCAAATGCCCCTATTTTCTTTTGTGCCTTTCCAAGTCCGTAAACCTGAGCAAGGTCAAAAATCAGCAGCCCCTTTTCTTTTGCTGCGGCTATGGTATCCTTCAAAGTCTGGTCATCGACACTACTGCCACGGAACACTTTTGCCGCTACCGCACCGCCCCAAGAATTTGTTCCGATTACCGCTTTTGGTTTCTTAATATCCATGTTTAACCTCCAACTTGTTTTAGCCTCAACATTTTACTATTACGAAGCCTGCTCAAACTGGCTGTTATACAGTTCAGCGTAGAAACCGTTTTGGGCGAGAAGCTCCTCATGGCTGCCGCTCTCGATAATATCTCCATCCTTCATAACAAGGATACAGTCAGCATTTTTTATCGTAGACAGCCTGTGAGCGATCACAAAGCTGGTACGTCCCTCCGTCAGCGAGTCCATCGCTTTTTGCACTTTCTGTTCAGTACGGGTATCCACGGAACTGGTTGCTTCGTCCAAAATTAGCAGAGGAGCATCCTCTATCATGGCACGGGCAATCGTAATCAACTGCTTTTGTCCAGCAGAGAGACTGGCATTATCACCAAGTACTGTATCATAACCATCCGGCAGACGCTTTACAAGGCTCGTCAGTCCCGTAGCCGCACAGACCTCGTCCAGTTTTTTATCCGTCACACCGGTTTTGCTGTAAACAAGGTTTTCACGAAGTGTTCCTTCAAACATCCATGTGTCTTGAAGCACCATACCAAACAAATTATGGATGTTCTCTCTTTTCAGTTCGTTGATCGGCGTCCCATCTATGGTGATTGTACCGCCATTCAACTCATAGAACCGCATCAGCAGGTTTACCATCGTTGTCTTTCCAGCTCCGGTAGGCCCAACAATGGCAATTTTCTGTCCTGCCTTCACACGGCTGGAAAAGTCGTTGATGATGGTTTTGCCCGGATCATACCCAAATTTAACATGGTCAAAGATAACGTCTCCCTTTACGCTGCACAGTTCTACTTTTTTATAGCTTTCATCCTCCATTTCTTTTTCAGCCAGAAACTCAAATACACGCTCGCAGGAAGCAGCCATACTCTGTACGCTGGACAATGCCTGAGAAATATTCTGCAACGGCTGCGTAAACAACCGGATATACAGCATAAATGCCACGATTGTACCGAAAGAAATAGAACCCTGCACAGCAAGGACAGCGCCCACAATGCACACCACCACATACGCAAAATTACCGATGAAGATCATAAATGGCATCATCAGACCTGAGAGAAATTGACTCTTCCATGCACAGGCATACAAACGGCTGCTACGCTGATGGAACTCTTCTTTTGCTTTTCTTCCTCCGTTGTATGCTTTAACAACGGTAAACCCGCTGTAAGTTTCCTCTACCTGACCATTTAAGCTTCCAAGTTCCTGTTGCTGCTCGGCAAAATATTTCTGAGATTTTGAAATAATGAACAGAATACCAGAAAACCCAATCAGCGCTGCAATAATTCCGGTAACTGCCATAATCCAGTTTGTCAGGAACATCATCAAGACAGAACCAATCAATAGAGAGAGCGAAGAAACCAACGTGGAAAAACTTTGGTTCATGGTCTGGCCCACAGTATCCACATCATTGGTAACACGGCTCAATACATCGCCTGTTGAATGAGAATCAAAATATCTTAGAGGCAGCTTATTGATTTTTGTCGAAATATCACGGCGCATATTCTGCGTGATTCGTTGGGAAACAGTCGCCATGATGAAGCCCTGCGCATAATTGAGCAGAAACCCAAACGCATACAGGACAGCCAATAGGGAGGCAATCTGTACCACAGCAGAAAGCTGAATGGAAGCGGATAGACCTTCCGTAATCAGATCCGTTACTTCACTGAGTTTATTCGGGCCAATCAGGTTCAAGATAGCGCCTACGACAGAGAAAATGGCCGCTGCCAGAATGCTCCATTTATACCTTCCAAGATAATGAATAAAATCAGCATACGCCTTTTTCAAGTTCTTACTTTTTTCACCGGTTCCCATGCCTCCGGGAATACCAGGACTGTTTTGGTGATTCCTTGCGATTTTCTCAGCCATTGTTTAATTCCTCCTTTGAAAGCTGTGAGCTTGCAATTTCCTGATAGGTCACACAGGTTTTTAGCAGTTCCTCGTGGGTTCCTTTTCCTACGATCCTTCCATGCTCCAACGCAATGATTTGGTCTGCATGACGGATAGTGCCAATACGTTGCGCCACAATCAGCTTTGTTGTCTGTGCCGTGCTTTCGCTCAGTGCTTTTCGTAATGCCCGGTCAGTTTTGTAATCCAATGCAGAAAAGGAATCATCGAAAATCAGGATCTCTGGTTTTCTTGCAACTGCTCTGGCAATAGAAAGCCTCTGCTTCTGACCGCCGGACACATTTGTGCCGCTTTGTGCAATCGGGGCATCGTAGGTTCCTTCCATCTTTTCTACAAAATCCGTGCTCTGCGCGATAGCAACCGCCTCTTTGATTTCTCCGTCTGAGACAGTTCCATGTCCTCTTTCCCCATAGGCCACATTGGAAGCTACCGTACCAGAGAACAGCACCGCCTTTTGCGAAACATAACCGATTCGATTGTGCAGTTCCTCCTGTTTGTATTCCTGCACATCTGCGCCATCCACTAAGACCTGACCTTCGGCCACATCATAAAATCTGGGAATCAAATTAATCAGAGTGGTTTTTCCACTGCCTGTGGCACCGATCAATGCGATTGTTTCGCCAGCCCTTGCCGTAAAGCTGATGTCGGTCAATGTATCAGCCGCAGCGCCCGGATACCGGAAAGATACATGACGAAATTCTACCGTTCCGCATTTTTCAGCCTTCACTCCCGCACCATCATAAATGTGATTTTCCGTATCAAGTACTTCACAGATACGCCTTGCGGATACCTGCGCACGGGGCAACAACACAAAAATCATATTCAACATCATAAATGCCAAAATGACCTGCATGGCATAGTTAGAAAAGACCACCATATCCGAGAAAATCCCCAACTTGTCGGTAAGGCTTGCTGCCTCTATCAAATAAGCGCCAATCCAGTAAACGGCAAGTGTCAATCCTGAGTTAATCAGAGTCATGGTTGGTGACATCATCGCCATGACACGATTTGCAACCAAATTTGTGGAAGTCAGTTCGTCATTGGCAACTGCAAATTTCTTTTCCTGATAGCCCTCTGCATTATAAGCTCGCACCACACGGATTCCGGTAAGCTGCTCTCTGGTAACCCGGTTCAGGTTATCTGTCAACCCTTGAATACGCTGGAAGCGAGGCAGCGCAAAAATCAGTGTGACAGCAAGGGCAACCACCAGCACAAATACCGCTACAACAGTGGCCGCCGTCCATTGCCAGCTTTTTCCCGCAATCTTGACAACTGCCCATACTGCCAGAATGGGTGCTTTCATGATCGCCTGTAACCCCATAGCTACCAGATTTTGAATTTGAGTTACATCATTTGTCGTCCGGTTTATGAGGCTGGCAGTAGAAAACCGATCAATCTCTTCCATAGAAAAATCCATCGTCTTGTCATAAACACAATTCCGCAGGGTTTGCGCAAGTCCCGCCGCAACTCTGGCAGCAAAGAAACCTACAATAATTGAGGCCACCATACTGCCGAGAGCGCACATCAGCATATATCCGCCTTGTATCAAAATGTCCGACATAGCACTTCCCTCTGTCTGCACAAGCGTTGTGATACCGGACATATAATCTGGGAGCTTTAAGTCCAGCCATACCTGAATCACAACAAAAAGGATACTGGCGGCGACATAAAGCCATTGCTTTCGATTGAAATACCTGAAAATTTTAATCATTTTTCTTCCTCCTTTATGGTCTGTATGTTAGCTTGCTAATATTAGCAAGCTAACATTTTGTATTTTTATAATACCGCCATTTGGCGGTATTATTTCTATTCGTTGTCATCCGCTTAAATCTAAAATGAATCACGAACCTTCTGCAAAAGTGTAATTAAAATACGCCGCTCTGTTTCTGTCAGAGAGGAAGTCAATGCCATTTCGGCTTGTTCCATACGTTCTTTCGCCCTGCGGCAACATTCCTCTCCCAAAGGAGTGAGCTGTATGATTCGAATCCGTTTATCCTGTATGCTTCGGGTACTTATGACAAATCCTTTATCCTCCAGCCGCTTTACGATTCCTACCACTGTAGGTTTTGCAATATGCAGCACCTCTTCCAGTTCTTTTAATTCCATCTGCTTTTCAATGCTTTCGTCAAGTTCCATCAAAGCGCCGATTTGCGATACTGTCAGATCATCCTTGCGGAGCATATTATTTGCATTTTTTTCCAGCTCGCTGTTAATTTGTTTGATTAGCATACCACATACACTATCTTCCATTGAACAGACCCCCTTTCTGCAATAATCTTAGCACGCTAATTTTAATTTGTCAAGGATAACATCGCCATTTTCAATCTCTATATTAAAGAGTTCCAGTTTGGGAGGCCCCGTAATGAAGTCTCCCAAACTGAATTACACATTTATTCTGTACGCAGAGCAATCACAGGGTCTTTCTTCGCTGCCTTTTTCGCCGGAAGTAAACCGCCGATAACAGTAATAATCATGCTGAGCACAATCAAAACAACTGCGTAGTTAATTGGCAGAGACACACTGAGGTTCGTTGCTCCAAGCAGACTCTGGAGAACTGCATTGATCGGGATAGTCAGCAATGCAGAAATCGCTATGCCAAGCACACCCGCACAAAGGCCAATCAAGAAAGTTTCCGCATTGAACACTTCCGAAATATTACGTTTTGCTGCACCCATTGCCCGCAGAATACCGATTTCCTTCGTGCGCTCCGTAACGGAAATATGAGTAATAATACCGATCATAATGCAGGACACGATCAGCGATACGGCAACAAACGCGATCAGCACATAGGAAATCACATCTACCATAGATGTAAGGGAAGAAGTCAAAAGTTCTACATAGTCAGTGTAGCTGATCCGACTGTCCTCATCCACCGTTTTATTGTAATTTTCAATACACTGGGACACAGCTTCCTTATCCTCAAAGCTGTCTGTATAAATACTGATTGAGGCAGGCGCATCATAGCTCACTTTTCCGAAGGTATCCAGATTTTTTTCATAAGTTATTCCATCAATGTACTCGTCATAATATCGAAAGCAGAATCTCATCGTCGGGAGTTTCAACCAGCCATGTATCAATAGCTGCAGCCATTCATCTGGCGTGGGAATTTCGCCCTCACAAGGTATTTTCCTCCATTGCGCCCTTTTCTCCGGATCAGGGTCATTCCATCCTTTCTCAATGCGGGCAGAAATAATCGCCCGCATTTCTTCTACTGTAATATTCCGTTCACGAGCCAGACGCTCAAATAAATGTTCTCCCATATCAAAACCTTCTGCTGAATAGCTTTCCCATCTGTCTACCATACTATGAGTGTGTATGTCCTTTTCAGGAAATGTTGTATCTACCGATTGTGACTATTATAGCACCGTTTTGGGAATTAGAATAGATACAGATGGGCAGGTGATGATATGATGATATGGATGAGCAGAAGCGGCTCCTACTTGATTTAATGAATACGATGTGAAATGCACGTTGATTCCGCCGAAGGAACAACGTGCATTTGCCTTTTAACAATGCTATCAACTCAGCATACCATTTATCCAACCTGTCAACTCAACACCCCTAATATCCATTCTGTCCACTCAACTATCCGCCAATTTTACCGTTGACCAGTTCCCACAGTCCTCTCAACCGCAAAAAATCCGGGAGCCGGAACCGTTGTCCAAACAGTCCCAACTCCCGGAAACCCTTTGTTTTCTACATTTTTTTAGTTCGTTATTTTTCAACCCGTGACATCAATACCACGCACTCAACATGGCACGAGAGGACAAGAAGTATGTCAAATGACCTGTCCGTTCTCGGAAACATATAAAAAGCATTTTTAGTGCCATACCCGTTTGCGGAAACATATCTATTCCTATTGATATTTTCTAACTTCATTACGGTTCTGCATCCTTTTTGTCTTGTATATAACTAACTAAAAATTCCTCTATTGGTTCTATAAGCATTTTAATATTTTCGTAACCGTATCTTTCATTGACTCTCTGCCAACTTGAAATACATAATATCCCCATGACATTATTTTGTTTCTTTAGTACATAGGCCAAAAATGATCCCCACCGATTTAAATTCTTTTTTGATCTATAGTTAAAAACTTTATCAATTTCAGAATTACTATTTATATATAAATTCGCAAGACTATTTTTTCCCTGCATGGAATATTCAAATAATATTGGCTTAACTTCTGGTTCCTGCGGTAACCTATAGATCACCTGCAAGTTTTGATTCTCTTTATTGTATTTACACAAAGTAATACAGACATCGTCACTATCCTCTTTATCCTTTTCCAACATTTTTGAATATGTCTTTCTCAGTGTTTCCAACAAAATGTCAATTTCTTTCTCAGATACAATTCCTGTATTGTCTTTATTCACTTTTTCTAAATACTCCACGTGTAAATCTTTAAACTTTATATGTGTTCTATTTAATCTAGTTTGAATAATTGCCGTTACCACTGACGCAACTATTGACACTAATACTGCTGTTGCTGTCATTAAAATATCTATACTCATGTCAGTGTTCTCCTTCTTCTATTGAATTAATAAACATGCAAAAAACAGAATATCTACATATATAAATCGAGACCGGAACTATTATAATTGTTGAAAATAAGTTCGTTAAAAATTTAGCCTCATGAGTTCTAATTAAAACATAAAACAAAACTTGTATAACAATAATAAACAAGCACAAATACCTACATAAGCTTAATGAATTATCATTTCCATTTATATTTTTCTTTGTTTCAAACAAATCCAATGCCGTCGGAATTGTTAATGAAAAAGATAACAAAATCAAATCACCATTATTAATTAAATCCGATATATTGAATTTACCATCATAACTATCTGTGATTAGCGTAATAAATAATGGAAAAAACACAGAGAAGCATGACAAAACCAGCCATTTTAATGTAGAGCGATTATATTTTTCTCTTTGCTCCCCTTCAAAAATATAGTTATCTTCATATCGTTTATAAAAATTTATACGCATCCCAGTCCCCCAGAACTATGCAACTCAATCTTATATTTTCTATGTGTACAATATCAACATCAAACTCCTGCAAAAATTATACAATAGTTTGGTGTCATTTAGGCCCTCAAATGCAAATAATAAGATACAATTTATGAACCGCCTTCTAAAACTTCATATTTCCACAATTTTTCTGAAAATCTCTCACAAGTCTTTATTCCCTTGGTATCAAGCATAGCAAGCATGAGCAGTCTTCTCGGTCTTGTCATCGCTACATATGCCAAGCGCATTAATTCTTGATCAAGAGGCCCTTCCATAAGTAATTTGGGAGTAATTGTACTCCCTGTACGGCTTTTAACATAAATTAACACAGCATCGTAAGATTCCCCTTTTACTCCATGAATTGAGGAGCGGGTATACTTACCTTCTGTTTTTTTCTCAAAATATTTCCTTAACGGTATTTGTTTGAAATTCGGTGTCTTTTTATCACTCTGCTTTATCTTAAAAATATCCTTTAATTTTTTATCTATTGATATTTCATAACCATATCTAGCACATACTGAGTAAAAAAACGTTGAAAAGCTTTTTACCCATTCTCCAATTTCCGTTTCATCATCAGGCATATCTACCAAAATATCTATTACATAATCCTTCCATGTATCATCATCGGTATATTTCCGAATATTCTGGTTCATCACATATTCATCTATATCTTCATTGAAAATCATACTATATGATGCCTTTGATGCCTCTTGGTAGGCTTTTTTTCTTGAACCACACTTCCATTCATATGCCGCTTTAGCGAATAATTCTATTTCTTTACTTTTCCATAAACCTGCTATATCTGTATCAGAATATATCCTCCCTCTGGTTAAAACCGCAACGTTCTTGGGCAATATCTCTATCCCCATTTTGCTGCACTTATCAAGAAAGTAGTTAATAATTTCATCCTCCGAATTTTTCTTTGTCAGCAATAAAACCGGCTTTTCCTTTTCGTCTTTCCATTCACCTATTGCATTATTGCTACCATTTCCCTGCAAACTGGCAGAAAAAAGCGAAGTAACATTACAGATATTCTGTGAACTTCTGAAATTCCCCGTCAATTCTATAGTTTCCCAATTTGGATCTTCTAATTTCTGGAGCATACACTTTGGATTTGCGTTTCTCCATTCATATATCGACTGATCTGGATCTCCCACCAAAAATATTGATTTCATTCCCGATTCACTTAACAAGTCAAAAACTGCCATCTGACTTATCGATGTATCTTGAACTTCATCAATAATAATTATCGGAAATCTTTCCGCTATAGCAGCTGCCACTTCCGGATACTTCTTTAATAGTTGATATGCGAATAACGCCGTCTCATTCTGAAAAACAATTCCCCTGTCCGACAACATCTTCTTATATTGCTGGCATGGAAGCATCTTCGCTTTTCTTCGGTCACAAATTACCTGTTCATTTCCTTTATAAAGTTTTTTATCAACTCCATAATAAAATTGCTCTATATTATCTACACACCCATTCTTATTGCATTCTGACCGCCAATATTTGTATGGTATCTTCCAGTTATCAGACAGTGCTATTCTTGGACGCACTTTACCAACAGTATGCAAATGACCGTAACGCAACACAATAAATTCATCAATAAAACTATCCACAGTTCCAATAAAATGAGGATATCCCAGTTTACCTAAACTACCATGAATTGATTGTGCTTTTTCATATATTTCATTACTTGCCACATTCGTAAATGATAATACTGCAACACCGCTGTGGTAATCCTCCCAATTATCCACATACGATAGTAATTTATGTGCAACAGTATACGTCTTCCCACTCCCTGGACAGGCATTTATAACCACCTTACCCTCTGCATTCAAAAATTCTTTCTGTTCTTCCGTCATTTTCTCTACCATACTATTGCTCCGTCACACTATAAATCGCATTTTTCAAATAATCTGGGATAACAAACTCTTTCTTAATTTTCTTTCCTTTTTTTCTTAATTCATGCTGGTCACTAATTACTTGACTTATGTATTGTGCAACTGCTCCTTTGCATTTATCTCTGGTTCTTATAAACAGCCATACACATGCTGCTTTTTCACTTAATTGAGATAACGAGCTAACCTTCGTTTCTAACTTCGGACCCAATTCCGTATAACATACTTTCAATGCTTCTACCATATAATAAACATTATTTTCACTACAGCATAATGCATACTCTAATGTTTTAGTTGCCGTAAATATGTTTATCCCCGCACCAGAACATAATGTTGTCAAATCATTACATCTATCCGAAGGTTGTCCATTTTGTAGGTTTGTAGCAACTTCACTACTGACATCATCATAATCATAATTTTTGTCAATATAGTCTTTTTCATTCTTTTTAGCACATCTGTCATCATCCGTAATAACGGACACTTTTGAAAAACAGGTCTTAACTTTATCAGATGATAAGAGATTTACAAATGGTGTAAATGCAACACTATCTACATTGACCAATTCTACCGCATACTTTTCAAAAGGTCTGCCCAATGCCTTCGCCATTGCCGGAAGTAAAATTGCTTCACTGATTCCTTCTACAAATAAAATTCCTCGCGCAAAAAACATCTGAGATTTTGTTACATCCAAGTACCTCTGTAAATATTTTTTATTCTCCTCTGTTAGGTTTGTTTGTGAGAAAGGCAAACAATATTTCTTATGCCCATACTCATATAACAAATTAATATTATCTATATCTATTTTTGAAGCCAGCGTAGGAGAATGTGATGTATAAATTATCTGGATATTACCATCATTTTTATTTGCATCTGATAAAAAATCATGTACCAATTCCTGTAGTTGCGGATGCAGATGGGCCTCTGGTTCTTCGACTAACAAAAGATTTTGATAAACTCCACCCCTCTCAATTGCCATATCACCAAGTACTGCTGACATAAACAACAAATTATTATATCCCAAGCCATTCTGATATAGTTCAAAAGATTTATTCGCTATTTCACTAATTCTATCTGCTACTTTCTTGTCAAGTTCAGTCTCACTATCCAAAATAGAGATTTCAAAATATATGCCCTTTGCATCATCTTGTATTTTTTTCAGATCCATATTACTTTGAAAATATGTATGTGCCGTTTCATAAACAGCATCTTCCTTATTTATTAGAATCCATTTTGGCTTAACCCATGCGCGTAGGGAAGATGCAATTGAATCAAACCTCGGTTCTACTAAGCCAATATCAATCTGTTGATTTAAAAATTCCTGTTCAATTCTTGCAAGATTTTGATTTATTGTATTTCTCGTCTTTTTTAACTGTTCTTTTTTCAACAAATCATTATTTGCGTTATTCAAAATCTGAACTAATTCTTCCCTAACAGCTTCTTCTGGAACCAAATTTCGAAGTAATTGTGCCAGTTTACTGTTTCTTGAAGGTTTCATCTCACTTTCTGAATCTCGCAGTGCCCCCAAGAAAACTACATCTGTTGCCTCAAATGTATCTGAAGATAATTGATTTCCTTCTGTTCCAAATCCCCAATAAACTGACCGAACCTTTTCAGTTCCATTGGGAGCGATATATTTTTCAAACTTAATATGAAAATCCCCTCCCATGCCACTCTCACTTTGTGGATTCCAGATTTCCGTCATTCTACGAGGTACATCCTCCAAATACACATCAAATTGAGTGTAGTCTACCACTGTTCCATCTTCACAAACATGAAAATCCGACTTTGAAAAGAATATGTCTTTTCTATATGTCACAGTTGAATAAACAATCCTAAGCGCATCTATTACAGAAGATTTACCAGAATTGTTTTCTCCAATAATTGCATTTACGCCCTTATTAAAAATAAGTTCTATACCCATTTCATCAAATATTCTAAAATTTTTTATAATAAGTTTTTTTAAATACATTTTCCCACCATCCACAGATATTTCTAAAAATTGTGTCCACTTTACCCTTGTTCTCCACCATCTTTTGAAGCTTCCATTTCATCTAGCCTTTCTTTCATTTTTGTTACAGTCCCTTCGACATCCTGCATAAAGTTTTTAGTCAAAGCAGCTTTCAAACCATATCCATTTCCTTCTTCATCAGTTTTTATCTGAGAAAGCCCATCTTTCAGTTTCATCAGTCCCGGAATTGATTCTTTAATTAATAAATCCTGTGAACCAATTCTTAAATTCCACATTTTACAAAACACGCCTGAAAAAGAGGGGCGATCTGAATTTGGAAGTACCTTAAAACAATCTGCCACCGCAGATGCCAATTCATCGTCAAAAATATTGAAACGTTTATTTTCACACTCATATATTTCAGCCATCTTCCCGGATTTCAGTGCTCTTAAATATTTTCTTTTATTTATTGCAAACATCTGCAATTCTTTATCTCTAAAGTCACAAATTTTCATATAAATACGTTTTTCATCCTCAGACAGAAGATGCATATCATTTGGTGAAATCATTTTCCTGACTCTTGTATCTGCCTCATCACTATTGCATAAAATCTCTAAACATTTTTCAACACCTGTTTCTAACTTCTTCATATCCGGTTTTTCTGGTAATTCATAAGAAATAGTTCTTGCCCAATACATATTACCTAATAATGTAATGTAGTCATCAATGTCCAGCGTTCCGGCATAAGCCATTTCCAATACTTTCGGTAAACCCTTCTTAATCGTATCTTCTTCAAGATCTATCAAGCGTAAATTCCTCACGAGATCTTTTGGTTCTGCGCCTTTCTTCACTTCAAGCATTTTATCTATATCATCACATATATTCTGCTCATTCCATTTACCTTCTGTTAGCCACTCCCTTACTCCAGGCAGCATATATCTTCTCACATAGTAACCCGGATATTCTTTTTCAATTTCTGAATCACAAAATAGATACCCATATCTTTCTGATTTAGGAATTCTTCCTGTTTTTATCAGCAATGTATACGCAACAAAGGTCTGGAAGTATATTGGCAGGTCATCTTCAATTCCTTTCTTTCTCAATTCAATAAAAACTCTTTGAAAGTCTTGTATTGCACATTTGATGCTTCTAATATTAGCAATACTGCCACTTGTAAAAACATTTACTAAACACATTTTATTTTCTATCAAGAAATTTTTATATTCTTCATTCTGCGTATTATAATCAGTTATTATTTCAGTAAATATACTCTTGTAATCTGGGATATTCTTTATAGTTCTCACCACTATTTTTTCTTTTATTTCTGAATATTTGATTTTGACCGCAGTGTCCGTATGCATTGTTTTATCGAAACTAGTTTCTTGATTCGCATCCACTTCTTGTCCAAAGTTTTTCTCTAGTATTTTTTCTTCATTTGCAACAATAATAGTTTTAATATGTTTATTCTCACAATACTCATTGATACATCCTAAAACAGTCACTTCATCAACAGTACTTCTTTCCAAATCATCAAAAACTAAAATGACTTTTTTATCTGCAATACTCGCTTCAATAGGCATACACTCACTTGGATTTAAAGCTAATACCTTATCTGCTCCCGGTATCTTCTTTGCCATTTCTGCTGCAAAGTGAACGAACCTTCCAAACTTGCTTTTATTTAACTTATCCGACATTTCCTCAAATTTTCCAGCAGCCTTATTGATACCTTCACCAATCTGCGAAGCCTTTTTATCCGTAACTCCGGGAACCACCTTCACAAGTTCCTCTACGTTTCCTCCCATATTCAACATTACTTCTTGAAAATATGCTTTTTGAACTTTACGATTGATACTTTCTATCGATGACTCCCCAAATAAGGAAATACGAATAACTATAAAACCTTCGCCTAATCGATCCGCCAGTTCATGCTCAATCAAATACGTTTTTCCACATCCCCATTCCCCTATAAACATTAATGCTCCAAAAGAATTCTCTTCATGGCAGTAATACTCCAATTCATTTAATGTTGACATCTACCTTCCTCCAATGTTATTAAACCGTATTTCACTTCCATTTTCTAAAATAAACCGTTGTTCAAATGTGATTCCCAGCACATTCGCAATAGTAATCATTTCCTCCACACTAACAGTTCCCCGCTGCAACTTCTTATTAAAATTCTGCGGTGACTGCCCAATCCTCCGAGCAAGCTCTGAGATGCTGATATTCATTTTTTCACAAAGTTCCCGAATCATATCAGATGTTGTCATTTTCACTCCTCCTGACATTTCCATTATAAACCACATGGTTGCTAAACACAATCCTCATATTCCTTTATATCCACACTCATTCCCCATTCCCCCACGAAAAAAAGGCATCCCACAAGTTCGTCTGAACCTGCTGGATGCCTCCATGCCATGCCTATCTATCCGCTTCTATCTCCACTCCGGACTTAAATTCCACTACTATCCTCTCATCATAAATGGTTACCTTTTCCACCAGCCGTCTGACCAGCTGCTCATCATACTCTATCGGTATATCCTTCTGTTCCTCCAGGAATGCTTTCAACTCTTCGATATGCTTCTTCTGCCCGTCACGTTTCGCGTCCTGTGCCAATACCTTTTGCCTCTGCTCCCGGAGGCTGTGGATTTCATCAGCCACAGCGTTGTAATCCTTCTTTCCATTTGCCAGTTTCAGTAGTTTCTGCTGCTGTTCTACCAGCCTGCAGTCAATCTCTGCGATCTTATCACTGCTGTTATTCTCAAGCACCTGAAGGATATTTGCCTGCAGGATGGGCAGGAAAGAATCTCTGCTGCCTAGCAGGTCATTGATCGCCCTTGCCACCGCCTCCTGCAACTCTGACTCCTGGATCGTCGGCGCATCACATCCTTCTGGTCCGTGTTCCACGCGGGTGCAGCACCGCCACACCGTAGAACGCTTTCCTCTGTTATTCCACGCAATCCTGCGGTAAATTTCACCGCATTTCGGGCAGTAAACAATGCTGGATAACGCATATTTACTGCTGTAAACCCTTTTCTTCCTGTTTTCCCCGCTGTGCAAGTTTGCCCGCCGTACCATTTCTTCCTGCACCTGCATATAAAGGTCACGGGGAATAATCGGCTCATGGCTGTTCTCCACATAATACTGCGGTACAATCCCGTTGTTCTTTACCCGCTTTTTCGTGAGAAAATCCACTGTATATGTTTTCGCAAGCAGCGCATCTCCGATATATTTTTCATTCTGCAGGATTTTCTTTATAGTCTCCGGTCTCCATTTTTTCTTCCCTGCCCCGGTAAGGATACCTTCCGCCTCCAGCCCTTTCCCAATCTGCAAAAGGCTTGCCCCTTCCAGGTATTCCCGGTAGATTCGTTTGACTACTTCTGCTTCCTCCGGCTCAATGACCAGATGCCCCTCAGTGTCTTTCGTATATCCGAGGAAACGGTTGTGGTTGACCTGTACGAGTCCCTGCTGGTAACGGTACTGCAGGCCGATCTTCACATTCTGGCTCAATGACTCACTTTCCTGCTGTGCCAAAGACGCCATAATGGTCAGCATGACTTCGCCTTTCGCATCCATTGTATTGATGTTTTCCTTTTCAAAAAATACGGGGATGCCTCTGTCCTTCAGCTGCCGGATATATTTCAGGCAGTCCAGTGTATTCCTTGCAAAACGGCTGATGGACTTTGTAATGACCATCTGGATTTTCCCTTCCATGCACTCTTCAATCATACGGTTAAATTCTTCCCGTTTCCGGGTATCCGTTCCGGAGATTCCATCATCTGCGAATATTCCGGCAAATTCCCAATCGGGATTCTTTTTGATAAATGCCGTGTAATGCTCTATCTGCGCTTCATAACTTGTGGCCTGCTCATCACTGTCCGTAGAGACGCGGCAGTAGGCAGCCACACGGATCTTTTGTCTTTCTTCGTTATTCCTTCCCAGTCCCATACGCGGTCTGGCCGGGATAACGGTAACCGTCGGATTTCCAACTATCTGCCTCATATCTAACCCTCACTTTCTATCAGACTATAGGCATATTCTGCCTGCATAAATGGATCTTCATATTGTTTCTCCATCGGTTTTATGGAGAAATCCACCGGATAGGTAACTTTTTCTTCTTCCTTCTGTTCCCATACCCTTCCCAGCTTTTCTGCCCGTTTTTTAAGTTCCTGCTCCGCCTTGTCAAACGTCTCCCGGTCAATGATCGCCGGGTAATACGCATCCCCAAGGTAATGCCTGTTCTGCAATAACCGTTTAGCAGAACCATGCCAAGTCTCAATCCCCGCCTGCTTTGCGGCCGGCATCAAGGCAAGTCCCGATAAATAACCCCGGTACAGTTTCCTGACCCTTTCTGCCTGCTCCTCATCAATCACCGCACGTCCTTCCTCAATCCGGTATCCATATGGTGTAAGTCCCACCCCATCACATCCTTTCCCTGAGCGTGAGTCCGCATTTCATCTGGAAACCGACCTCGGTTCTGGAATATACGATAATCTGCTCCACAAACCTTCCAAAGAGTTCCCCGTCAAAGGCTGTGAGCATCTCACCCTTCTCTGCAAATTTCAAAAGTGCCTCCACTTCCCCGGTCTTTACCATTTCCCCGTTTACAGAATGGGAAAGCCCATTCTTTTGCAACTCCAGTTCCGCCGCTTCCTGCAATAACTCATTGTTTTCCTTATTAAAAAGAGCAGGTTCCAGATACCCTTTCGCCATCAGGCCAGTGAGTATCTGTCTCTGCTCCGCATTTTTCTCCATCTTCAATTCCAATTCCTGTATCATGCTGAAACTGTCCGACCGGTCCATCTCCCTCAACCTTTCCAGCAGGGGCCTCAGCACAAACCTCCGTCCATAAACCAGTTTGTTCATCATCGTCACAAAGGCTTTCTCCACATCCGCATTGCGGATGAATTTCATGGAACACGCTGTGACGTCATCGATATGTTTCCCACAGCACCATGCCACATACTTTCCGCCGTTTTTGCTGTGTATCCTCCATTTAAATTTGCCGCCGCATTCCGAACAGACAATTTTCCCTGAGAACGGATACCGGTTCAGATATTTCCCGCTGCCTTTTGTGATTCCCTTTTCCAGCCGCCTCTGATTGAGGACTGCCCCGGCAGCCTCAAAATCCTCACGGCTGATGATCGGTTCATGGTGGCATTGCATCAGGTACTGGTCTTTCTCCCCATAGTTCGTATGCCTGCTAAAGTGCTCATCCGTATAGGTTTTCTGGAAGATCACATCCCCCACATACTTCTCGTTATAGATCATCCCCCGGATCGTCGATGCCGTCCATTTCCCACCCTTTTTTGTGGGCACTTTCCTGGCATTCAGTTCATCTGCTATCTGGTGTGTACCGATTCCAGATAGCACCTGTGCAAAAATATATTTTACAATCTCTGCCTGCTCCGGGTTGATCTCCATTCCCCCGTCCACATAATCATATCCGTATGGCGGATAGGAAATCTTGAACGTGCCGTTCTGGAACCTTCTCTTGACTCCCCATTTGCTGTTTTCAGAAATTGAAACGGACTCGCTCTCCGCAAGGCTGCTCAGGATAGAAAGCATCAGTTCGCTCTCCATGGACTGGGTATTGATATTTTCCTTTTCAAAATAGATGAAGACGCCAAGGTCCGTTAGTTTCCGCACCAGTTCCAGGCAATCCGTTGTATTCCTTGCGAACCGGCTGATAGACTTTACAACAATGAAATCAACCTTGTGTGCTTCGCAATCTGAAATCAGCCTTAACAGCTGTGTTCTTTTTTCTTTCTTGGTTCCGGTTATTCCTTCGTCATAATAGACTCCCGCAAACTCCCATTCTGGATTTGCTTTTATGAAAGACTCATAATGGGATTTTTGTGCCTCCAGGCTTGCCAACTGTTCGTCACTTCCTGTTGATACCCTGCAGTAAGCCGCCACCCGGAGCTTTTTAGGGATAAGAGGTTCTACCTTATCAATCTTTGTTATCCTTTTCATCCACTCACCTTCCTTTCCGGTATGTGACATGTTACCGTCAAAGTTCCTCTATAGCAAGCATTTCAGGGCATAATCCTTGCCAATGCCGGAGAGAAAGATTCCCGGTTTAACGCCATGATTTTGTCAAATTCTTCTATAGTAATCAACCCAAGATTGTACAGTTTCCTGGTCAGTTTTTCCGCCCGTATATAGTCATATTCCCGCTGCAGTTCTTCCTGCGTAAACTGCTTTTTTTCTGGTACTGCCGCTATCGGCGCATTAAGAACCTGCACTTTTCTTTCTTCCATTCCAAACACACTCCCTTCTGTTATGTAAAGACGGGAATATTGACCTTCTTTCATAAATCTACAATACAGTTTCTGCCGGCCACATCCAATGCAGCCGGCAGAAACATACCCCCCCCTGTCACTCTTTACTTATACTCTCTGTGCAAAATCCAAGCTCACCCAGCCATCACGATTTTTCTGGTATGCTTTCAAAAGCCCCCACTTGGATGCACCGGGGCCGTCCGCTTCCTCGACAATCGTAAAGACACCTGTACCCGTGTACTTTCCGGTCTTGGCCTTATCGGTTCCGGGACCTTTGCGGATACGCAGGTCCGAGACAGACACCTTCACCAGATACGGCTGAAAGGCAGTCTGTTTCCCGATATAGAGATTCTTGCCGGATTCATCGAACACGGAATACCCGGCATTCTCATCAGCACACTTCTTCGCATTGGCAAGGCTGTGGAATGCGCCTTTCTGGGATGCTGCGTCTGCCCAGGTCTTTCGTACACGGTACTTGAACACATAGGTATCCGCCGTCACATAGGCCAGTTTTGCGTTCTCCGCATTCTTTACCAGCGTGTAGGTAATGTCAGAAGAAATGTTGACCGTGTTCTTGGTTTCCGAATCGTAGTAGCTGATATAACAGATATAAGTGATCATCCCAGAGGAAGATGCCGAAAGCTTGTTCTGGCTGACCGTCAGGATGCCGCCGGACACCGTTTCTCCCGATGACAGGGCGCTCTCTGCTCCTGTTCCGTCTTTTCGTTTCCATGAAATGGTCAGCCCGGATGCATCCAGGGCCACGTTGGTCTGGTCTAAGAAGATCACCGGGGTCAGCACCAGATGGGATGTTTCCCAGTTCGGCGCATAAGCGTGAGGTAAGGTGTTCGGGTCCTCACTCTGCGTTTTCGGCAGGTTGGACGTGATATAGGCCGACAGCTTCCGCTGGTCTGTGATGTCCACAAAAGTCTGCTGGCTGGATGTTAAGATAGTAGGCATTTCTTGTTCCTCCTTCAGATGATAAAAAGTTAAATGGTGACTTCACAATAAAAGGACGCATTGTCTAGCACGTCCTCAGTTGATATGGTTACGCTTTTCATTCCTTTGTGCAGGCCGTCCCAGTCGGCATCCGTTTCCGCATTGCCGGATTTCCTGTGCCAGCAAAAAGCGGAAGCAGGAAGGGTATCTGTGATATCCTTATCCCAGGACAATACCCTGCATCTTAAAATACTCTGCTGCCCTTTATCCCGGAAGATGCTCGTGCCTTCCACCACCAGCTCTGTCCGGTACATTTTCGCTGTGGTGATATCCTCGACTTTCCCGAAGATGTTCTCGATTTTCTCCGTCTGCCCCAGGATATCCTGCTCCAGTGTGCTTAAGTTCTGGTTCTGCTTCGCACTGATGGCAGTCAGCCGGATACCGCTTGCCCCGATGGTGATGGTGTTGCCGGAAGGATTCAGATAATCCCGCGTCCTCTGGATGCACAGATACCGCCCGTCAATCCCATGGGGCGGGGAAGAACAGTACACATACTGCCTTGCATGGATATCCGCAATGTCCGCGCCAGTATCCGATTCATCCACAATGGTCAGCTCCATGCTGGTGATGCCCTTCGCCAGCTCTGCGATGCGGGCCTTCGCTTTCCTAAGAAGGTTGGAAGAAAGTGTTACATCCTCCCACACTTCCGTTGCCCATATCCAGCCGATCTCTTTGACCGCATCCTCATCAAACACATAGTTCTTCCCATCGTTGGCGGCTTCGATGGTGACTCGCTCGTCCGTTTCCACCTCATTGCCGTCCTCATCCGTGGTCTTGACCTTTGCCCCAAGGGGAATGAGTGCTGTTACCCGTTCTGTGTGGTCAAACGTGATCTTCACATCGGTCAGGTTCTTTCCGTACTCCACTTTTTGAAGGGAGGCTTCCGTAAAATCCGCCAAATAATCCAACACCTTACCGGAACTGGTATACCGGAGACGCAGGTACCCGCCATGGGTATTGATCAGTTTCTCCCGGATGGCGTCCATCGTCATGGAATAATCCGAACAGCTGTAAGCCACATAATCATTGTTATCGACCACCGTTACTTCTCCCACCGTGAACTGCTTCCGCTCCTCCACACTTTTGTTGTGTTCAGTTATGAAATACTCGAAAAGCCCTCTTAAGCTCCCTTTGTAGTTATAGGGCGGCTGCTGGCTGTCCTTCAAATAGGAAAGAGCCGATTCACAGGTCCATGTGTGGGTGTTATAAAAATCACTGCCGTCATCCAGCGCCCGCCCCTCAAAAACCGTTTCATTCCCTTTTTTGCAAACGATCACAGAGGCCATTGGTTTAATGCTATGCAAATACGGATGGTTATAAGGAGCCGACAGCGTCAGGCTGTCAATGTTCTCCGCATCCTCCTCCACCTTCGCCTCCGTGACTGCCAGTTTCGATAACTGCGGATGGTAAAACAGCGTCCCGTCCACATAGATACGGAATAATCTCATAGGCATCCCTCCCGGTACCGGAAGGTCACAGTTCCATTTCCAGTGACAGACACCACATTTCTTCCAGCCTGCAATTCCATTTCAGGAAACTCCCAGGTGCCGGAACTGACTGTTTTTCGGAAGGTATCTGTACCGATCTGCCAGCTCAGCGCCGTTTCCGCCGTGGCTGTGATGACCGGGACCACAGGCATATAGTCATTATCCAGAATGACATTCCCTCCGCCCGTCACGGTGATAACGGTTTCTTCCACATGGTAACGGTAGGAATCCCCATCGGAACAGGAAATGGTAAGCTGCCCTTTTCCGGTCAGAGGATCATAGGCCGGGGCCATTTCCAGTGTGCCGATGGCATACAGCCCCGGTTCCTCGCTGCAAACCACTTTCACCAGCTGTCCGGCAAACGGGTTCACCACCGCACTGACCTTTTGATTAAACTGCTCCCTGGTGCCAAGCATGGAGAGTATGATTTCAAAGCTCCGGGGCTGGTAGGATACCCGCCCCAACGCTTCCGTGTACCGGATCGGGGAATTCCGCCCCGGCACCACTATGGTATTACTCTGGGACTGGGGTGTTGGGAAATGGATGCTCTCCCGCAGCCACCCAAGACCAGACAGCCACATATTATTTAGTTTTACATCTGGTCTCATAGGCTCAACCTCCTGTTCAGCTTCTGCATCTGCCCCAGTTTACTGTCAATGGCCGGGAGCAGATGCCCTACCAGTGTTCCGTCCTCCAGATAGATGCCCTTGCTGCTGTTTGCCGCAATGATGGATAGGTAACGCTCCATGGTGCTGGTATCCATCCGGTTAGAAAGGATACTCTCCAGCTGACTGTAAAAACCTTTCAATGGCAGGATCGCTTCTGCCCCGGCTTCACCGCCAGCCATTAAGTTTGTGCCGTTCATGCCAAACAGTGTCGGCCGCGTCATGATACCGCCTTCTTTGTACCAGTCAATCGACAGGTGCGGCACACTCGGCGGCGCAATGGACAGGCTGCCGGAAATTCTGAAATGCGGCAGCTTGATGTGCGGCAGGGAAATCTTCATGCTGGAGAAGAATCCGGTAATCTTATCCACAATCCCCTTGATGGTGTTTTTCGCCGCCTCAATCGGGGTGATAATGGCGGTCTTGATACCGTTCCAGACGGAAGTGGTGGTACTTTTAATGCCATTGAATACAGAAGTCACCGTACTCTTGACCGCATTAAATACAGACGAAACCTTGCTCTTGATTCCGTCCACCACAGTAGAAATGGCGGATTTGATACCGTTCCATACTGTGGAAGCCACCGACTTAATGGCGTTAAATACCGTAGTCACCACGGATTTTATCGTGTTCAGCACCGTGGAAATCTTTGTGCTGATCGCCGTCCAGACAGTCGAAATGGCATTTTGGATGACGGACATCACGGAGGAGATCACACTAGAAACCGCATGGATGGCTGTAGATACCACCGATTTGATGGCGTTCCATGCACCCGTGATAATCTCTTTACAGTTCTCCCAGATAAACTGGAAAGGCAGCGTGATAATGTCAAAGGCAGCACTCAGAATGGAGCCAATCAGCATGATCCCTGTCTGCACCACGTTCGTGATGGTCTCCCAAATGCCGGAGAAGAAAGCTACAATACCGTTCCAGATACCCTCAAAGAAGGTCTTGATATTCGTCCAGACCTCGCTCCAGCTCGTACCGAACCAGCCGAGGAACACATCCACAATGCCCTGGATGATACCGACCGCTGCCGAAAGGACACCCTTGATTCCCTCCCATACCCCGGAGAAAATCGTTTGAATCCCCGTCCACATCTGCGACCAGTTCCCGGTAAACAGCCCGATAAACACATCTAAAATACCAGTGATCACGTTCAGCACCGTGGAAAGCACTGCGGCGATTGCCTGAAACGCGCCTTCAAAGACCGGGGCAAGCAGGGAACAGAAACCATTCCATACCGCTGAGATCACCTGCGTGATGTCCTGGAAACTAAAGCCCAGGGCATTCAGCCGGTCCACGATTCCCTGGCAGAAAGTACTGACCGTCTCTTTGATGGTATTCCAGGTTCCGATGATGGCCTCCCGGAATCCCTCATTGGTATTCCACAGATGCAGAAAAGCAGCCACCAGTGTCCCGATGACTGCCACCACTGCCACAACGGGAGCCGAGATGCCGCCCAGTGCCGCACCTAGTTTTCCAAACAGCCCCGTGCCGCCCTGCACTGCCACTTTCAGTTTGTTAAAGCCGTTCGCCAACTGTACAAACCCTTTCATGGCCGTGCCGATCTTGGCTATCGTAGTACCGAGGATCACCAGGAACGGCCCAAGCGCCGCCACCAAAAGCCCTACTTTCAAGACCATCTGGCGGGTGCCTTCATCCATGCCATTTAACTTATCCACAAACTCCTGTATTTTCGTCACAATGCTGCGGATCACGGGCATCAGCATCTCGCCAAAGGAAATGGCAAGTTCCTCCAACTGACTCTTTAAGATGGTAAGCTGCCCCATCAGGTTATCCTGCATGGTAGCCGCCATCTTCTCAGCCGTGCCATCGCAGTTGTCAATGGCGCCGCTTAACTTTTCAATATCCGCAGGTGCAGCGTTCATAAGGGCAAGGAACCCGCTCATGGCGTTCTTGCCTACCAGGGATTCTGCTGCCTGTGCTTTTTCAGACTCCGTCAGCTTTCCAAAAGCAGTACGACAGTCTGCCAGGATATCCGACAGGCTCCGCATGCTGCCGTCCGCGTTCGTTGTGGCAATGGTCACATCCCCGATGGCCTGCCCGCTGATCTTCACATCCCCGGCAAGGTTATTCATAATGGTACGAAGGGAAGTACCTGCCTGAGAGGATTTGATACCCGCGTTTGCCATCAGGCCGATTGCCTCGGCGGTATCTTCTGCGGAAAAACCAAGCGCGCCAGCAATCGGCGCACAATACTTGAAGGTTTCCCCCATCATGGACACGTTGGTGTTCGCATTGGAGGATGCCGCCGCAAGAATATCCGCGAAATGCCCGGAGTCCGCTGCGGTCAGTCCGAAGGCGGTCAAGGCATCGGTGACAATATCCGATGTAGTCGCCAGGTCCTCTCCCGATGCGGCGGCAAGGTTCATGATGCCGTCAATGCCGGAGATCATGTCTTTCGATTTCCAGCCGGCCATGGCCATATAGTTCATGGCCTCCGCCGCCTCGGATGCGGAGAACTTGGTTTTCTCGCCCATCTCACGGGCCTTATCCCGGAGGGACTGTAAGTCATCCCCGGTTGCCCCGGATACCGCCGCCACCTGGCTCATGGCAGAATCAAAATCCGCAGCTGTCTTGACTGCCGCGATCCCCAGACCGGCAACCCCTGTGGAGATCGGCATGATCGTTTTCCCAACGCCGGCAATGGAATTACCCAGGTTCTCCATCTTGCCGCCGATCTCATCAATCTTCGCAAGGGCCGTGCTGGTGGTCGCCGCCTGCTCCTGGAGCCGCTTTAATTCCTGCTCGGTCTCGATGATCTCACGCTGGAGGGCATCGTATTTGTCCTGCCCTAAGTCGCCATTCTCCAGCTGCTCCTTTGCCTGTGCCTGCGCCTGTTTTAAGGCATCCAGTTTTTCCTTGGTAGAGGAAATGGCATCTTTTAATAACTTCTGTTTCTGTGTTGGCGGGGTCCAGCTTCAGCAGCTTATTGACATCTTTTAAGGCACTCTGGGTATGGGTGATGGACGAATTAACGCTTTTTAAGGCTTTATCAAGCCCTGTTGTATCGCCCCCAATCTCAATCGTGATGCCCTTGATCCTGCTTGCCACTGTTCCTCACCTCCTAAAAATGTGCAAAAGAAAAGCCCGGAAATCTATAAACATTTTTCCGAGCATAAAGAAAGCACCGATCATTCATTGACCGATGCCTTGTGTAATTTCATTATTCTTTTTTCACACTATACATTTAGCTGCCGCAAAATTTCATCCATGTTCCTTCTGCCATAAATAATCCGCAGGACAAAAATCATTTTTTCATCAAAATCCGGCAGATAATACATAATATAATTACCCACCAGTTTTTTTCTGATCTCCGTATTTGGTACAAATTCATTCACGACTAAAGAACCGCTTTCCGGGAAAGACCGGGCCTCCTCAATCGCTCCCTGCAATTTGTCCACAAAATCCGGTGCTGCCTTTGGGTTTGCCAATTCCACAGCGATATATCCCACAATGTCATCCAAATCGGCATCCGCTTTCTGCGTCAACTGATAGCCCCATTTAGATTCCATATTTTCTCCTTATATCGCTGATCGCTTTTTCTCCATCCACAGTCCGTCCTGCTTTTACATCCTCCAAACCTTCCATGATCGTTTTCGCTTCATACATTTTCTGCATGGTCCGTTCGTAATACTCAATATCCATGACAACCAGACGGCCATATCCATTCTTCGTTACATAAACCGGTCCATTTTCTTCAGCACAGCGCCGTTCTACCTCGACCGTGTTTTTCAAATCACGCATAGGAATAATCTGCATAAAAGCACCTCCTTTCTTGTGGCTTTATTTTACCCTAAATTCAGCCACAAGTCAAGGAGTGGGAAAATTTTATGATTTCCAAATGGTGCTAAAATATATTGATGCCTCCCAAAGCCTGCATTTCTTTAAAAATATTGACTTTTTTTATTCCTTACGGTAAACTTTATACCAGTGATCAGGTTTCAGATACTTGCGAGGACTGAAACCGTGGGAGGACCTGAGGGCCCTCTTTTTTTGTTTTTCATAATGAAAACCATACTAATTTCAATATAACCTGGAGGTCCAATGCATGATAATTACTGTCACAGAATTAAAACAAAACCTTGATAAATATCTGCAACTTGCAGAAACTGAAAATATTCTCATTTCCAACAATGGAAAAATTCTTGCAATGCTGTCCAATCCCCATGCAGACCGCATTGCAATGGCAAACGCCCTTCTCGGTGTGATTCCCTCTGATATCACTCTGGAAGAAGCACTCATAGAAAAAGCAAATAACTCCCTGTAAGAACATACAAGTGACGAATAAGACTGTGCCCCGCCGGTTTCCCAGCGGGGCATTCCTTTTATCATAGCCACTCTAAAAGGCATCGAAATCTTCCTGGGTGGCTTCACGGGCCACTTTTTTGTATTTCACATCATCGTTTCCTTTTTCTGTCCACATATCAATGACGAGGCCAATCATAAGAAGGTCCAGGTCAGAGATTGCAATGCCAAGTTCCACACAACGCAGGAGGAACAGGGGCGTTGTCATTTCCCTTGTACTCCTGCCAACTCTTTTTTTGCCTGCACCTCCACCATCATGTTCTGTCCCCACAGTTCCAGGATCTGCGGCAGGACTTCATAGATGGAGAACATGTCAAACTGGTCCAGCCATTCCTCAATGGTCGGAGGGATGGAATTGTCCGCATGGTAAGCCATGATATAAGCCACGTTCTCGAAGATTTCCAGATCCTCGATCTGGAATTCCTCCCCCTCCTCGGTCCTGCCTTTGTAGGATTTCTCCAGCTTGGAAAGATCCTTGAAAATGTCCCTCTTAAACTTCGCCCGGTACAGCCGGGGGATGGTGGCCGAAGAACGGAACGCCACCTTTTTCCCACAGATCTCAATCTCCCGTTTCAGCATTTTTTACACTCCTCCCTCTGCTTCTTCCTGTCTGGTTGGCAGGTACACCGATTTATACCAGTTCGTATAAGCCGTTTTGTCCGTGGTGTCGCCCCACGACAAACGCATGAGTAAACAAATTGTGAACACGCCTCTTTTCTGTTAAAATAAAAGAAAAGGGGAGTGAAGATATGCAGGAATTATTAGAATGGATGGAATATATTGAAGACAGCCGCCAACAAAGCAAAGTCCGGCATACGTTAAAGGATATCCTGGTAATTGTGCTGTTTGCGACTCTTGCAAATGCAGATGACTGGGTAGAAATGGCCCTGTTTGCTGAGGATTATCAGGATTATTTGCGTAAGTACATTGAACTGAAAAATGGTCCGCCATCGCATGATACCCTGCGGCGGGTTATGGGAATGGTGTCACCGGAGATCCTGCAGCAGCTTTATGGGAAATGGCAGGAGCGGTTAAACAGGAACGAAGGGGAACTGCTGAAAAAAATCATATGTATTGATGGTAAAACCATGCGTTCCAATAAGAGGAATGGAGAGAAACCCGGCCATATTGTTTCCGCGTGGAGTAAGGAAGACGGGTACTGCCTTGGGCAGAAGGCTGTCGGGGAAAAGAGCAATGAGATAACAGCCATTCCTGAGTTACTGGAGAAAATACAGGTAAAAGGGCAGATTGTAACCATAGATGCAATGGGGACCCAGACAGCGATAGCAGAAAAGATAAGGAATAAGAGGGCAG